>MELA01000130.1:0-8285 GCA_001767495.1 Acidobacteria bacterium RIFCSPLOWO2_12_FULL_65_11 | reverse complement strand
AACAGTTCGATTTCGTCTTGTACATCGACGAGACGCGCGCCGTCGAGCCGCTCGAGCGGACCGCCGCGTGGGAGGCCGGAGAAGTGGCCGAAACGTACCCGTCAGGGCTCTAGCCTTTGGCCCCCACGTCGATCGCCTGTTGACACTGAACGCGGAGCCGCGTAGAACATCACGTGTGCACATGGCTCGAACTGGAGGGGATATGAGGAAGTTGTTGGCGGGCGTCTGTGCGCTCGTGCTGGCGCAGACGGTCGTGACCGGGCAGGGCGCCACCGCAACGCTCGACGCGGCGGCCAAAGCGATGGGTATCACCAACGTGACGTCGATCTACTACAGCGGGAGTGGGTCGAGCTACAACCTGGGGCAGGCGGTCAACGCCTCGCTCCCCTGGCCGCGTTTCGTGCTCAACAACTACATCGCCGACATCAACTACGCGGTCCCGATGATGCGGCAGGAGATGAATCGCACCAACCCTGACGGTTCCGCGCCGTTCGGCGGGGTCCGGCAGATTCAGCTGGTCAGCGGGACGAGCGCGTGGAACATCGGCGGCAACGACGCTGTGGCGCCGGCGCCGGCCAACGTGGCCGAGCGGCAGGTCCAGATCTGGCTGACGCCGCCCGGTTTCATCAAGGCCGCGCAGGCGAATCGAGCGACCGTCAGGACGCAGGGCGCCAATAAGATCGTCACGTTCACCACGGCCACCCGCCACCGGTTCACCGGCACGATCAACGCCAACAATCTCCTGGAGCGCATCGAGACGACCCTCGACAATCCGGTGCTGGGTGATATGCCGGTCGAGGTCACCTTCTCGAACTATCAGAGTTTCGGCGACGTCAGGTTCCCGACGACGATTGTCCAGAAGCAGGGCGGGCACCCCATGCTGGAGCTGACCGTCAGCCGCGTCTTCCCCAATGTGGCGGCTGGTATCGACGTTCCTGCCGCCGTGCGCGGCGCGCAACCGCCGCCCGTCCAGGTGCAGTCGCAGAAGCTCGCCGAGGGCGTCTGGTATCTCACCGGCGGGACGCATCACAGCGTCGTCGTGGAGTTTGCCGATCACCTGGCGGTCGTCGAAGGCCCGCTCGACGAGACGCGATCGAGTGCGGTGATTGCCGAGGCGCGCAAGCTGGTGCCGGCCAAGCCGATCCGGTACGTGGTGAACACCCATACCCACTTCGATCACTCCGGCGGCCTGCGGACGTTTGTGGCCGAGGGCGTGACGGTCGTCACGGCGGCCAGCAACAAGGCGTACTTCGAGAAGTCCTTCGCGGCGCTCAAGGCACTCAATCCCGACAAGCTCGCGCAGGTGCGGCGAACCGCCACGGTTGAAGGCATTGGCGGCCGGCGCGTGCTGACCGACGCGACGCGCACGCTGGAGTTGCACGTGGTGCCGATTGCCGGCCATACCGACGAGATGATCGTGGCGTATCTGCCGAAGGAGAAGATCCTGATCGAGGCCGACGCCTACACGCCGGCGGCCGCCCCCGCGCCAGGCGCTCGCGGCGCCGCCGCCCCTCCAGCGGCCGCCGGCCGCGGCGCGCCGCCGCCGCCCAATCCGTTCACGATCGAGTTGTACAACCACGTCCAGCGGTTGCAACTCGACGTGGCGCAGATCGCCGCGCTCCACGGGCCGCGGGTTGCGACCCTGGCCGATCTGCGGACCGCGGCTGGGCGTTAGGTTAATGCGCTTTTCATAACGCTGTAGTGTCCGCCTTTAGGCGGACTTTCGGGTCCGGCTGAAGCCGGACCCTACGGTTGTGAAACTCGCGGGCGAGAAGAAGTCTGCGCCGCGGGTCCGCCCGTGTCAGCTGAGCGGCCGCTCAGCTCGAGGTCGTCGAGTGTCTGATCGATTTCAGTAATGATCCCGCGTGCGGCCTCGCGGGGATCCGGAGCACTGCGAATCGGCCGCCCCACAACGAGATAGTCGGCGCCGAGCCGAATCGCTTCGGCGGGCGTGCAGTGTCGCTTGTGGTCGTCTGAGGTCGCTCCTGCCAATCGAATCCCTGGACTCACGATGATCGTCGGCCGAGGGAAAGCCGCTCGGCAGAGCCCAATGGCCTGACCGGAGACGATGAGGCCGTCACAGCCGGCCTCGATCGCCGCGCGGCCTCGCTTGAGAATGACGTGATCCAGATCGCGTTCACCGGAGGCGACTAACGGAAGATCTGACGCATCAAGGCTCGAGAGATAGGGAACGGTGAGGAATTTCGGGCGCTCGCTTCCCCTCGCCTGGCGGGCCATCGTGGCCGCCTTGATCGCAGGAGGTGGCATCGATTCACTGAGCGTCAGAAACGTCACGTTGCCCGTCACGCACACGTCAACAACGGCAGCGATGGTGTTGGCAATGTCTCCCGGAACTTTGAGGTCGACAAAAACCTGTTTCTGGCTGAGTGACTGCAAGAGCCTGGGAAGACCGCCCGTGAGGAACAATTGCAGGCCGATCTTGAAGAAGGACACGTTGTCGAGCGTGTCGACCAGTCGCAGGGCCTCGTCTACGGTGGGAACGTCGAGCGCGACGATCAGGCGGTCTTTGCCCCTCAGCACTGGGGCCCTAGTCTACCTCGCCTCGCGGAGTCGGACCTGGAAGTCCGCCTGAAGGCGGACACTACAGGGGTTATGACGCGGGCTCTACCGTGGATTAGCGAGCTGGCCGAGCAGCGCCTCGATTCGCTGCAGGGCGGTCGCCAGGCGCTCGTTGAGGTTGTCGTACACGAACTCGTGGCCGGCTTGCACGGCCTGAGTCAGCGGAACTTCCGCCTGTTGGTACATCCCCTCGAGCTCGGCCCGACGTGTCCTGTTGGTGACGCGCCCGATGAGGGGTTTGGCGATGGCAAGCATTTCCCGTGATTCGTTAATCGCTTCGTACAGCGTCCGGGCGCCCGCGGCGCGTTCCGGCCGAAGCGCGATCCCCCTGGGGCCGTGGCACTGCGCGCAGTGCCCCTCCAAGGCCTTGGGCGACGGGCGGTCGCCTGCAACGGGGCCGTGGCAGGTCGCGCAGACGGGCCCCCTGTCGTCGCCCTTTCTCAACAACTCGAAGTGCGTGCTCTTCTGGAACGCCACGAACGGACCCGCATGGCACGCCCCACACGTGGTCGGCAGGTTTCGTGGATGGACTGGACTGGACGGATTCGCGCTGCCGAGAATACCCCGATGGGCCAGAAACGACTCGAAGGTCGCGGCGTTCCCCCCGTGGCACTTCTCGCACCCGACGCGATTGCGGCCGTGCGCGGAACGATCCCAGTCTTCCAGGTGATCCCGGCCCGGTGCCCTGGGATCGGCAAAATGGCAGTCCGCGCACGTGCTCTGCTGTGCCGCGATGGGCGACGGCAAGGCGAGCACCAACAACGCAAGCAGAATGATCAGCACCTCGGCACCTCGAGCGTTTTCGCTCATCGTCGTCTTCGTCGCATTCAACATCTTACCTTCGCCGTTGCCATTGCTGTCTAGTTGAATTTCGACGCACGTGAAAACACGCACTCGGCGGGGGAATTTCCGGGATTCCCAAGTCGTACACCTTACGGCTTCAGCCATTGGAGGAACCAATCACGAGCCAGATTGGCCGCCTGTTCGAGCGTCCCCGGCTCTTCAAACAGGTGAGTCGCACCGGGGACGAGCGTGAGCCGCGCGTTCTGCGGCAGCCGCGCGAGCGCCCAGCGATTCAGCGTGACGACCTCCTCGTCGCGACTGCCGACGATGAGGAGCGTCGGAGCGGCAACGCGGGGGAGCCAGTCTCTCGCGAGATCCGGGCGGCCGCCGCGCGACACGACGGCCGACACGCGGTCTGGACGTTCGGCCGCCGCCACGAGCGCCGCGCCGGCACCGGTGCTGGCGCCGAAGGCGCCAATCTTCAGTGCGCGCGTGGCCGGCTCAGTGCTCACCCAGTCAATCGCACCCTCGAGCCGGGTCGCGAGAAACGGAATGTCGAACCGCAGGTGGCCGTCGACCGCATCCGAGAACGCTTCTTTTGGTGTCAGCAGGTCGAAAAGCAGCGTCGCGAGGCCGGCGTCGTTCAAGGCGTCTGCGACCAGCTTGTTGCGTGGGCTGTGGCGTGTGCTGCCGCTCCCGTGCGCGAAGACGACGATGCCATTGGCGGGCTCGGGGATCGCCAGTTCACCGTCCAGGCGAACGCCGTCTGGATGAATAAGGACCTGCATGCGATCGAGGGATCGGCTGCTCATTGTCGTCATGGCTGACCCTCCGGCTGTCGAGGTCCGCCAGAAGGCGGGCACTACAAGCGATCGCGACATACGCAAGAGCAATACCGCGAGGTCCTGTCGGTGAGCAAGGCAATTGCAGGGATCTTTGCGACAAGAGGCTCCTGCCGCCGGAATTCCGGCAGTGACCCGATTGACGGAGGCTCTTTGTGGCCCACAAGAAGTTGCTCGTCCGATCCGCGGCCCGCGAAAAAATCCTGCACGGCGCGACAGCCCTGGCCGACGCCGTCCGCGTCACGCTTGGCCCGAAATCGAAATGCGTCCTCATCGAGAAGAAATGGGGTCGTCCCATCGTCTGTAACGACGGCGTCACCATCGCGAAGGAATTCGAGGTGGAGGACCATGTGGAGAATCTCGGCGCCCAGGTCATCCGGCAAGCGGCAGAGCGGACGGGCGACTTGGTCGGTGACGGCACTACGACGTCCACGTTGCTGGCCGCCGCCATTTTCGCCGAGGGCGTGAAGAACATCGCGGCGGGCGCGAGCGCCGTCGATCTCAAGCGGGGACTTGACCGCGCGCTTGCTGCGGTCGTCACGCGGTTGAAGGATCTGTCGCGGCCGGTCGCCGACCACAAGCAGCGCGCGCAGGTCGCGACCATCTCCGCCCACAACGACGCCACGATTGGCGAGACGGTCGCGAGCGCGCTCGAGCAGATCGGCGCGGAAGGGACCACGTCGGTCGAGGAAGCCAAAGGCACCGAGACGCAGGTCGAGGTTGTCGAAGGGATGCGCCTCGACCGCGGGTATCTCTCGCCGTACTTCATTACCGACGCGGAAAAGATGAAAGCCGTGGTCGAGGATCCAGTCATCCTCATCTACGAAAAGAAGATCGGCACGATGACGGACCTCCTCCCGCTCCTCGAACAGATCGCGAAAAGCGGCAAGGCGCTCTTCGTGGTCGCCGATGACGTCGAGGGCGACGCGCTTGCCACGCTGGTGGTGAACAAAGTGCGCGGCATCTTGCCGTGCGTGTGCATCAAGGCGCCGGGCTTTGGCGATCGGCGCCGTGCGATGCTCGAGGATCTGGCCGTTCTGACCGGTGGCCGTCTCATCGCGGAGGAGCTCGGGGTCAAGCTCGACAAGGTGACGCTGGCCGAACTGGGCCGGGCCAAGCGCGTTGTCGTCGATAAAGAGTCGACCACGATTGTGGGCGGCGCCGGCTCGAAGGAAGCGATTGCCGGCCGGGCGAACGAGATTCGGGCGCAGATCAAGACGACGACGTCCGACTACGACCGCGAGAAACTTGAAGAACGGCTGGCCAAGCTGACCGGCGGCGTCGCGGTCATCCGCGTGGGCGCGCCGTCCGAGGCGGAGATGAAGAACCGGCGCGAGGCCTTCGAGGATGCGATCAGCTCCACCAAAGCCGCCATGGCCGAGGGCATCGTGCCGGGCGGCGGCCTGGCGCTCCTGCGGGCGATTGAGACCGTCGATCGTGAAGCGGCTACGTTGACCGGCGACGAGCGCACCGGCGCGCTGATTCTCAAGCGCGCGCTCGAGGCGCCGACGCGGCAGATTGCCGAAAACTCCGCCTTTGACGGCGGCGTGGTTGTCGACCGCATGATCGGCGGCACCGGCGCGTACGGTTTCGATGCCAGCTCGGGACGCTACGTCGATCTGATCGAAGCCGGCATCATCGATCCGACCAAGGTCGTGCGAATCGCGCTCGAGAATGCCGTGTCGGTGGCCAGCGTCCTGCTGCTGACCGAGGCCACGCTGACCGAAGTGCCCGAACCCAAGACCGAGCCCCGACAGCCGGCGGACATGGAATGACGTTGCCCACTCGTCAAGGAATCGTGCTGGCCCTGGCGGCATTTCTGATTGCGTCGGGCGTCGCGACGCCGCGGCGGGCTGTAGTGTCCGCCTTCAGGCGGACCATGTCAGAAGAAACAGTTACGTATCGCCTCCAGCCGCTCCGGAGAGGACTGAAAGAACTGCGGACCGGATTTGATGGCGCCCAGCTGGCGCTTCTTCAGAAGCTCAATCGCGTCGACTTGGATCATCTCGCGCGACTCGGCTATATCGTCGTGCCGGACCGCTGGGACGCGGACGAGCTGACGTATAGTCCACTGCCGCTCTCATACGCCTGGGCAGAGTCGAGGCCGAAGGCTCTGGTCGTCTATCAGCCGGCACAAGTCTTTGGTGCCTACGAATACGGGCGGCTCGTGCGTTGGGGACCGATCAGTTCTGGGCGGCGAGAGGCCCCGACGCCCGAAGGACTCTTGTCCCTGAACTGGAAGTCCAAGGGCCGGACGAGCACCTTCGACCCGGAGTGGTTCATGCCGTGGTACTTCAATTTCGGCAGCATCGAAGGGCTCTCGTTTCACGAGCACCAACTCCCGGGGCGGCCGGCTTCTCACGCCTGCGTGCGGCTCTTGGCGGTCGACGCGCGGTGGTTGTACGACTGGGGCCAACAGTGGCAGTTGGATGCGAGCGGCCGTGTGTGGGCGCCAGGCACGCCCGTCTTGGTTCTCGGGACGTTCGATTTCGGCGCCTCCTCCCCGTGGCGTTCGATGGAGTTCCTGGCGCGTCCGATCGACCTGCCAGCGGATCCGTTTCCGCAGTCCGGCTGAAGCCGGACACTACGACACCCAACGTCGACACCCAACGCACGTAGTGTCCGGCTTCAGCCGGACCTGGGCCAGCGGACGTAGTGTCCGGCTTCAGCCGGACCTGAGCCAGCGTACGTAGTGTCCGGCTTCAGCCGGACCTGTGGGAATTCCCGCAGTCGATGCGGGAAAATCCGCGGATTCTCAACGTTGATGATGTCCCAACCGGATTCCTGATCTAAACGCCCTGGCACCGCCGTTGCTCTGTTCTGGTGCGATTGGTGAACGCAGGAGGAAAGAAATGACCGACCATGAACTCAAGCAGCACGTCGAAAACGCGCTCGACTTCGAGCCGAGCATTGACGCCACCGACGTGGGCGTCTCGGTCGTCGACGGCGTAGTTACATTGCGGGGCAACGTGCGGTCGTATGCGGAGAAGTGGGCCGCCGAGCGGACGGCGTTGCACGTCTACCTCGTCAAGGCCGTTGCCAACGACCTCGCGGTGAAACTGGCGAATGCCTACGAGCGCACCGACACCGACATCGCACGGGCCGCGGTCGATGCGTTCAAGTGGAACACGCTGATTCCGCCCAATCAGGTCACGGTGACGGTCACCAACGGCTGGGTGACGCTCAACGGCACCCTCGCCTGGCAGTATCAGCGAGCGGCGGCCGAGCGCCTCGTGCGGGACCTCACGGGCGTCAAGGGCGTATCCAATTCCATCCTACTCCAGGCTCCAGTGAGCACGGGCGACGTCAAAGCGAAGATCGAAGCGGCGTTCAAGCGCAGCGCCCAAATCGATGCCAGCGGGGTCAACGTCTCGGTGCAGGACGGCAAAATCGTGCTGACGGGCCGCGTGCGGTCGTGGGCCGAGCGGCAAGAGGCTGCGCGGGCCGCCTGGGCGGCGCCCGGCGTAACGCAGGTCGAAGATCGCCTCACGATCGCGCTCTAGGGAGAGGCGCTGGCGGCGCTCAGGTCATGGCGCGGCCTGTTCGCCGCCGCGCCATTCGCGCAGGACCGCGTGCAGGTCGACGTCGGGCGCGATGAGGCAGATGTGACCGTGCCCGGCGAGGACCCGCACGACCGCGCCGGGCACGCGTGCGGCCATGTATCGGGCCTGCTCGACCGACGGCACCAGGTGGTCGCGCTCCGACGCCAGGAAGAGCGTGGGCACGCGCAGGTCGCTCAGGCGGTGTCGGACGTCGTGGGCGCGCAGCAGCTTCAGGCGGTTGATGTAGCCGTCGCGTCGCGCCTGCGCCGTGAGCGCCATGAACTGCCGGACTTCCTGCCGGTGTGTGTGCTTCGAGTGGAGACGTGAGGCGGTGAGCCGCCGCACGAGTCCCATCCCTCCCCAGGGCAGGACGCGCAGCCCCCAAATCGCCAGTTGGAGTCGAATCTGGGGCGCGAAGAACGGAAACGAGTTCAGGACCACGAGTGCGCGTACACGATCGGGATGGGCGAGCGCGAAGGTGAGCGCGAGCGCGCCGCCAAACGACTCGCCGATGACGATCGCGCGCCGCGCGACGGGC
>MELA01000129.1:3497-10872 GCA_001767495.1 Acidobacteria bacterium RIFCSPLOWO2_12_FULL_65_11 | reverse complement strand
CCGGCCGATCTGCGCGGAAGCGAGCCAGGCCATCGTCGCCGCGCCGGCGAAGGCGAGCGCGAGCGCCGTCAGCGTCACCGTCAGCACGGGCCGCAGCTGCTGACCGACGTCGGAGAGTGGCAGAGCAATCCGGACCAACGCGATCGCCGGGTGGCGAACCGGGACGGCGACGTACAACATGTTGATGTTGAGCGTGTCGCTGTGGCGGCGCGCTCGCCCCAGGCCGTTCGCGTGTGCCTCAACAACCTCCGGCCGCCCGGCGTGGTTGTCCATCGCGGCCACGCGTTCAAGCGGCTCCGAGGAGTCGCCGAGCACGCGCCCGTCGCGGGCAATGAAGGTCACGCGCGCGCCGAGCCGCTGGCCAATCCGATCGGCCTCTTCGTCAAGATCGGGGAGGGTCGAGACGAGCGACCCGCGCTCGAGCAGCTCCGCCGCTAGGCGCGCTTCCGCGATGAGGGTATCCTCGATCCGCTGGTCGACTTGTCCTCGCATCATCGTCACAAACAGCGTCCCGGCGACGGCGAGCGCGATGATTGCCGACGAGAGGGCAGCAAGAAAGAATCTGGTCTGGAAGCGCCTGGTCATCGGTCGTCGGTCGGCCGGTCGAGCAGTTTGTAACCGAACTGCTTCACGGTCACGAGCGCCTGGGTGAGCAGCGGCAGCTTCTCGCGCAGGCGCCGCACGTGCACGTCGATCGTGCGGGTCCCGCCGGTGTAGCGATAGCCCCACACCTGCTGGAGCAGAACGTCGCGCGACAGCACGCGTCCGCGATGCTGGAGCAGGTACTCGAGCAGCAGAAATTCCTTGGCCGTCAGCGTCACCGCGCAACCCTCCGACGACACGGTGTGCTGTTCGGGATCGACGGCGATCGGCCCGTACGTCAACGGCGTGCCGGATGAGGGCGCGACACGGTGCGCCCGGCGAAGCAGCGCGCGCACCCGCGCGACCAGCTCGTTGGGGCTGAACGGCTTGGCCAGATAATCGTCGGCGCCCATCTCGAGGCCGACGATACGCTCGGATTCGTCAGCGCGGGCGGTGAGCATGATGATGGGGATGGCGGCCGTCTTGTCGTGCGCTCTGAGCGCGCGACAGACCTCGAGCCCGTCCACCTGAGGCAGCATCAGATCCAGCACAATCAGATCGGGCGGTTTGGCGCGGACCGCGTCGAGCGCGTCACGCCCCGATGAGAGGCGCTCGGTCGAGTAGCCGGCCTTGTCGAGGTAGCGAACGACAAGATCGGCGATGTCAGGATCGTCCTCGACGACGAGGATGCGTGCGGGCATTTCCGGTCAGTTGGACAGTAGATGTGACACGAACGGATAACCCCAGACGACGCCCAGGCCGATCGACACGCAGCCCACCACCATCGAGACGGCCCGCGCAAAGGCGTGGTGCGAGCCCAGGCGCGCGATCGGCCAGCCGAGCAGTCCCGACAAGGCCGCCATCCCGACAGTGGACCCCAGCCCGAAGAGCGCCAGATACGCAAGCCTCGCGGCGGTCGACGGAAGCGTCGTCAGCACGAGCGCGGTCAGCGCGCCGCTGCCGGCCAGTCCATGGACGGCGCCGACCAGGAGCGGGCGACGTGCCAGCGTCCAGTGGCCGATATGCACGTGGGCCTGTACACCGGGATGGCTGTGGACGCGCGTGCCGTGATGGTGCAGGTGGGTCGGGCCGGCGCCGCCCTGGCGCGCTGCCTGACTGACGGCGCGCACGCCGAGCGCCACCAGCATCAGGGCGACGAAGAACTCGAACAGATCGGAGACCTGCGCAGGCATCTGGGCGCGCAGGAGGATGAGCGCCACGCCGACCAGCAGCAGCGACAGCGTGTGGCCGAGTCCCCAGCACACGCCGAGGAACACGGCCGTGTATCCGCCACGCTCTCGCGCGATCAACGTCGAGACGGCCGCCAGGTGATCCGGTTCGAGCGCGTGACGCATGCCGAGGAGCGACCCGAGCCCCGAGCTGGTGATCAGTTCAAGCACCGGCATGATGTCGCGTCATTCTACGCGACCAATCCGCGATCATCAATCCGCAATCATCGATCCGCAGTCATCGATTCATGCCTCCCGCACCCCGTGGCTGCGGGCCAGGAAGTAGCCCGCGACGACGATCAGGAGGACGCCGTTGATGCCGATGACCACCGGTGCACCCATGAACGTGGCCAGGTAGCCGCTGACGAGACTGCCGAGCGGCATCCCGCCGCGGAAGGCGACCATGTAGATACTCATCACGCGTCCGCGCATCTCGTTGGGCGCGATGAGCTGCACGAGCGAGGTGACCGTCGAGAAGACGACCATCAGCGCCACGCCGGTGAGGAACAGCAGAATCTCGCTGACCCACAGGACCTTTGACACCGCGAAGAGCAGAATCAGGCCTCCGTAGAGCGCCTGAACGAGCAGGGCTGTGAGCCCCATCCGTCTGAACTTGCCGAGCCAGGCCACGATGAGGGCCCCGACGATGGAGCCGGCGCCAGAAAACGCCATCAGGTGGCTGTAGGTTTGGGCCCCTTCGTGGAATACCTGTTGCGCGAAGAGCGGCAGGAAGGTCAGCACCGCAATGCCCAGAAACGTCGTGGCCGCCGCGAGCACGCTGAGCGCCACGAGGCTGTCGTGATGCCGCACGTACGACAGGCCGCCGCGGAGCTCGTCGCCCATCGACTGCACGCCAGTCGGCGGAATGTGCTTCACGTGCAGCGCCATCAGGGTGGAGATGACGACGAGAAACGACACGGCGTTGAGCGCAAAACACGCCGCC
Organism: Acidobacteria bacterium RIFCSPLOWO2_12_FULL_65_11; assembly: GCA_001767495.1. GTDB lineage: Bacteria > Acidobacteriota > Vicinamibacteria > Vicinamibacterales > CAVVIG01 > 2-12-FULL-65-11. The sequence continues at coordinate 8,118 of MELA01000129.1, read as the reverse complement.
ATGCCCTGCTCGTCGCTGAAGCGCCAGTTCGCGAACACGGCAATCGTGGCGCTGAAGAGCAGCGGCCCGAGCACGCGTGCCACGTTGAACTGGATCGAGTTGAGCGCTACGGCGTTTGGCAGATCCTTCTTGTCGACGAGCGAGGGGATGAGCGCCTGATAGGCCGGACCCCCGAACGCCTGCGCGAGGCCCGTCAGAAACGACAGCGCCAGGATGTGCCAGATCCTGACCAGGTCGAAGTAGACGAGCAGCGCCAGCGTCACGGCCGTCGTCATCTGGATGTACTGGGATGTCAGCAGCGTCGCCCGGCGATCGCGCCGATCGGCCAGCACGCCCCCGATGAGCGTGAAGAGCATGATCGGCAGCTGCTGCAGGAACGCGTCGAGCCCCAGATAGAACGGAGAGCCCGTCAGCGACAGGACCATCCAGTTCTGGGCGGTCATCTGCGTCCACGTGCCGATGCTCGACGTGCAGGCGCCGAACCACTGCACCCGAAAGTCGCGATAGGTGAACGCCGCCAGCGTGCGTCGCGCGGCGCGGGAGCCGAAGGATGTGGCGGGCGCTGCCGGAGGAGCGACGGCGTCGGCCGGGCTGGGAGCTTTGGCGTGGGCGGGTTCAGCCAATCGAGGTCCTGAGGTCAACGGTGCCGTCCGTCAGTCGCTCTCACGCCAATTCCGTCAGCGACGCGCAGCGTTTGTAACGCCGTGTGACACAATCTCGCCCATTTACGCACGCTGCGGCTGGCACTGCCCTTGCCTCGGTCGGATCGCATGCAGCACCACCTCAATCCCATCGCCGCCTCGATCGACCTTCCGGTCCGCCACGTGTCGGCGCCCATGCGGGTCGGCGAGCTCGTCATCACCCGCCCGAGCGTCGTCGCATATCTGGAGGCCATCCCGTCGGACAAACGGGAGATCGCGCTCCTGCATGCGCTCGAGGTTGGAGTAGCCGAGCTGGCCGCCCGACGCGAACGCTTCGCCCGGTAGCAGGCCGGCGCCGACCGACGCGCCAGGACCGTCACTGCCTCTCGGAGAGCCGCCGACCGGCGACCGCCGACCGTCGACGGTCGACCGCATGTTGGGGACGCCGCCAAAAATCCATCGTTGACACCCGATGGACGCAACCCACCGTGCAGTACGGCGCACAGGACTTGGGCGTCGCAAACTCGCGACGGATGTCATCGATCGTGTAGGAGTCGAGCGGCAGGGCGGGGTAGCCGCGCTGCTGGCTGCAGTAATGAACGAGTCCGTCCTCACAGACGTAGAGATACCGCGCGCCGGCCCGACACCGCCACTCGTTGGGCTGTCCGTCAGCCAGGTTGTCCTGGAAGCTGCGAATGCCCGAGTAGAGATTCTTCACGACCTGCCAGGGACCGTTGATGGCCGCCGACACCTCGTCGTAGACCTTGCGCTCGGCCGCCGCTAACGGTTTCAACCGTCCCGATTCGTCGTGAATGATGCCGATCGAGGTTGAGAAGCCCAGCTGGCGGGCGCGCGTGTTAATCGTCCGCGCGTCCTCAGCGCTTCTGATCCCGCCGCCCAACACGGAGTTGATGTTGACGTCGAAGTCGGCGTACGCCTTCAGGTCCTGAAGTTTCCTGTCAAGGATGCGAAGGCTCTTCTTCGACACCTCATCGGGTGTGACGTTGTCGATGCTGATCTGCAGGAAGTCGAGGCCGGCGCGGTTGAGCGCCTTGATGCGCGCCGGCACGAGGAAGTAGCCGTTGGTGATGAGGCCCGCCATCATCCCCCGGGCGCGAATGTGCCCGATCAGATCGTCGAGGTCGGGATGCAGCATCGGCTCGCCGCCGCTGAAGGCGACGACCGAGGTGCCGAGCGCCTTCAGCTGGTCGATGCGTCGCACCATCACGTCGGTCGGCACCGGCGCCGACACCTTGTCGTATTCGTTGCAGTACCCGCAGTCGATGTTGCAACGGCGGATCGGGATCATCTGTACGAGGAGCGGGTGCGCGGTGTGCGTGAGCCCGCGCAGAAACTCAAAGAGCGATCGCGCCTGACGGCTGGCTGTGGTGAGGAACATCAGTACACTGTGTAGTGGCCGGCTTCAGCCGAACCCGCACTCTGTAGTGTCCGGCTTCAGCCGGACCTGCACTCTGTAGTGTCCGGCTTTAGCCGGACCTGCACTCTGTAGTGTCCGGCTTTAGCCGGACCAGAACTCTGTAGTGTCCGGCTTTAGCCGGACCAGTCGAGGCAGTATAACATCCGTGCTGTGGGACCTTCTGTGACGTTCAGCCACGTCTTCTACCTGCACGGCTTTACCTCTTCGCCGCGCTCGACTAAAGCCTCGTATTTTAGCGAGCGTTTCGCTCGTCACCGCATCAATCTGCGGCGGCCGGATTTCAACCAGCCCGACTTCGCGACGCTCACGATCACACGGATGCTCGCCCAGATCGGGGGCGAGATCGAGGCGGCGGGCGACGGTCCGGTCGTGCTCATCGGGTCGAGCCTGGGCGGCACGCTGGCGATTCTGGCGGCGGAGCGCTTCGGCGCACGCGTCGCTCGACTCGTGCTGCTCGCGCCGGCCGTCATGTTCGCCAAGCCCGGCCACGACCTGCTGTCGCCGGAGCGGGTGGAGGAGTGGCGCCTCCGAGGCATGTTGCCGTTCTTCCATTACGCCGATAAGACTGAGCGGCTCCTGAATTTCACGTTCTACCAAGACAGTCTTCGGTACAATGCCTTCGAGGCGACGTTCTCTGCGCCGGCGCTCATCGTTCAGGGGATGCGCGACCAGGCGGTGGACCATCGAACGGTCGAGGCGTTCGCGCGCGTGCGCCCCAACGTCACCTTGTCGCTTGTCGATGACGATCACCAGTTGACGGTCAGCCTGCCGCGCATCTGGAGCGACGTGGAGGCGTTTCTGGGGTTGACGGATTGAGAACGACGCCCATCCTCGCGATCCTCCTCGCCCTCACCCTGGGCGCGCGCGTCCTGTCGCAGTCCAGGCCTGGAAGCTCTGGAAGCCTTGGAAATATTGACACTGCCGGCCCGCAACTTCGCGTCGGCATTGCGCGACAAGGCGGCGGCTACACGGTCGGCGCCGTGCCGCTTGAAACCTACGTGGCGCGCGTGCTGGCCGGAGAGGCGGCCCGCGACAGCCGGCCGGCGGCCCTCGAGGCCTTGGCCATCACCATTCGCACCTTCGCGCTCGCCAATCCAGGACGTCATCGCAGCGAAGGATTCGATCTCTGCGATCAGACGCACTGTCAGGTCGTTCGTGCGCCGACGCCCGCCACCGAGCGAGCGGCGCAGGCGACTGCCGGCCAGGTGCTCATGCACGACGGTGTTCCCGCGTCGGTGTTCTACTCGGCGTCCTGCGGGGGGCGTACCGAAGTGCCGTCCGGCGTGTGGCCGGGAGCAGACGATCCGCTGCACCTGCCCTCGCGCGCCGACGACGCGTGTGAGGGCGAGCCGGCATGGGAGGCCAGCCTCGGCGAGGCCGATGTGCTTCGTGCCCTGCGGGCCGCGGGCTTCCGCGGCGATCGGCTGCGAGAGCTGCGGGTGCTCTCGCGGAACAGCTCGGGCCGCGTGGCCAGGATCAAGGTCGACGGCTTGAAGCCTGACGAAATCTCCGGACAGGACCTGCGCCTGGCCGTCGGGCGCACGCTCGGCTGGCAGTACATCAAGAGCACGGCGTTCGAGCTTGGCCGGCAGTCGGCGGTGTATCGCTTCAGCGGCCACGGATCTGGCCATGGCGTGGGGCTGTGCGTCATTGGTTCGACGCATCTAGCCGTTAACGGCAAGAGCGCCGAAGCGATTCTGGCGAAGTATTTTCCGGGCCTGACGATCGGAGCGCTGGGCTCGCGTGGCGTCTTGGCGAGGCCCGAGCCGCCTCGCGTCGCGGCGGCGCCCGCGCCGGCCGGTGCGGCCCTCGACGCGTCCCGCGAAACGGTGGTGTGGCTGCCAGACGAAGAGCAGGGGGAGCGGGATGCGATCGGCCGCGTGGCATCGGCGGCTCGCGATGAGCTTGCCCGAACGCTCGGTGTGCCGCCTCCTGCGCGCCTCACGGTGCGGGTCCATCCGACGACTGACGACTACGAGCGTGCGACCGGCCAGCCGTGGTTTGCCTCCGACGCTGTGATCGATGGGGAACTGCACCTGTTGCCGCTTGCCGTGCTGCGCGAGCGCGGCGTCCTCGATCGCACGATCCGCCATCAGCTCGTGCACGCGCTGACCGACGGCGTGCTCGCCCGCCGGCCGGCCTGGGTGCGTGAGGGTGCGGCGATCCACTTCGCCGATGAGAACGCCGTCGTCCGCGAGGCGGTCGGCCCGCAGGCGCCCCAGCCATTCCCGACGCGGCCGGGCGCTCTCTGCCCCAAGGACCAGGAGCTTCGCCGCCCGGTTTCGATCGGTGCGCTGTCGAGCGCCTACGCCCGCGCCAGGGAGTGCTTTGTCAGAGCGCTTGCGGCCGGAAAGAATTGGAGAGACGTGAGTTAGAGGGGACATATACTGAAGGACGTGCGATGAGAGCAGGCAGTAAGTCTCAAGGCTCAAGGGTGGCAAACTTCAGGCTTCAAACTTGAGACTTTCGGCAACTCGCTCTAAGGTCTGGCCACATGTTGATCAAGCGCGCCCCGGACATTCCGAGCTCAGAGATAACCGAC
>MELA01000129.1:0-3470 GCA_001767495.1 Acidobacteria bacterium RIFCSPLOWO2_12_FULL_65_11 | reverse complement strand
TGACATTCTCCCCACGGCCGCCGGTTTGAGAATGTCAGAAGCAGTCCGCTCAGCACCACGGAGCCGCAGAACTCGTGGCAGCAGATCACGACGTACAACAACTTCGTCGAGTTCGGGCTCGATAAGGACTCGCCGGCGTACTACGCAAAGAGCCTGAAGCCCTCGCCATGGTCGGTCGCCGTCGAAGGCGAATGTGGCAAGCCGGGCGTCATGAACGTCGAAGACATCCTGAAAGGCCAGACGCTCGAGGATCGCATTTACCGGCTCCGCTGCGTCGAAGCGTGGTCGATGGTGATTCCGTGGGTCGGCTTCCCGCTGGCCGATTTCATCAGGAAGTGCGAGCCGACGTCGAGGGCCAGGTTCGTCGAGTTCACCACGCTCAACGACCAGAGGCAGATGCCGGGCGTGACCCGTTCGGTGCTTGAGTGGCCGTATCTCGAAGCGCTGCGGATGGACGAAGCCCTGCATCCGCTGACCATTCTGGCCGTCGGCCTCTATGGAGAAGTCCTGCCGAACCAGAATGGGGCGCCCATCCGGCTGGTTGTGCCCTGGAAGTACGGTTTCAAGAGCATCAAGTCCATCGTCAAGATCCGTTTTGTCGCTCAGCAGCCGGTCACGGTCTGGCAGATCGCTGAGCCGAACGAGTACGGGTTCTACGCGAACGTGAACCCGGCGGTGGATCACCCGCGCTGGACCCAAGCCACCGAGCGCCGACTCCCTGAGTTCTTCATGCGCAAGACGCTGCCCTTCAACGGCTACGCCGCCCAGGTGGCGAGCCTCTACAGCGGCATGGATCTCAAGAGAGACTTCTAGCCAGCACGTGACCGAGCATCAGTTGGCGCGGTGGGTGCTCAAGCCCACGGCGTTTCTCGCGGGCCTCGGGCCGGCGGCCTACCTCGTCTGGGCGGTGGTCACCGGCAACCTCAGCGCGAATCCCCTCAGCGACGTCACCAACGAGACAGGCGTCTGGACGCTCCGGTTCCTCTGTATCACGCTGTCGCTGACGCCGCTGCGTCGGCTGAGCGGTTGGCATACGGTCATTCGGTTCCGGCGGATGGCCGGGCTCTATGCGTTCTTCTACGGCACGCTGCATCTGATGACGTACGTCATCCTCGATCGCTTTGCCGGGCTCGAATTTCCCGACGGCGTGTCCCTGGCGACCGTCGTGTCGTGGACGACCGCGTGGGGCCTCGCGGTGTCGGTGGCGCTCGACGTCTATAAACGACCGTTCATCACGGTCGGATCTGCGGCGTTTATCTCGATGGTTCCGCTCGCCGCCACTTCGACGGCCGGCATGATCCGTCGCCTCGGCGGCCGTCGATGGCAGGCGCTGCACCGGCTCGTATACGTGTCCGCCGTGGCCGGTGTCGTCCACTACTGGTGGCTGGTCAAGGCCGACATCAGCCGTCCGCAGAGGTACGCCGTCGTCGTGGGTCTGCTGTTCCTGATCCGCCTGTACTGGGCGCGCCTCCGCGCGGCTCCGAAGTCGTAGTGTCCGCCTTTAGGCGGACCCGTCTACCGCACCATCGTGATGCGCCCGTCAATCGCGGGGCCGATGCTGCCTCGCATCGCGACGTACTTCTCCAGCGCGTCGAGCATCAGGTGGCCCGCCTCCGGATCGACAAGCACACGCTGTTCTGCAAACACCGTGTAGCCGTCGCCTCCCTTGAGCAGATAATCCGGAATCGCCACGCTGTACGTCCTGTTGAGGTCGAGCCTCTGGCCGCCGACCCGCACAGCGCGCACGCGATCCCCTGGCGGCCCGCGCGGATCGACCGTCATCGTCAACCCGGAAATCTGCGGGAACTGGCCGGATGCGGCCGGCAGTCTGGAGACACCGTGATTGAGCGCCTCGATCAGCACGCGGCCACTCAAGGCCACCGTGCAGATGATGTTGCCGAACGTGTGAATTTCGATAAGCGTGCGGCGCGTGAGCGGGCCGGGTGGATAGACGCGATCGCCCCGAATGCCGCCGGCGTTCACGATGGCGACGTCGGTCTCGGCGTCGGCCCTGACGGCGTCGGCCACGAAATCGCCGAGGTTGGTCTCCGACGTCCGCACCCACATGTCTTCGGCATCGAGCGGAACACTTGAGGTGCCGACGACGACCTCGAGGTCTGTGCTCAGCCTGTCTTCGAAGGACCTGACCACTTCGGCCGTCCGCGGCTCGTCGGCGAGCGCGCTCGTAATTGGGACGAGCTCGAAGAATCGCTCGACCGCGCCGTTAGGGCGTCGGTCTACATCGATTCGCGCGACCCATCGGGCGTCCGATCCGGCCTTGCTGATGAGCGTGCGGTTCTCGGTCACGGTCAGCGGCGCATGCTCGTGGCCGCCGATGATGAGATCGATCTCCGGAAAGCGCCGCACCAGCTCGCGGTCGTCGGCAAACGTCAGGTGCGTGATGGCGACGATGACGTTGGCGCCCTGGCGTGTGAGGATCGGCAGGTACTGCGCGGCGGCCGCGAACGGTTCGACCAGGCGGGGGCCGGTCAAGTTGCCTCGGCTGATTTCGCTCGTCGTCAAACACAAGCCGATGAAGCCGACCTTCAGGCGTCCGACGGTGCGCACGACGTAGGGTACGGCGCCGCCGACGGGCCTCCCCGTCGTGCGATCGATGACGTTGGAGACCACCCACTGCCACCGTGCCTCCGACATCCGCCGGAGCAGCACGTCTTTGCCGAAGTCGAATTCGTGGTTGCCGAGCGTCGCCAGGTCCAGGCCCGCGGCGTTAAGGGCCGCGATCATCTGCTCGCCCTTGAAGACGCTCGAGGACACCGAGGGCGACAAGAAGTCGCCCGCGAGAACGAGCAGCGGCGTGCGGCCTGCGGCGACCAGCTGCTGTTTGAGGGTGGCCACACGCGCGAGACCGCCCAATCCGTCCACGGGCAGCGTGGAGTAGACGTCGTTGATTTGCAGCAACGTCAGCGGCGCGCTGTTCCGCGGGGCGGCGTCGTCGTCTTGCTGTTGCGCGTGAAGAATGTAGTGGAGGACGTCGTGTGGGACGTCGTGTGGGATGTCGTGGGGGATGTCGCGGGGGATGTCGCGGGGGACGTAGTGTCCGGCTTCAGCCGGACCGTGTCGTACGTAGTGTCCGGCTTCAGCCGGACCAAGGATCGCCGCAAGGATCGCGACGGCTGCAAGACGCTTCATCTGACTCGGTCGCTATGCTACCATTAGGGTCCTTCAGTGACGCGGGGTGGAGCAGTCCGGTAGCTCGTTGGGCTCATAACCCAAAGGTCGCGGGTTCAAATCCCGCCCCCGCAACCAACATTTTGATCGTCGGCTGACAAATGGCTGACAATCGGTAGAACCTCACGGGGCGCTTCGGCGCCCCGTTGCGCGTACCGACCCCATCTGTTTGCGCCCAGCCGCCGCCGCGGTATTCTGATGGTGGAGAGGCCAAGACAATGCCTACGATAACGTTCGACCTGCCGGAAGGCGCGCTCTCAGCGCTTCGCCTGTCGCCGACC
>MELA01000128.1:23917-47731 GCA_001767495.1 Acidobacteria bacterium RIFCSPLOWO2_12_FULL_65_11 | reverse complement strand
GTCGGTGACGGTGAGCATCTTCGTCAATCCCCTGCAATTCGACCGCGAAGACGATCTTCGGCGCTACCCGCGCACGCTTGAAGGTGACCGTGAACTCTGCGGTACGCTGGGCGTCGATTTCGTGTTCGCGCCGCCGGTCGAAGAGATGTATCCGATTCCGCCAGCCTGCAGAGTGGATGTGGGCCGCCTCGCAGATCACCTCTGCGGACCGTACCGTCCCGGCCACTTCCCCGGCGTGGCGACCATCGTGCTGAAGCTGTTCGAGATCGTCGGGCCCGACCGCGCCTATTTTGGCGAGAAGGACGCGCAGCAGCTGGCTATCATTCGCCGGCTCGTCTCGGACTTCAATGTTCCGGTGCAGGTTGTCGGCGTGCCGACCGTCCGCGAGCCGGACGGCTTGGCAATGAGCTCCCGGAACCGGCAGCTCGGACCCTCCGAGCGAGAGTTGGCAACGGTCCTCTATCGCGCACTCCGCGAGGCCGATCGCCAGATCTCCACCGGCACCAAGGATGTTCATTTTGTGAAAGCGAAGGCCACGGCCGAGATTCCCCGGGACGCCTCGCTCCGGCTGGAGTACCTGGACATCGTGGATCCAGACGACGTGCAGCCCGTCGCGCGGATCGCAGGGCCGGTGCTCGTGGCCGGTGCGCTCTGGGTGGGCTCGACCCGGCTGATTGACAACCTTCTTAGTACCCCTCCACCGGAGAAAATGGGATCGTGAAATTACGAATCATCTGCAAGTCGAAGATTCACCGCGCAACGGTGACCGAGGCCAACGTCAACTACATCGGCAGCATCAGCATCGACGAGGCGCTGATGAAGCTGACGGGCATCGTCTCGGGCGAGCAGGTGGCCGTCTGGAACCTCAACAATGGGGAGCGGATCGACACCTACGCCATCCCGTCGCCCGAGGGATCAGGAGCGATCGTCGTCAACGGCGCGGCCGCCAGGCACTTCCAGGTTGGCGATCTTGTGATCATCGCCGCGTTCTACCTGACCGACGAACCGGTGGTACCCCAGATGATCCTCGTCGACGAGAAGAACCGATTCGTGAAGCATCTGGTTGGCGGCCAATGACGCAGGACTGTTGACAGTTGTAGCGTCCGCCTTCAGGCGGACCTTTTTGATATGACAACCAATCGCATTGCAGTAATCGCCGGAGACGGCATCGGCAAGGAAGTCGTGCCGGCCGGACTCGCCGTGCTCGAGGCGGCGACGCGCGGAAGCGGCCTCACTCTGGACTTCACCGAGTTTCCGTGGGGCTGCGAGTACTACCTCAAGCACCAGCGGATGATGGAGGAAGGCGCCTTCGAGCGGCTTGCGACGTTCGACGCCATCTACTTCGGCGCCTTCGGCGCGCCGGGCGTTCCCGATCGCACGTCAGCCGCCATGATTCTTGCCATCCGGCAGCGCTTCGATCAGTACGTCAACCTGCGGCCGATGCGACTGCTGCCCGGACTGACGTCGCCGCTCGCCAACCGCGGTGCGGCCGACATCGATATGGTCTGCGTCCGCGAGAACTCCGAGGGCGAGTACGCGGGCGTCGGCGGCCGCGTGCACGCCGGCACGCCGCACGAGGTCGCCGAGCAGACGGGTGTCTTTACGCGCCACGGGATCGAACGCGTCGTTCGCTATGGCTTCGAGATCGCGTCCAAGCGGCCGCGGAAGATGCTGGCGAGCGCCACCAAGTCGAACGCGCTCGTCCATTCGATGGTGTTCTGGGATGAGGTTGCCGACGCGGTTCGTCAGGAGTACTCGTCGATTGCGTATTCGAAGTACCACGTGGACGCTCTGGCGGCCCGCATGGTGACGCATCCGCAGACGCTCGACGTCATCGTCGCCTCGAATCTGTTCGGCGACATTCTCACCGACATCGGATCGGCCATTTCCGGCAGCCTCGGCATCGCGCCGGGAGCGAACATCAACCCCGAGCGGCGGCATCCGTCGATGTTCGAACCGATTCATGGATCGGCGCCGGACATCGCCGGCAAGGGCATCGCCAATCCGATCGGCGCCATCTGGGCCGGCGCGCTGATGCTCGAGCATCTCGGCCGCCGCGATCTGCACGACCGCGTGCTCGGCGCCATCGAGCGCGTCGTCGCGACCGGCAAGGTGCGGACGCCGGACCTCGGCGGCACAGCCACGACCGCGCAGATGGCCGACGCCATCGTTCGCGAAATCTAGAGACGCTCTGCTACGGGAGGGCGGGTGTGAAGCTATTCGGCAGGAAAACGAAGATATTGATTATTGATGACCGCGGAGCAACGCTCGAGAAGCTTAAGGGGCGGATAGCTATTTTTTGGCCTCCTGATAGACGAGTTAAGGCCATTGCTATGTACTGTCTGTCGGCGGACGAAGCAATCGAGGCCATACAGGAGTATCAGCCTGACATCCTCCTCCTCAATTATTCGTTCCGGGGAGGTGACAAGACGGGGAGAGACGTGGCGCTTTGGATGGACCGGAATTATCGATCGCCCATTCGCGTGGCCGCACACTCCGATCGCTCTGAAGAAGACTTACGCCAGCTCTTCAAGGGCACTGAATGCGTCAAGTACTTCATCAGCGGAGATCGCATCAAGGACTTCATCGAAGACTGCACAAGAAAGGAGATACTGGCTGACTGATCTCCTCGGCCGTTCGATCGGGGAGTTCATCATGAGCATGTCGTACGCCGGCCATCACCCTCGCCGTGTTGCTGAACACGGGACTGACTCGCGCGTCGTTACTGGCGCCGCGCGTCGCGAGCTGTCCGACGGCCGATCATTTCGCCTGACGCGAGTGACGGCCGCGGCGAGCGACGGCCTATCCGGTTGTCCCGATTGGTCCTCATAAGTCGCTAAGCGTTCTAGTCGCCAGGTGGCGGCCGACTCGCTCCCAACTGAATCGCCATTCGGGTGCAAGGGATTGAAGCTGCCACCCGAGTGGAGTCGCAAACAGGCGGTCCAGCGTAGCCCGCTGCGGCGTTGGACTGTGTTCCCCTGTATGATCACGCAGATGGCCCAGGTCCTCGTCAATCTAAGAATTCCGTCATTGACGGTCAAATCGACCGACGATTCGCCAGCCAAACGGGTCGACAACAGCGCGCTGAGGTTTATGAAAACGGTGGATCTCGCAGCCATCCCAAAAGCTGGCGCGGTCCTCGACATGACTGCTAGCGCCGCTAGTGCGCCTTTTGGCTGCACGGTCAAAAGGGCCGAATGGGACGAGCGAGAGAACATGTTTGTGATCTCCTGTAGCTACGCAAAGCCGTCGATGCCAGAGGCAGACTATCGAGCGCTGCTAGGAAGCTCGGATTGGGTGAGCAAGCCGCTGCTTTAGTCACGCATTCGGGATCCGGCCCTCCGAATGAACATGCCGATCAGTGCGCCCCTAAGGACCCGGAGAGCCGGCCCGTAGATCAGTTCGATCTGCCGCCGAGGTTGCGGTAGAACACCGTCGTGCTGCAGAGCCCGCCCTGCGCTCTTGCATTGTGGCATTCGGAAAGCTAAGAGTAGGCCGTGACGAACGACGCCCATTGCCACTTCTTCTCCACGGCTTTCTTCGCCGCACTCGGACGAGGACTGAAGGACGCCGGCCCTGCCAGCACTGTCGCGCCCGAGGATGCGGCGATCGCCAGACTCGGGTGGGACGCGCCCGGCTCCCCGGAACAGCTCGCCGATCGCTGGGTACGCGAGCTGGATCGCAGTGGTGTATCGAGAGCGGCGCTGATCGCGAGCGTGCCCAGCGACACGGGTTCGGTCGCCACGGCCGTGCAGAAGCACCCACGCCGCTTCGTCGGGTTCTTCATGGTCGATCCGACGCAGCCGGACGCGGCGACCGCAGCGGCGGACGCGATCGATCGGGGCGGCCTGCGCGCCATCTGTCTCTTTCCTGCGATGCACCGCTACGGCATCCAGGACGAGCGCGTGCGCCAGCTCTTCGAGATCGCCGCTCGACGGCCCGGCACCGCCATCTTCGTCCACTGCGGCATCCTGACCGTCGGCGTGCGCAAGAAACTGGGTCTGCCAAGCCCCTTCGACATCCGGTTCGGGAACCCCCTCGACGTGCACGCGCTGGCGCTCGCCTATCCGACTGTCCCCATCATCATTCCGCACTTCGGCGCCGGGATGTTTCGCGAGGCCTTGATGGTCGCCGACCTCTGCCCCAACGTCCTGCTCGACACATCGAGCTAGAACGGCTGGATCAAGTACCACCCTGTCCTTACTCTCGCGGGCGTCTTCCGACAATCCCTGTTGGTCGCCGGTCCGGATCGGCTGCTCTTTGGAACCGACTCGTCGTTCTTTCCACGCGGCTGGGTCACGGACGTCTTCGAGCAGCAGACAGCGGCACTCAACGAGATCGGCGTTTCTGCGGACGTGCGGGAGAAAGTCTTCGGTGGGAACTTCGATCGGGTGTTTGGGGCGTAGTGTCCGGCTTCAGTCCGGACGCTTCACCGTTCTGATTCTCATTTTCAGTCTCTGATTTCCGCCCTGCGCGGGCTACCGGTAACATGCGTCGCTCGACTGACCGTGAACTTCACCCACAATCAATTCATAAGCCTCTCGCTGTCGGCCCTGGCGGTCGCCCACCTTGCGGTGGTCGTCACGGCCGCGCAAGCGCCGACACCGGGAACCGCGCCCGCTCAAGCCGCACGCGAGCGTACGGGCGAGGAGCTCTACCGGGCTGCGTGCGCCACCTGCCACGGACCCGACGGCAAAGGCTCGCCGAAGAGCGTTGTCGGGTTCGACATCGAGCTGCCTGATTTCACCGACTGCTCCTTTGCAACGCCGGAGGCGGATCTCGACTGGATGGCGATCATCCACCAGGGCGGCCCCACCCGGGCGTTCGATCGCATGATGCCCGCGTTCGGCGACGCGCTCACGGAGGCAGAGATCGATCGGATCCTCGGGTATGTTCGAGGATTCTGCCCCGAAGCGAACTGGCCTCGCGGCGATCTGAACCTGCCTCGTCCGTTGGTCACCGAAAAGGCGTCCCCCGAGAACGAGGCTGTGCTGACAACGAGCGTGCGGTCGACGGGGACCGGATCGGTTGGCAACCAATTCCTCTACGAGCATCGCATCGGCCCGCGCGGGCAGTATGAAGTGGTCGTTCCCTTCAATCTGCAGGAAGGGGCGGCCGGGACCTGGAGCCGTGGGCTGGGCGACATCGCCCTCGCGTACAAGCATGCGCTGTTCGACAGCCTCAGCCGCGGATCGATTCTGAGCGCTGGCAGTGAGTTGAAATTCCCGACAGGCAAAGAGCGGTCGGGCCTGGGCGGCGGCGCCACGATCTTCGAGCCGTTCTTGACGCTCGGCCAGATTCTTCCACGCGACGGCTTCCTTCACGCCCACGCCGGGCTCGAGTTCCCGCTCGCCACGAGCGGCGCCAGTAACGAAGCGTTCTGGCGCCTGGCGATCGGCAAGACGTACGCCCGGAATCGGTTCGGCCGTGCGTGGTCTCCGATGGTCGAGTTGCTCGCGGCGCGCGAGATCGCCTCCGGCGAAACCACTGCGTGGGCTCTCCTACCGGAAATGCAGGTGAGCCTCAGCACACGGCAACATATTCTGATAAACGCCGGTGTCCGGTTCCCGGTCAACGAGCGGGACACGCGCGGCAAGACGTTCCTGGTGTACCTCCTGTGGGACTGGTTCGACGGGGCACTTTTCGACGGCTGGTGAGGACGCGTGCGCGTGACAAGAACACTGCTCTCCCTCTGCACCGCCGGTTGGCTCCTGTCGGTGAGCCTGGTCACGACGACCGCCGCGCCGCAGCTCGGCCAGCCCGCCGCGAGCCCGTCCGCGCGTCGGGCCACGTTGTTCGAGCCGTCAAGCTCGTGCCTCGCCTGCCACAATCAGCTCACCACTTCGTCTGGCGAAGACATCTCGATCGGGTCGAACTGGCGGGCGTCGATGATGGCCAACTCTTCCCGCGACCCGTATTGGCAGGCCGGCGTCCGCCGCGAAATCATGGATCACCCGACGGCGCAGGCCGCCATCGAGGACGAGTGCTCGATCTGTCACATGCCAATGGCTCGCACGCAGGCGAAGACGAGCGGCGGCGAGGGCGCAATCTTCGCGCACCTGCCCGTCGTCGATCGCACGTCGCCCTTGGACGCGCTGGCCCACGACGGTGTGTCCTGCACCCTGTGTCACCAGATCACGACCCAGAAGCTCGGGACGCCGGACAGTTTCACCGGAGGGTTCGTCATCGACACGGCGCAGATGAACGGCCCGCGGCCGATCTTCGGTCCCTTCGTGACCGACAAGGGCCGCACGACCATCATGCGGTCGTCGGCGACCTTCCAGCCCACTCAGGGGATGCACGTCCGGCAGTCAGAGTTATGCGCGACGTGCCACACGCTCATCACCCAGGCCCTCGGGCCCGGGGGGGCGCCAATCGGCCGGCTTCCCGAACAGATGCCGTATGTCGAATGGCAGCACAGCGCGTTTCGGGAGGAGAAGAGCTGCCAGGCGTGCCACATGCCCGTCGTCGAGGAAGACACGCCGGCTGCGTCCGTGCTGGGCCCGCCGCGCGCGGGCGTATCGAGGCACACCTTCATCGGCGGCAATTTCTTCATGCTGCGGATGCTCAACCGGTATCGCGCCGAGCTGGGCGTGACGGCGCTTCCGCAGGAGCTTGACGCCGCCGCCCGACGCACGATCGAGAACCTGCAGTCGCAGACCGTCTCGGTGGCGATCGAGCGAGCGGAGATGTCAGGCGCGCAACTGGCGATTGATCTTTCGGTCCCTAACCTGACTGGCCACAAGCTGCCGACCGGCTATCCATCACGGCGCGTGTGGCTGCACCTGACGGTGCGCGATCGTGCGGGCACGGTGGTGTTCGAGTCGGGCGGCCTCGCGGCGAGCGGCTTGATCCAAGCGAACGACAACGACGCGGATCCGGGACGCATCGAACCGCACTACACGGAGATCAGCCGTGCGGACCAAGTGCAGATCTACGAGTCGGTGATGGGCGACATGTCAGGGGCTCCCACGACGGGGCTGCTGAGCGCCGTGCGCTTCCTCAAGGACAACCGCCTCCTGCCGCGCGGGTTCGACAAGGCCACAGCCGTGCCGGACATCGCCGTCATCGGAGGCGCGGCGCAAGACGCCGATTTCACGGGCGACGGCGACCGCATTCGCTATCTCGTCGACGCGGCCGCAGCCGTCGGCCCGTTTCAGATTGACGTCGAGCTGCGTTTCCAGCCCATCGCCTTCCGGTGGGCCGAGAACCTCAAGTCGTACAACGCCCCAGAGCCGCAGCGCTTCGTCGGCTACTACGACTCGATGTCTGCCTCGTCGGCCGCAACGCTCGCACGAGCCACCGCGCTTGCCCGCATCCCGTAGTGTCCGGCTTCAGCCGGACCGGGTCCGCCTAAAGGCGGACACTACGTACCACAGTGTTACGGGTCCGGCTGAAGCCGGACACTACGTAGCCCGGACACTACGTACCACGGCGTTGGTGGGGCTGTAGTGTCCGCCTTCAGGCGGACCTCGACGGAACGATCTCCCCAATCGACGCGGTGAGATCTTCCACGAGCGCATCGATCTGCCGCTGATGTGTCCGGAAGCTGAGCACGCACACGCGGGCGAGAACGCGGCCCTTCGTCGTGCAGCCGGTGATCATCACCCTGCCCCGCGCGGTTGTCTTTTCAAGCAACATCTTGGTGGCCGCGTCTTCTTCGGCTCGCGTGGCGCCGGGCCACGTCAGATGAAACGCAAAGAGCGACAGCTCCGGTTCCGCGTCGATCGCGATGCCCGGGAGCGCTCGGACTCGGCGCCAGGCATCGAGCGCCAGCTGGCGCTTCTCGGCGATGGCCGCGCGGAACGCGGCCGACCCGAAGAGCTTAACCGACAACCAGACACGCAGCCCGGGAAACGACCGCGACAGATCGGGCCCGTACTGAGCCGCATCGTAGAACTCGTCAGAATCGGGCGCCGCCGGGAGGTACGCCGCTGCCGCCTCGTGCGCCGCGCGGAGCGCCGCGCCGTCCCGCACGAGGAGCGCGCCCGTACCGTAGGGGAGAAACATGCCCTTGTGCGGGTCGAGCGTCAGCGAATCGGCTCGAGAGAGGCCGCGGAGGACACCCCGCAGGTCGTCGCACAGATAGAAGAAGGCCCCGTACGCACCGTCCACGTGGTGCCACAATCCTTCGCGCTCGCACGAATCAGCGACCTCGTCGAGCGGATCGACCGCGCCCGTGTTCGTCGTGCCTGCGGTCGATACCACCGCGAACGGCATCAGGCCCGCCTGTCTGTCGTCCGCGATGGCCGAGGCGAGCGCGTCCACGTCGACACGATAGCGTTCGTCCGATCGAATGGCTCGGACTCGATCCGGCATGATGCCGGCGAGCCTGGCGGATTTCGCGACCGAATGATGTGCCTGATCCGACGTGTAGAGCACGCCGCGGCGGATGTCCGGCCCCAGATGCCGCTCGCGCGCGCAGACGATGGCGCCGAAGGTTGCCATCGATCCGCCCGCCGTAAACAGGCCGCGCGCACCAGAGGGAAACATCATCCACTCGCGCAGCCAGTCGAGCGCGTTCGCCTCGAGCTGCACGAGCGCGGGGGCCGCCTGCCAGATGCCGGTGAAGCGATTCGTCGTGTCGGCAATGAAGTCGGCGAGGGCCGCCGAATACAGACCGCCGCCTGGGATGTAGGCGAGGTAACCCGGCCCGATAGTGGTGAGCGACCGAGGGATGTACTCGGTAAAGAGGCGATCCAGCAGCGGCCCGAGCGCCGTGCCATGCTCGGGCGCCGGCTCGCGCATCGCTCGGCAGAGCGCCACCGCATCGACATTGCCACAGCTCGGCTGCTCGCCGGCGGTCGCGATGTGCTCGACACATCGCGCGACCACCAGGTCGGCCATCGCGCGCAGCTCGTCGGCCGTAAATTCAAGAGAAGAGACTGGCGTCATGAGACAAATCGCATTTGGATAGCAATTCACCACAGAGCCACCGAGACACAGAGGCATTCAACGCATGCTTCTGCATCTCTGTGTCCCGGTGACTCCGTGGTTTTTCAAAGAAACAAGCCTGACGTGCTATTCAGTCAACAAGATCACGGAATCTGTAGTACGCGC
This sequence comes from Acidobacteria bacterium RIFCSPLOWO2_12_FULL_65_11, assembly GCA_001767495.1. Taxonomy (GTDB): domain Bacteria; phylum Acidobacteriota; class Vicinamibacteria; order Vicinamibacterales; family CAVVIG01; genus 2-12-FULL-65-11. The sequence goes on along the minus strand of MELA01000128.1, from coordinate 38,671 downwards.
CAACTATCGGCAGGAACCATGGCCGGCCGTTGTAGAACGGAATCGCGGGAAAGCGGTCGTCCATCAGGGGATGATCGACGGGCTCGCCGGCGACGCGTCGCGCGACGAGTTCGCCGAGCGCGGTGGCCATCGCGATGCCGTGCCCGCAATACCCGCCCGCATAGTACGCATCGCCCAGCCGGCCGGCATGCGGCAGCTCGTCGCGTGTGAAGGCGACGTTGCCGCCCCAGGCATAGTCGACGCCGACACTTGAGAGCTCAGGGAACGCCGCGAGCATGTCGCGGCGAAGAATGGATGCGGCCCGGCGCGTGGTGTCCGGCGCCGGCCGGCTGAACTCGGCGCGACCGCCGAAGAGCAGCCGCCGGTCGTCGGTGATACGAAAGTAGTGAAGGAAATGTCTCGAGTCGAACGCCATACGCCGCTTGGGCAAGAGCGCCGCCGCCACCTGGTCTGGCAACGGCTCGGTGGCGATGATGTAGCTGCCGACGGGCACGAAGCGCCGCCGCAAGGCCGGCAGCGCACCGTTGGTATAGCCGCCCGTGGCCATCAGCACATCGGTCGCCTCGATCTCTCCCCTCGGTGTGGTCACCCTCCAGCGATTTCCACCTGGACCCTGAGCGCTGAGGCGCTCGACTGGCGCCTCGGTCGCAACGACCGCTCCGGCCCGCGTGGCAGCCTCCGCCAGTCCATGCACGTAGCGCGTCGGGTTGAGTGCGCCGCTCCGCTCGTCCACGAGCAGCCCGTGATAGGCGTCACTGCCCAGCTCCGAGCGCTGCTCGTTCCGCGACACCAGCTCGACGCGATGCCGGAAGACGCGCGTGAGAACCGTCTGCTGTTTGCGAAGATCTTCGAAGTGTGACGGCTTTGACGCCGCGTGAATGTGGCCGCTCTGCGTATATCCGCAGTCGATGGCTTCGCTGGCGATGAGTGTCTCGAGGCGGACCATCGAGTCGAGCGAGGCCTCGAACAACCGTCGGGCGGCTGCTTCGCCGTACCGCTCCACGAGCGTCCCAGGATCGAGTCTGAGTCCAGTGAGCACCTGACCGCCGTTGCGCGAGCTGGCGCCCCATCCGACATCCTCGCGCTCGAGCACGACGACCGAAGCCCCGACGCGGGCGAGGTGCCGCGCGGCAGAGAGACCGGTGTAGCCTCCGCCGACGACGGCGACGTCAACCTTCGAAGGCAGAACTCTTACCTTTTCAGTTTTAAGTTCTACCTTTGGGATCGTGTCCCACCAGTACGGGTACTCCTTCACGACCCGATTCTCTTCTCGAGCCTGACTTCGTCTCTGACCGGGATGCCGGCAAACCCGGCCTGCTGGCGGTGGGTGTGCGCGATCACGCCGTCTCGTACGAGATCCGTCAATCGGTAGCCTCGCCGCTGGTAGAAGTACAGGGCCGGCAGATTGTCGTTGGTCGTCGCGACGACGATGCGCTCGAGGCGGAGGCGGCGGGCAATCAGCTCTGCTTCCGCGAGCAGGTAGCTGCCAACCCCGGACCGCTGCCACATCGGATCGGTCGCCAGCGCGACGATGTGCAGCGCGTCGCCAAGCTGGCGGTACGCGAGGGCACCGGACGGCTCTCTGTACATGACGGCCACCAGGGCCGGCATCTGATCGATGTCCATCACCTCGCCGAACGCCACGACTTTCGTGCGCCCGTAATCGCGCTCGAACAGCTCGCGGGCCGCCGCCCGATCGGTATCGGTCGCCTCCCGCACCATCACGGGCGGCAGCTCGATGTGCGGCCGGCACGCGCAGACGATTTGGACCTGCGCCTCCTCCCAATCCACGTACTTGCCGCAGCGGGAGCAGCGCAGGACCGCTGGTTTGGCGCCGAACTGATCGGAGGGCGTCGACATGATTACACCTCGGCTGTCTTGACGTTTCGGCGGACGAGCCACCAAATGGCGAGAGCAAACGTGACCGCGACGGCAACAAAGGTCCAGCCGAACAGCCACAGCGTCCGATAGAGAATCGATGCGGGTTCCATCCGCGCTTCGAGCCTTGAGAGCGGCACGCTGCGCAACCTGTCGGCGAGCGGCTGCTCCCATCTGAGAATGTTGCCCCGCAAGGGACCCTCGGCGGTGTTGTGAAAGGTGATCCTGCTCGGCAGATGCAGACGGAATGCGACGAGTTCGCCGCCTTTCCAGCCCACCTCGCCGACGTCCTTGCCGGCGGCGCGTCCGACCGACTGCCGGAACAGATAGCCGTCGCCGTTGGACCTGAACTCGTAGGTCGACCACGCAAATGGCGCCGCCTCCCCCACACGCCGGACATCGTCCACCTCGATCCGCACGCGAATGAAGCGCCGATTGGCCCGGCGCGACGTGCCGATGTCGGTCACCCGTGTCACCGGGGTCGAGAAATAGGTGCCGACGGCGGTCCGATCGACCGGAGCGTTGGGCCGCGTATCGAAGGACGTCCCGCGCAAGGCGTTCAGCGCCGGAATCGAGCTGCTGACGTACACGATCGCCGTACCGTCGAGCGACAGGTAGATCTCTTCGTCGTACTCGTACGGCCGCAGCAGGCCGCCGCGGCCGCCACCGCACGAGGTTGCCATGACAGCAAGCACGAGCGACAGCGTCGCCTGAGCGATGGCGACCAGACCGATCCGCATGACGGGCAATGATATAGTACAAATTTCCTCGCACTTCCCGCGAGCATGTCCCCTCGACCAACGATCTATTTCATCGACGGCAGCTCGCAGATGTACCGCGCGTACCACGCGCCGGTCCGCACCGCCGAGGGTGGACTGCTCCACGACGCCAAGGGGCGACCGACCAACGCGGTCTACATCTTCGTCACGATGCTCCGAAAGCTGCTGAACGAGCACAAACCGGGATACATCGCGGCCTCCTTCGATCTGGCGGGGCCCACCGTTCGTGACGAGATCGCCACCGACTACAAGGCCAACCGTGCGCCGATGCCCGATGAGCTCGCCGAGCAGATCCCGATGGTCCACGCCGCGTGCGAGGCGCTCGGCGTGCCGATCCTCACCTCCGAGCGCTACGAGGCCGACGATGTGATCGGCACGTTGACTGAGCAGGCTGTCACGGCGGGATTCGATGTCGTGATTGTGACCGGCGACAAAGACTTTTTTCAGCTCGTCCGCAATGGCGTCCGCGTCTTCAATCCGCGCGACGAAGGCACGTGGTACGACATTGTGGGAGTGAAGGAGAAGTTCGGCGTTCTGCCCGATCAGGTGGTCGATGTGCTGGCCCTGATGGGCGACACGATCGACAACATCAAGGGGGTCGCCGGCATCGGCGAGAAGGGCGCGCGCGAGCTCATCACCACGTACGGATCGCTCGACAACCTCATCGCCCACGCCGCCGACATCCCGCAGAAGCGTTATCGCGAGGCGCTCGTGGCCAACGTCGAATCGGCGCGTCAGAGCCTGGAGCTGGCGCGGATCCGGACCGATGTGCCACTGACCTTCGATCCCGAGGCGCTCCGGCACCGCGGCGCTTCACGCGAGCGATTGTTTGAGATCTTCAACAACCTGGGGTTCCGGACCCTGGTCGCCGAGTACGCCCCAACGGCCGCCACGACCTCCAGGGCGTACCGCACGGTCAACACGACCGACGGTCTGGCGGCGCTCGCCGCCCGGCTCGAACAGAGCGGCCGGTTTGCGCTGAGCGTGCTGGCCGACAGCGACTCGGCGATGCGGACCTCGATTGTCGGCCTGGCGTTCTCGATCAAGGCCCGTGACGGCTGCTACGTCCCCGTCGGCCACCGGGCGCTCGGCGAGGTCGGATCGGTACCGCTCGACGTCGCCCTCGGCGTCTTAGGACCAGCCCTTTCGAATCCTGACCTTCGAAAGATCGGACACGACCTGAAGTTCGACGCCATTCTCCTGGCGCGTCACGGCGTCGGCCTGCTCGGTCTCGAGACCGACACGATGATCGCGAGCTATCTGGTCGATGCGACGCGCTCCAATCACACATTGGAGGATCTCGCGCTCGAGCACACCAGCTACCGCGCGCTCACTATCGACGAGGTGTGCGGCAAAGGGGCAAAGACCGTGTCGTTGGCCGATGTGCCGGTCGAAGCCGCGCTCGACTACGCCTGCGAGCGCGCGGACTTGGCCGGTCAGCTCGCGCCGATCCTCGTCAGCCTCCTCAGCACGGACGGACTAGATGAGGTATATCGCACGATCGAGCTGCCGCTCGTCCCGGTGCTCGTCGACATCGAGCGGGCCGGCGTCCGGATCGACGCCGCGGCGCTTCTCGCGCAATCGCGGCAGGTCGAGCAGGAGCTCGCTCGACGCACGGCGGACATCTTTCGGATCGCCGGAAGCGACTTCAACATCAACTCGCCCAAGCAGCTCTCAGAGATCTTGTTCGAGAAGCTCAAGCTGCCCGTGCTGAAGCGGACCGGCGCTACCCGGACGCCGTCGACCGCCGTCGAAGTCCTTGAGGAGCTGGCCGCCGGCCACGAGCTGCCGCGGCTCATCCTCGACTGGCGCGTGCTCATGAAGCTCAAGGGCACCTACATCGACGCGCTGCCGCAGCTGGTCAATCCCGTGACGGGCCGCGTGCACACGTCGTTCAATCAGGCGGTCGCCGCGACCGGCCGGTTGAGCAGCAGCGACCCGAACCTGCAGAACATCCCGATTCGGACCGAGCTGGGTCGCGAGATCCGGCGCGCGTTTGTCGCCGAGCCGGGGCATGTCTTGATTTCCGCCGACTACTCCCAGATCGAGCTGCGCGTGCTGGCGCACCTCGCCGACGACGAGACGCTCATCGAGGCATTCAAGCGCGGGGACGACATCCACGATCAAACGGCTCTGAAAGTGTTCGGCGCCGACAGCGGCCTGAGCCAGCCCGAGCTGCGCCGCCGCGCGAAGATGATCAACTACGCCCTGCTCTACGGCAAGACGGCGTTCACGTTGTCCAAGGACATCGGCGTCACGCCGCAGGCGGCGCAGGCGATCATCGACGCGTACTTCGCCGGCTTCCCGCGCGTGCGTCAGTTCATCGACCGCACGCTCGACGAGGCGCGCGTCACCGGTGTGGTCAAAACCTTGTACGGCCGGCGGCGGCTCGTCCCGGAGTTGACGAGCCGAGACTTCGAGCGGCGATCGCGTGCCGAGCGCGAGGCGGTGAACATGCCGATTCAGGGCACGGCCGCCGACATCATGAAGCGCGCGATGATCGACGTCCACCAGGCGCTCGCGGCCTACCCAGACGCGCGCATGATCCTCACCGTCCACGACGAGTTGCTGTTCGAGGTGCGGAAGGGCCAGGCCGACGAGATCGCCGCCCTGGTGCGCCAGCGGATGGAATCGGCAGCCTCGCTCACAGTGCCGCTGACGGTCGACGTGGGGATTGGAGAGAACTGGCGAGACGCTAAACATTGATGATTGCGGATAAGCAGCAATCCACAGCCAATCAGCAATCAACAATCCGTAATCATCAATTCGCGTTCGGTCACGTTTGGTACAATCGTGGCCGATGGTCGACCCGAGGATCGTGCCGCGCGCCGAGCACTCAATCTCGCGCCGCGACATCGATCCCGATGCGCTCAAGGTCCTCTACCGCCTCCGGCAGTCCAATCATCACGCCTATCTCGTTGGCGGGAGCGTCCGCGACCTCCTGCTTGGCCGCCGCCCGAAGGATTTCGACATCGGCACCTCGGCGCATCCGCAGCAGGTGAAGAAGCTGTTCCGGAACTGCTGGATCATCGGCCGGCGGTTTCGGCTGGCGCACGTCAAGTTCGGCCCGAAGGTGATTGAGGTCGCCACGTTCCGCCGTCAGGTCGCGCCTGGTGAGGAGGTCGTCCAGGACGGCGTGCCGGCCCCCAACCCGGCAACGCCCGAGGGCCAGCATCTCATCCACCGCGACAACACGTTTGGCACGCCCGAAGAGGACGCGTTTCGCCGCGATTTCACGGTCAACGCGCTCTTCTACGACATCGCGACCTTCTCGGTCATCGACTACGTCGGCGGCCTCGACGATCTGCGCGCGGCCGTCGTGCGTGCGATCGGCGATCCGGAACTGCGGCTGCGCGAGGATCCGGTCCGCATGCTGCGCGCCGTGGCGCTCGCCGCGCGGCTCGATTTTGCGATTGACCCGACCGTCCTCGATGCCATCCGCATCCACCGACGCGAGATTGCGAAGAGCGCGCCACCGCGCCTGCTCGAGGAGTACTACAAGATTCTGCGCGCCGGGTCGGCCGAGAAGACCTTCCGTCACCTTGCCGAGCTGGGCTTGCTCGAGCCGATCTCGACCGAACTCCAGCGTGGGGCCGCCGATCCGCTCTGGCGCTCGCTCGGAGCGCTGGATCGGCATCGCCGCCGATTCGCGTCCACGCCCGAGACGCTCACCAATCCGATTCTGCTCGGCAGCCTGCTCGTGCCGCTCGGCGTGTCGCTCAACACGGTGCGGACTGAAGATGGGCACAGACAGGGCCCGCGCCTCGGCGAGTTGCCGCTCGCCCGCCGCGACATCGAACGGTTGCAGCAGATCCTCGGGTTGCAGCGACGGCTGCGCGACCTGGGCGCGCAGCCGCGCGCGAAGCAGGCGCTCTTGCACCGCTCGATCTTCCGAGAGGCGCTGACCTGGCTCGACATTCACGGCGGCTCACCGGATGTCGTCGAGCATTGGAAGGCTCTTCTCGCCGAGGCGCCATCTCCAGAAACTGCCGCACCTGGAGCGCCCGAAGATCCTGAAGGTCTGGGCCCGCAGCCATCCCGCCGGCGAAGACGCCGCAGGCGGCGACGGCATCGAACGGCCACTTAAGGGTACTCCAGCGTTTTTCACAACGCTGTAGTGTCCGCCTTCAGGCGGACCGCACGCCGGTCTGGCTAAAGCCAGACACTACGTACTACGGCGTTGTGAATAGCGCTGTAGAACCTCTAGAACCGAGCGTCAGGCCGCCACTTCTTCAATCGTCTTCGATGGCGTGGCGAGTTTCAGCCTGACGAGCAGCTTGATAATCGGCCAGGCCGGATCGATCTCGCTCGTGCGCCAGCTGAACTTGGGACTGCGGGGAAACCCGTGATGGTTGTTGTGGAGGCCCTCGCCGCCGGTGACGAGCGCGAGCACACGAAGGTTGGTGGCGGTGTTGTCGAAGTTCTTGTAGCCGACGGCGTGGCAGAGTCCGTTGATGGACGAAGACAGCACGAACACGTACATCGTCGCGTGAATGCCCGCGGCCAGTAGTCCCCAGCCGATACCCAGGATGGCGCAGAGCAATACGATCCCGATCAGCAGGCCGGCCGTACCATGCCGGAACAAGGTGCGCTCCCACCAATCGTCCTTGATATCGCGCGCGTACTTCTCAACCACTTCCTGGTTTCTGGCTTCCTTGAGGTAGTGGAAGACGTTGCCGAGCTGAACCGACCAGAAGCCCATCAAATAGGGACTATGGGGATCGCCTTCCTCGTCTGTAAAGGCGTGGTGCTTGCGGTGAACCGCCACCCATTCCTTGGTCGACAATCCGGTCGTCAGCCACAGCGAGAATCGAAACACCCAAGCCACGGCGGGATGGAGGACCAGCGCTCGGTGCGTCGCCGTACGATGCAGGAAAATGGTGGTTCCGAAGACCGCGACCTGAATGAGGATGATTGCCGTAGTCAGACTGACGAGAAAAGAAACAAGCACTACGCTACCCTCCGAGGGCTACCTGTTAGGAAGAACCCGCGTGTAACTGGGGGGATGACCAAAAACGTTCGATAGTAGCACAGAAAAAGGGGGCCCCCGACGCCTTTTTCGTTATCCGTGGCGGCGCTCGAAATCCTTCATGAATGCGACCAGCGCGTCCACGCCCTCTTCGGGGAAGGCGTTATAGATCGACGCGCGCATACCGCCAGCCGCCCTGTGCCCCTTGAGGCCATCGAGCCCTGCGGCCGTTGACTCTTTGACAAACGCCTTCTCCAGATCCTCGGTCGACAGCCGAAAGGTCACGTTCATCACCGAGCGATCTTCCTTCCGCGCGAGACCGCGATAGAAGCCCGTGCGATCGATCTCCGCGTAGAGCTTTGCGGCCTTGCGCTCGTTCGCCTGCCCAACGGCCGCGAGCCCGCCACGCGCGACCAGCCACTTCATCACCAGCCCCAGTGCGTAGATGGCGAAGCAGGGCGGTGTGTTGTAGAGCGAGTTGGTCTCGGCCAGCACGGCGTAGTTGAGCATGCTCCCGAGCGACGCCTTCCGTTCCGCCGATCGCGCCACGAGATCGTCGCGGATAATGACGAGGGTGACGCCAGCAGGACCAAGATTTTTCTGAGCGCCGGCATAGATCAGTGCGTGGCGCGCGACGTCGAGCGGACGGCTGAACATGTTGGAGGTGGTGTCGCTGACGAGCGGCACCTCGCCCACCTCGGGCAACCGTGTGCTCTCGGTGCCCTCGATCGTGTTGTTCGCGGTCATGTGCACGTACGCCGCGCCTGGCGTCAACTTGAGATCGGCCTGTGACGGGATGCGCGAGTACTGCTCGGCCTTCGTGCTCGCGGCCACGTTGATCGTCCCGGCCTTCTTCGCCTCCTTGACGGCGTTGTCCGCAAAGCGCCCGCTGTCGATATAGTCGGCTGTCGCGCCGGGCGGCAGCAGGTTCATCGGCACCATCGAGAACTGCAGGCTGGCGCCGCCCTGCAGAAACAGCACGCGGTAGTTCGACGGGACGCCCGCCAGGGTTCGAACGTCGGCTTCCGCCTGCGCCAGGATCGACTCGAACACTTTCGAGCGGTGGCTGACCTCGAGGATTGACATGCCGACGCCAGGAAGCGCGACCAGGTCGCGTTGAATCTCCTCGAGCACCGGCAGGGGCATCACCGCCGGTCCGGGCGCGAAATTAACAATGCGATGTACGGTGGTCATCTTGGTCATATGAGATGAATCAGTAATCCGTCTCTGAGTTTAGGTTCGAACCACGTGCTCTTGGGCGGCATGATGGCATCGGCGTCCGAGACGGCCATCAGGTCGGCAACCCTGACTGGGTATAACGAGAATGCCACGACCGCTTTGCCTGAGTCGACGAGCCTCTCGATCTCGGTGGTGCCGCGGGCGCCGCCGACGAAATCGATCCGTTTGTCCGTGCGCACGTCCGTAATCTTCAATACCGGCGCGAGCAGCTGGTCCTGTAGGACGCTGACGTCGAGCGACGCGATCGGATCAGCACGATCGGGCCCGACCCGCGGCCGGAGCGTATGCCAGCGGCCTTCGACATACATCGAGATCTGTCCGCGGCACGCGGGCGCGGCCGGACCCGCCTCCATCTCGAAACGTTCGCCGACCGCCCGCCGGAAGCCCTCAGCCGACAGCCCTCCGAAGTCTCTCACGATTCGGTTGTACGGCAGGATTTGCACCTCATCGTCTGGAAACGCCACGGCCAGAAACGTGGATGCGTCCGCGACGTCGCCGAGCGAGGTGCCGGGCAGCCGACGGTCGCGCCTCTCGCTGTGCGCTCGAGCGGCACTCGCCGCCCGATGGTGGCCGTCCGCGATGTACAGCGTCGGGACCGCTCTGACCGCCTCCACCAGCCGATTGCCATCAACAAGGTCGAGCCGCCAGATCGTGTGACGCACGCCGTCAGTGGCCTCGAAATCAAACAGCGGTTTGCCCTCAGTCGCCCGAGTCGCGATCCGATCGATATCGGCGCTCGCCCTGTAGGTGAGGAAGACCGGACCGGTCTGGGCGCCAACCGCCAGCATGTGCCGCGTCCGATCGTCTTCTTTGTCTCGCCGCGTGCGCTCGTGCTTCTTGATGACGCCGTGCTCGTACTCGTCAATCGAAAAGCAGCCCGCGATTCCCGTCTGCTCGTGGTCGCCCCGCCGCAGGCGGTAGAAGTAGAGCGCGGGCTCGTCTTCGACAACGAGGGAAGATTTCTTGAGGCTGTCGAAGTTTCGTGCCGCGCGCTGATAGACCGCATCCGAATACGGATCAGCGCCGGGTGGCAGCTCGATCTCCGCACGGGACACGCGTAGAAAGCTGAGCGGATTGCCGTCGGAGAGCGCCCGGGCTTCGTCTGAGCTCACGACGTCGTAGGGAACGGCCGCAATCAGGGCCGCGTCGGTCGGCTTTGGTCGAAGGGCACGGAAGGGGTGGAGCGTCGCCATCGGGGTTCAAATTATATGTCGCCCAGCTCGTCACCGCGAGTGGTATGAGCATTGCACCGCCATCCCCCGTTTCTTCAAGGGGGATCTGCTCATGCCATTCGCACTATACAAGACACTTCTGATCTACACGCTGCTGTCGATGCTGCTTGTCGGCACGCCGGCCTGGGCCAAGTCCAAGCATCAACACCATTCCGGCTTCTGCTTTTTCGGGGACAAGGACATACAAGTGCTCGGTGCGTACTACGCGCCGCGCGCGCCGCGCAACCTACCGCCGGGGTTGGCAAAAAAGTACGCCCGCACTGGCAAGCTGCCGCCCGGCTGGCAGAAAAAGATGCAGCCAATTCCGGTTGTCGTAGAGCGCCAACTCGCGCCCCTGCCCGCCGGCTATCGCCGCGGCATCGTCGATGGCTTCGCCATCGTCTACAGCCCGCGCACGGGAGTCATGATCGACATCGTGGCGGTCTTCGGTTCGTAGTCCTCGCCATCACAACCCGTATGCGCGGCGCCCCGAAGGCCCGGCCGGTATTGACCTTGCAGCCTGCCGGCACCGGGGTGCGCGCATGCGAACGGTGCAAAATCGAACGCCTCTCATTTGTGCACTGCTTTCAGGCCTGATCTTGAGCGCGTCGGCCTTTGCGCAGGACGGGCACTGGCATGAAGACAAGGAACACTGGAAAGATCACTGGCAAAACCGTAATTTCGATGACGATGATGAGTACGACCACCGAGCCGGTGGATGCCATTTCGAGCCTCGGGACGTCCGGCGGGTCAGCGACTATTACGCCAAACGGTATCGCCCGTTGCCACCAGGCGTGGCCAAGAAGTACTACCGGACGGGTCGATTGCCGGCCGGCTGGAAAAGTCAGTTGGAATCACTCCCGTCAATCTTTGAGCGTCGGCTTGTCGCGCTGCCGGACGGCTACCGACGCGGCGTGATCGGCGGCTCGCTGATCGTGTACGACTCGCAGACGCAGACGATTCTGGATACGGTCGTCCTCTTCGGACGGTAACTCCCGGCACCTTCACGCCTGTCGTCTCGTCACGTGTGGGGTCCGCCTTCAGGCGGGCCTTAACGATCTATCAACTCGCGCGCAATGCGATATTCACCGACCGGCGTCCACGGGTTTGCTGCGTACCTCGCGAATAGCTCGACCTTGGCTTCGGCGAAATTCGCCACCATCCGATCGGCGCCTCTGCCGACGTAGCCGTACGGCGCTCGTAAGAACAGCGTGTCGGTGACCGCGCCAGGCGCCAGGCCGCGGGATCCGACGACGTTGAGAAACGCGTAGCCCCACTCGTCGACTTCGTCCACGCTGCGAAACCGCAGGGTGAGCCACAGCACCACGAGCTTCCGATCCGAGACGTTCTTCAGTTTGAGTGACAGGGCGGGTACAACCTTCTGGCCTCCCATGCTGGTCCACCCGGTCGAGACGGTCTCCACGCGGAGGCCGTCTCGGAGGTCGACCACCGGACCGCATGCCGTCGTGAGGGGCAGACCTGCGACGACGAGCGAGAGGAACAGAATCAGGATGCGACACACGTCATTCGGCGCGGGCGGTTGCACGCCCGTTTGGACACCCAGTTCTGCGTGTTTGTTCCTGGAAGTCCTATGTAGTGTATGTAGTGTCCGCCTTCCGACTTCGCGATGCTTCATCGAGACTCGCCGGGCCTTGGCGTAGGCGGTCAGGCGGACCCGAGTGAACGTCAGCCGGTGGCTATTCGTTGCGGAGCACGACGGCGGGATCGATCCGCGACGCGCGCCAGGCCGGCAGCCACGCGGCCAGCGCCCCGACCGTGGCCAGCACCACGACCGCGCCCGCCAAAGTCGCCGGATCGCGCGGCTCGACGCCATAGAGCAGCGACGCCACGTAGCGCGATGCCCAGAGGCTGACGGCGCTGCCGATGATCACCCCCAACGCGACCAGAGCGCACACGCAAGAGAGGACGAGTCTCACCACGCTCGCGGGCGCCGCCCCGATCGCCATGCGGATGCCGAGCTCGGTTCGTCGGCGAGCGACCGCGTACGAAGTCACCCCATTGCGGGACAAGGTCGAAGCCGCGTATCACCGAACCGACCTCTTCGACCGCCGGCGCGCACTGATGGATGCCTGGGCGAAGTTCACGACCGCAAGGCCGTCCGAGGTCGTGTCGATTCGCGCCTGAGCAGGGTAGGAGCGGCTGCTCACCACCGGGTACTGGGGTCAGTTTGAAAATAGATAAGGAGATCGTAGGACTGCCGAACTGAGGACGTTGAGATCATCATGTGAAATGCGCCCTGGTTGTGGATCGTAAAGGACAAGAGATTCAAGACAGGCGCTACGATTCCTTACATTCTGGCAGCCTTGAGGATTCACAGAGGCGCTGACAACATTGCCTCGCCGGAGATGTCCGAAAGAGAACTCCGCGATCTCTTGATCGCGATGCGAGATGACCTACCAGCCCCAGATTGCATCCCAATTCAGCATTGCTCACATATCGACGCATATGTTGCTACGTGGCACCCCACTCAGTTGCAGAGTCGTGACGCTATCAGGTCACCACACCACTCGGACCGGGCATTGTACCACTGCGGCAAGATAGATGACCACGAGATTCACGATTTTGAATCCCTGGTCGGCGGGCTCTGGAGCACCCACCAGGATTACATCTTGAATGGCTACTCTTCTCGAATAAAGACGGTCGACCTTAATGGAAAACCTGTGCGGAGGTGGGTTGCCATTGACGATTCCGAGCGCGAAGAGATCAGAAGGACGCTGGCCCACCCCAAAGAGCGGACTCGCTCAAACTGACCCACTACCGGGCGCTCGGGTCACTGTCGCTCGAAGCCCTGGCTCTTGAAGTGCAAGGTGCGGCTGTTCTCAGTCACAGCCCGCACGACGTTATCCGGCGCCCCTGAAGGGATCTCCGCTTCAATCTCGAGCGTCACGGTCACCGTAGCGCCGACCAAGCCGACCAGATGCGCGATGACCTCCTCCGCGATCCGGCTGGAGTCGCGACCCACGCGCGTCGGGTCAAGAGTAACCGTCCCATGGAACCGTTTAGGCTGTGGGGGTCCTGGTGGTTTCCCGGCATCTGCCCCGATGCCTACACCCGTTGCAACATCGACTCTTGGCATCGGCGCGGCTGGTGACTCGCCGGGCGATGGCTTGGCTGTCTCAGAATCCATCTGCCGCTGCGCCAGATCGGGCTTCACCAGCAGCCCCGCACTCTCGGCGGACAGCGACACCACCTGGCCTCCACGCAGTCCGCGGTACCGCGCGGCGCCCTCGTCGTGGCTCTCGGCGTACGCAAATGTCTCGGACTGCCAGGTCAGGAGTGCGACGCCGTCGCGGATCGCCTGCACCAGCACCTCGGGCCCGGCGAGCCTGGGCAGATAGAGGTAGCGCGCGAAGTCCTCGACGAGCTGCTTCACGGCGACGTGATCGCCCCGCCACAGCGGCACGTCGTCCAGGTGCTTGCGCAGGATCGTTGAGCCGAGGGAGGTCACCAGCGACTCGTCGCTCCGGAGCCTTTTGCTCGCCCGCGGGGCCAGTGCATCGCCGGCGGACAACCGGATCGCCTGCCAAGTGATCGGCGCCTGCGGGTTGGCCTGCCCCGGCACCAGCAGCCACTGATAGGTCTCCGGCAATCGAGCAGTCACCGCGCCGTCGGCAGCCTGCTTCTGGGTCTCGGCTTGCCGCACCTGATGCGGATCCAGATTTAGCGGCACCTGCTCCGCGAGGATCGACTCCCACGCCAAGAACCTGCGCACGGCCTCGTCCAGGTCCTGCAAGCGCACCTTGTCCGCGGCGAGGAAGACCAGCGTGTTGCGGTAGAGGCGCGGGGTGTTGCCTCGCGACTCGAGAATGGTCCGCGCCGCCGTCTCGGCCGCGCTCCCGGGCTCCTTGCTATACGACTGCTCCGCGGGCAACACGACCAGTCGCGCGTCGAGGTCGTCGGGGACGTCGGCGCCCGAACGTGGCAGCGGGTGGATGCGCGAGAAGTCGCCGGTCTTCCGTAGGTCGGCGCGCAGACGATCGTCCAGCTCCTTTGCCACCTTGTCGGGATCGCGGTTGAGCTGCTCAGCGCGGTCTTTAGCCAGTTGGATGACCGTCGGCTGGGTGGCATACCAGAAGCGCGGACCATCCTGATAGAGGTAGGTCGCCTCAGAAGCCAGCCGCCGCAGCGCATCGCCGAACACGGCCGGCGACTCGCCCGGCATCACGCAGCCGAGCTTCACCCGGCGATCCTCGATCCCGCGATGCGCGGCGGCTGTCGTGGGCGCCGAACCGAGGTAGATGGTGCGGGCCACACGCCGCGTGGCGTGCAGCTTGCCGAGGTTGGGCTGCTCGGCATCGATCTTCAAGGGCAGCGAGTTGGGTCCGTCCACGTCCTTCTCGATAATGGGCGCCCAGTTGTCGGAGAGGTAGCGCGTCAGCTCGGACTGCACGCGCGCATCGTCGATCGGCACCGTGGACGGCAGGATCAAGGGGTTGCGGTCACCCTTCTCCCACAGGCTATGGATCACGGCGGCCATCAGGCGCAGCACACCGCGCGTGCGCTGGAACTTCACGAGCGTCGACCAGTCGCTGTAAAGCCGGTCAAAAATCTCCGGGTGGATCGGGTACGCCGCCTGGATGCGCTTTTCGTAGTCGCCGCCCTTGCACTCGGGCGGGAACTCAGCGCTCTGCGCGTGATAGAGGTCGGCAAAAGCGCG
>MELA01000128.1:0-23900 GCA_001767495.1 Acidobacteria bacterium RIFCSPLOWO2_12_FULL_65_11 | reverse complement strand
TCGAAACCTTCCTCGGCCGTCGCCGGCCGCCACGACGATTCCACTCGCCCCACGACGTTGCGAAGGCGGTCGAGCGCCTCCCGTCCACGAATGCCACCCACCTCCACGTCGTCGGCCTGCGTATGCGGCGAACCCTGCGTATCCGACGCGGGCAGCGAGATCACGAGCAGGCAGTTGCCTGCCAGCTTGGCCGACTCGGTGAGCGCCTGAGCGAACGTGAACTGGGTCTCGAAGCCGCCGGCCGGCAGATCGCTCTGGTCGTGGAGCTGGCGCGCGTAGGCCACCCACTCGTCGATCAGGATCAAGCATGGGCCGTACTCTTTGAACAGCTCGCGCAGCACGTCGCCAGGGTTCGTGGCCTTCTCGTCGTCGGCGCTGACGCGTGCGAAGGCTTTGGTAACGCGTAAGACTGAGCTCATCGATGCATCTGCTTCTACACCGGGTTCCCGCCTGATCAGCGCCGCCATTCGCAACGACCGCGACGTTGCCGAGGCAGCATCGCCTCGTACACCGCCGTGATTTGATGGGGCAACGGTTCGACGATGGAGGTGTGGACGGCCAGCACGGGGTCGAAGAGGTGGGCAAGGCGAATGCGCTGCGCCTCGGAGACGAGCCGGAACAGGCCGCCGTCGCCGTCGAAACTCCACGGCCGGCCCTGTTCAACGACTTCTAGCCGGGGCTCGTCGTGGCGATAGAGCAGTTCGTTCGCCACTCTACCGGCGGGCGTCTTGTACGTGAGTTCAAGCGCCTCGGACCCGAACCACTGGACGCTGACAACCGTGACCAAAGCATCCGGCAGGATCCCGCGGACGGCGGCACTCGGCCGGAGGTCTTCGAGTTTCATAAATGAGAGGCGGCCATTCTACCCGCGCCCACGCTTGGCGCGGCGTAGAAGCCACGAATTGGACCGACGGGGCCTGTCAGCGCTGGTCCTACATGCTCCCGGAGGGGCTGGTTCGGCGTGTGCGGGCGAAGCCCCGGTCCTGAGGCTGGTGGGCATCCTTGCCAGGTCATTCGCGAATGAATGCCAGCTAACCTAATCGCATGACGCAAGGTCCCTTCGATGTCAAGTGACGAACTGGTTGTCCCGAGTTCACTGATCAAGCGCATTGCTCGGGGGGAGCTGTCGCCGTCACGCGCAAAGGACGAATGCCACGCCTTTCGGCCGCAAGGTGCAGGCAAGATACGACGAGGTATCAAGACATTCATCGCACGCGCAAAAGAGCATAGAGACCGTGGTCAATTCGGCCAGATGTGTGGGACTCTCGTGGTGGGAGTCTGCGTATTTGGCACGGACCTCATTGCGCGGCTCGATAGCGAAAGAGTGTTGGTGTTGGCTAGCCCCGACTACAGATTCGCGTCGGCGCTTGGGGAGTTGAGTACACGGCTCCTAGCAACCCCTGACCCGCTGTTCGACAGGCTGCGGGAGCGAGTCGACACTTATCGAGAGCTGCATCGCCTCAGAGCAGCCGCGCTAGAGAGCTTTCCCGTCGCAGACACTGTGCTGCGACAACGTCCCTTCAAGTACGGGAAAACGCTGTTCGCAATCGTCAACCTGGCGTTCCTGCGTCACTACTTCGACTTCAAGGGCGGCGTGGAGTACGAGCCTGTTCTTCGTGACTTCAGTACGCCGGAGGAGGTCGCGGACGCGGTCTCAACAATAGTGGCTCTGGCGAATGAACACCGGCCATTGGAGTCAATGGATATTACGTTCCCGATGGCCGGTCTGGACGTTCAGCCGGAGTTCATACAGCTTCTGAACTACGGACGGGTCGTATCCAAACTCGCCGAGGTGCAGAAGCTGATCGGCTCCATCGGTTACAGCCTTGTGAACGTCCGCAGTGGGAGGACATCGGTGTTTTGTTTGCGACCGCCAACGGACGAAGTCGAATATGCCCTGCGACTTGGCTTCGTTCGCGGTGAAATCGGTGGAAGCTCATCTCAACTTCACGTTGCTCGCGGAGACGATAGGGCTCTCTTCTCAATTCTAACGGCCGTGGAGTCGATGGTCGCCTCATTCGCAGACAAAATGGTCGAGATAAAGGACGCGGAAACGCCTTATCGGCGTCTGCGTCTGCTGCTCCCGCTGCTGCCGTCGATCTTCGAGCAACTGGGACAATTCAAATTCTACGAAGACGTGCTGATGGAGGAGCGATTGACGCAAGAGTTGGAGTTGCCAATGCGTTTCGCTGACGGCGAGGCATGGACACTCGTCGAGCACTTGGACCTGCAGACATTCCACCGTGCATGGCGCGTCTTGCGCTTTCTGAATGTTCTGGACATCGCGCTGCTGAAGAGACACCAGGACGACGCGACCTTGTTGAGTAATTCCCTAATTCGCGTGGCCAGTCACGAGAAGCACGTCGAACTCTTGACCGCCTTCGGACTCGGAACCGAACAAGTCAGAGCATTTCTCGATCTGATGTACCTAGACGTGAGATCGCCCGGGCACGTCGACGTTCAGTATAGGCCGTTCCTCGTCGTCAACGAGAGCACAATGCAGATAGGAGATGAGGTCAAGACGACTCGCCGCGAAGTGGTACACGCATCGTCGCTTGTCGCTGTCGCGAACATCATCCCGAATGTGCAGCGGTCTCATCAGATAAGATTTGCGACGAACGCTGAGGCGTTCGTGACGATTGCAGCGGAGAATTTACGCTCGCTCGTGCCGAAGATAAGGACGAACGCCCCCGTTAAGCAGGGCACGCAGAGGACAGACGTTGACATCGTGGCGTTGGCAGCCGAGACATTGTACTTGTTCGAGTGCAAGCACTCCGTGACGCCCACGGGGGCGCACGAGATGCGCGATCTCTGGGGAGACATTCAGAAGGGCGTAGCACAGCTTGAGGTGGCGTGTGAAATCCTCCGAGAGCGGCTTGTAGACTACCTCGCGGGATGGTTTCCTGGTACCGATCGCGCGGTCGCCTCACACGTGCGACTCAAGCCCTGTGTTTTGTGCTCGCACCGGGTCTTCTCGGGCCTCGCGATCAGGGGAGTGCCCGTGCGCGATCATGCGTCTCTGTCGCTCACCCTCGGTGACGCGACCGTCCATATGGGCATGCGCAACGAGAACAACGAGGTGCGCCTGATGAGATATCGCCTCAGGACCAGCGACCAGCCAACCCTCGAAGATCTCGACAACTATCTAAGCACCGATGCTACGTTCTTTCGAATGTTCCGCCCACACATGCAACCGTACTCGCATCTTGACAGACTCGACGACTCCGTTGTTCTCGCGCGCAATACATTCGTGTACCAAGTAAGTCAGGAGGCATGGCAAGCTAGACTCGATGAGATTGGAGCGCAACGCCTTGCCGACGAGACGGTCACCGTCGGACCAACCCAGCCACCAAAGGGGTGAGGCAGCCGAGCAAGGCGTCTACCCCTGAAGCTCATCAAGCAGACCAAGAATCTCTCGGAGCTTGTTCTTGGCATCCACGACCCGTTTCGCCTTGATCTGCTCTTCCCTCCCAGCCAGCAACAAGAACGTGTGCAGGACCTCCTCGGAATGGCGGCAGAGAGCCACCACAAATTCGCCGCTGGGCCCGTTGTTGGCCGCAAACCAATTCTTGAACGCCCGATCATTAGCCCCGGTTAGGGCCGCGACCGTCTTGACCGTCGCATGGGTGTCGCGGTACTCGCGGTGCAACGCGGACGCAATGGCGAAGGCGAAGCGACCCGCGTCGCCTGGGCCTCCGGCGTGAGATTGAACCCATTGGGGGACCACGCGATGGGACGGTCGAAGAGCTGCGGCTGCTGCCGGATTCGATCCCAGACGGGATAACTCCAGGCCCGAATGCCGGGAGCCGTGTTCGTGACGAGTACGAGCCCGCCCGGGTCTTTCACCGTTAGCGCGTGGAGCAACAAGCTGTTGACGAGCGAGAAGATCGCGGTGTTGGCGCCGATGCCGAGTGCGAGCGACAGCACGGCCACGGCCGTCACGGTCGGCGTCGCCCGGAGCGATCGAACCGCCAGTCGCAGATCCTGTCCGATGCCCTGCAGCCAGCGTGGCAGCCAGACGTCGCGTGAGGAATCCTGTGCCAGGGCGACGCTTCCCAGTGCGCGGCGAGCGGCAAACCTGACCTCGCGCGGCTCGACGCCTCGCTGCTCCAGCTCCTGCTCCTTCATCGCCCGATGGAATTCCATCTCTATTCGTTTCTCAGGACCGCCGCTGGATCGATCCGCGATGCGCGCCTGGCGGGCAGCCAGGCGGCCAGCGCACCCACCGTGGCCAGCACCGCCGTCGCGCCGACGAGCGTCGCCGGATCGCGCGGCTCGAGACCAAAGAGAAGTGACGCAACGTAGCGCGACGCCCACAGACTCACCGCGCCGCCAATCACGACGCCCGCTCCGACGAGGACGAACACCCGCGAGAGCACCAGCCGCATCACGCTGCCGGGCGCCGCTCCAAGCGCCATGCGGATGCCGATCTCAGACCGCCGCCGACTCACCGAATACGAGGTGACGCCGTACAACCCGAGCGCCGCGAGAATCAACGCCAGCCCGCCGAAAAAGCCCGAGAGGAGGGCGACGATGCGCTCTTGTGTGAGGGAGGCGTCGACCTGTTCATCGAGGGATCTGAACTGCAGGACCAGATCGGGATCGACGCGCTCGATGGCAGCGGCCAAGCTGCGCGAAAGCACCGCCGGCGACCCGGTCGCCGTCAGCACGCTCAGGGCCACGGCCGGGCGCGCCGCCGGCCGCTGCGTCGCCGGCAGATACAACGTCGGTGGCGCCGGATCGCGTAGCGATCGGTAGACGGCATTCCGGACCAGCCCGACGATCTCGAAGGGCGGCGCCGCCGGAGTGGCAAGCTCGATGCTCCGACCGACCGGATTGGTTCCGCCAAGGAACATCCGTGAAAATGCCTCGTTCACTAGAGCCACGCGCGACGTGTTCTGCTGATCGCGCTCGTCGATATCTCGGCCGGCGACAAGCGCCGTTCGAACGGTACCGAGTCTGAAGGAGCGGCCGATGACGTCCGGTGAGCCGCCAAAATGACGAAGCCAGAAGGCATGACCGATGATCGCCACCGGTCCGTCCGGTCCTCCGCCGCGCTGGTCGTCGGACGGGTTGAACGTGCGGCCGAGGCTGGCGCGCACCTTGAGGACGTCGAAGAAGCCGCCGCTCGCCCAGATGCCGTTGACCAGCTGCGCTTCGCCGCCCTGCGCGAGATTGAATTGGTCCGACGCCCACGCGAACGCCCCATCGAAGAGCTGCTGTCGCTCGCGCAGCCGCTCCCAGATCGGGTTGGTCCATGACGGCGGCACCTGGCCGGTGTCGACCAGAATGGCGAGCCGGTCCGGATCCTGAACCGGCAGCGCCCGCAGCAACAGGCTGTTGACCAGCGAAAAGATCGCGGTATTGGCGCCGATGCCGAGTGCGAGCGACGCCACGGCGACGACCGACACCATCCGGGCCGCGAACAGGCTGCGAACGGCGAGACGGAAGTCCTGACCGAGACCCCGCAGCCAGCGAGGCTGCCACACGTCACGGGCCCGATCCTCGGCCAAGGCCACACTCCCGAGCGCGCGGCGGGTGGCGAGCACCGCCTCGACGGGCGCCAACCCGCGCTCTTCCATCTCGCGCTGTTTCATGGCTCGATGGAATTCGATCTCTTCGGCCAGGTCGGCCTCGAGCCGGCCACGACGGATGAGATGCCACGCGCGTCGAAGGAGCTGTTGCATCGCGGCTCCCTATGCAGTGTTGAGGACTTTGTGAATAGCGAAGATGAGGCGGTCGAACTCTTTGCGCTCGACCGTCAGCTGCTTGCGGCCGGACGGGGTGAGCGTGTAGTAACGGGCGCGGCGGTTGTTCTCCGACGCGCCCCAGGCTGCCCTGACCCAACCCTTGAGCAGCAGCCGTTGGAGCGCCGGATAGAGCGAGCTCTCGCCCACCTGCAGGACTTCGTCCGACACCTGCTGGAGATGCTGCGCGATCCCGTAGCCGTGCATCGGGCCGGCGGCGAGCGTCTTGAGGATCAGCAGCTCGAGCGTGCCCGGGAGAAGATCAGGGACTTCGGTCGTTCCCATCGTTTGTCGATGGAAGGATACGTAGCAGGGGTGCGGGTGTCAAGCACTCGAGCACGGTGCGACGGTGCGAAGGCGCGGGGTGCGAGAAGTGCGAGGGTGCCCCCGCGCGAACGCGCGCCTTACCTGGCGGATTTGGTCCGTGCGATCTCTTCGCGCACGAGGCGCTCGGCGATTTCCGACACGATGCCAGGACCGGTCTCGCGCGCGATGCGACTCGAGAGCTGTTCGACGACGCGGCGCATCACCTCGTTGACGAGAGCGTCGGTGACGGCCAGCCCGTCGGGCCTCGCCGCGGCTGGAGGATCCCGAATCGTTGGGACGGCCGGTTCGTAGGGTGTCGCCGCCACAAGCGCCGCAAACACATCGGCCAGCGCCGGCGGCAGCGTCGGCTTTGGTGCCGCCGGCGGCTTGGCGGGAGCCTCGGCGACCGGCTGCGGCTTGGGGGCCGGCGAAAGTTCAATCGGCTGCGGCACGGGGGTGGCCCGCTGTTCGATCGGCGGCGGCGCGCCGGGCGCGGCCGCGACCGGCGGCGGTGGCGCGGAAGCGCTCATCGCCGGCACGGCCCGCGTCTTCATCACGGCCGGCTCGGGCGGAGGAGCGGGCGGTGCTGGCGGAGGAGCGGGCGGTACGGGGGGCGCCGGACTCGCCGCCACCGGCGCCTGGGCGCGCCGCGGCCTGGCCATCAGCTCCTTGACGCGCGCGATCACGGCCTGCGGATCGAGCGGCTTGCCGAGCACGCCGTCGCTGCCGGCCTCGGCCGCCTTGGCCTGATCCGCCTCAGAGGCGTCGGTGAGCAACACGATGGGAATGTGCGCCAGCCGTGGCGTCTGCCTGACGTACCGGACCACCTCGTACCCAGTCTTGCCGGGCATGTCGACGTCAGCCAGCACGATGTCGGGAAGGTCCGACTTGATGCGATCGATCGCCTGGTCGCCGTTGCCCACGCCCACGACGGTGATGTTCTCCGCCGCAAACGCCAGCTCGACAAAATTCCGAATCGTGGCGCTGTCGTCGGCGACGAGCAAGGTTCGCGTGACGCCAATCCTGCTGGTTGTCTGCAGCAGGACGGTGGCGTCGGCTGACTCGCTCGGGGCCACGTCTTTTTCGAGCTCGTATTCGACCGATCCGAACCGCACGCGGTCGCCTGAGGACAGCGACCCGCGCTTGCGCTGGACGTCGTTGATGAATGTATGGTTCGTGCTGCCGAGATCCTCGACCGTCACGACGCCTTCAGGCGTGACGTTAATCTGCGCGTGACGGCGCGACAGGCTGGGCTCGTCGACGATGACATCGGCCTGATCGGACCGGCCGACGACCTTCGACTCGCCCCGGGCGAGAGGAATCTCGGGGTTCTTGGCGGACGGGTGAATGGGCCGAAGCCGGATGCTTGCCATAGGTTGCACATTATATGGTGCTTAATCTCAAGCACCCAAGCACCTATACTGGCGAGGTGAAGAAGGCTCTCAAAGGCAATCAGGAACGCAGACAGGCCGCCCGGCGACTGAAGCTCGTGAAATGGATGGGCGCGCTGGCCGTGGGCGCGCTCGTCGTGTACGGCCTGTCCCAGATGTCCTACGTGGCTTACGGCGAGGCCGACATCGCGGTGGTCGACTTCTCGTCGTTGAGCCGAAGCGAGAAGAGAACCGCCCTCGAAGCCGCGAATCGAGCGCGCTGCACATGTGGGTGCGGCATGACGCTGGCGCAGTGTGTGGCCACCGACAGCACCTGCCCTCTGCGCGACGGCAACATCGTCAAGATCAACACCATGGTCGAGCAAGCCCGCGAGCCTCAGCCGGCGCCCTGAACCAGTTCACCCACGGGCGCGGCCGTCTCATCTGCCAAGAATTCGATTGAGCGGAGCGCTCTGGCTTTGTGCGGCCTTGACCTGATTCTGCGCCTCTTGGAGCACCTGGCCGAGCTCGGCTTTCCCGGCGTCGAGACCTTCGGTCAGACTGCCTGCAACGGTGTCGAGCTCGCTCTTGAGTGCGGCGCGCGCGCCTGCAAGCCGATCGTCAACCAGCTTGCGCACCTGAGCCTTGGCTTCATCCACTTTCGCCCGCAGCTGCCGCGCGAAGCCGGCAGCCAGCTGGTCGCCGAGGTTGGAGCTGATGCGCACGTCGAAGTCGCTAAACGAGCCCTTGACGGCGGCGCTCATGTTCACGCTCGAAATGCGCTTGAGCACGCCGTCCAGAATCTCGCGGGCGAGCGCGTTGCCGACCTCAAGATTGAACTTGATCTGCTGGAACCGCGACGTCAGCTCGACAGTGATTTCCTCGTTGGCGAGAGCCGCGTCCAGGGTGGCCGACCCGCGAGCCTGCTGCAGACCTAAACGCACTTGCTGAGTGTCCGCAAGCTTCAGGTCGGACACCGGGAAGCTCGCCACCTTCACGGCCAGCGATTCACGCGGCTGCTCCTTGGTATGGTCGACGACGATGCGGGCGTCGAGGCCGCTGATGCTCTGCTTGGGGAAATCGCTCTGGAGCAGCAGCTGAGTGGGCCGGCCGGTGAGCGCCGGATCCGAGCTGACGTTTATCAGCTCGCCTTTGACGTTGCCGCTGTATTCGGCCAGCGCGGTGAGCTGAGAGGTGAGGGCGGCATGCTTGAGCCAGAACTGCGGGTAGCTCGTGGTGACGGGAAACCGGTAAGTACGTCCATCTCCGCGCCTGGGCGGCACGAGCGAGTCGCCGTCCGCTTCGCCACCGGCAGGCATGTATTGGCGCGCCAGCGCGACATACTTGCGGACGCCGACCAGACGCCGTTCCACCATGTTCATGAAGAGGCTTTGCGAGAAGGCCCGCGCGTCGATGTCGGGCAATCCGAGCCGTGACTGCAGGCCCGCGATGTCTTCCTGCACCAGGTTGTCGAGGGCCGCGACGTCGCGCGAGTACTTGTCGATGTCGGCTTTGACCTCAGAGGTTGCTTGATCGACAAGCTTCACCTTGTCGCCAATCTCGCCGATGATGCGGTTCGCCTCGCCGACGCTTCTCGCCAGCTCCACCGGGTTTCTCGGATTGAACGTGAGCGCCCTGATGCGGTTGCGATAACCGTCTACATCCGCTGGCTGGGGCAGGGCCTTCGCCCGCTGTGCCCACGCCGTCTTCTTGCTCTGCAGTTCCGTCTGGAGTTCTTTGATGCGCGCGTCGGTCTTGAGGTTTGCTTGGAGACTCTTGAGCTGTTCGGTGAAATCCACGCCGCTCAACATCGCAGCCGCGTCGCCCAGCACGTTGCCGCTCGCCTGCTTCCGGGTCTGGACAACGACCTCCTGCTCCACTCGTTCAATCTCGGAGGGACCCTGCGCGGGCGGCGAGGGCGGCACGACGTAACCTGGCTGGCGGCGCGGCGTGTACGCCTCGATGCCGAGGACGCTCGCCTCGTCCACCACGACCTTCGATCTCAGGAGCGCGTCCCACAGCATCCTGAGCGTGATCGAATCGACAGACACGAGGTTCAGGGTTGGGGTGTCCTTGTCGGTGACCTGGATGCGGCGTATCTCGATCGATGGCGCCAGAACGTTGGTGCGAAGAGACCCGATGTTGACCTCGGCGCCGTTCGCCTGCGTGCCCACGTACTCGAGCGTCCGGCGCAGAGTCCCGTCGAAGAAGAACTTGAAGTACGCCCCGGCGAGCGCCAGCACGATGATCGTCGGCACGACGACGCCGGTGCGGAGAGGACCCTTGGCCTTCCGTGTGACGGGCTTATCGAAGAGTCTGTCATACGAGTAGGACCAGTTGTAGACGGCTGTGGCCTGCACCGTTTTCCAGAGTTTGGTTTCTCGGAGGCGAGCCACGACGGCCACGCGGTACTTCAAGACGAGCGCACGCGTGACGAGGAAGATCGCGGGACTGAGCACGATGGCCACCACGCCGGCGCCCATGACTACGGAGTTGTTGAAGCGGGTCCAGGGCATCAGCGGCATGTTGTAGAGCGTGGTGAAGAGCGGCCTGAGCCCTGACATCTCGAGGATCGCGCCGCCGACGCGGTCGAAGACCGGGTCGAGCAGGTACGCCACGAACGAAAGGAACAACGCGGAGACAAAGGCCGCGCCGATTTGAACGCGAAACAGGAACAGACAGATGAAGATCAGGAGACTCTGCAGGCTCAATATCGGGCTCATCCCGAGCACGAAGCCGGCGGCTACGCCGGCTGCAATCTGGTTGTGACCCGTCTCCGAGTTCAGGAGCTTCAGAAGCCCGAAGAGCTGCTTGAGCAGCAGACCCACGGGCGCATTGTAACGCTAGGATCGCCGCGTCGTCCGGCTAAAGCCGGACACTACGACGGACACTACGACGGACACGAACACGGTCCGGCTGAAGCCGGACACTACGATCCTGGAACGATTCCGCACGCTGTCGTACGTAGTGTCCGGCTTCAGCCGGACCATCCCTATCAGTCGTAGTGTCCGGCTTCAGCCGGACCATCCCTATCAGTCGTAGTGTCCGGCTTCAGCCGGACCGTGACACGCGCAAGAATCGGATAGCAACCGCACAGCCCGTCGCGTCATAGTGTCTGCATGCTCTCGGCGACGACCGACCCCTGGATCGACCGGATCAAGCACGCCTGCGCGTATCTCGCGAAGGTGGACGGCCATCCTGCGCTCGGCACGCTGGCGCGGCGCTTCGGCGGCAGCCCCTATCACTTTCAGCGGACGTTCAAGCGCTTCGTCGGCGTGACGCCGCGCGAGTACGCCGAGGCGTGCCGCCTCCGCCGGGTGAAGCGGCGGCTGCGAGAGACCGGCGCCGTGACCGATGCCGTGCTCGAGGCCGGCTACGGATCCAGCGGGCGGTTTTACGAGCGGGCGGTTCCCAGGCTCGGCATGCGGCCGACAATCTATCAAAACGGCGGCGCCGGCCTGGAGATTCGCTACGCGATTGTCGAATCGAGCCTGGGTCGATTGCTCGTCGGAGCCACCTCCAGGGGCATCTGCTCTGTTGCGATGGGTACGTCGGACGGGGCACTACAGCGCGCGCTCGTGGACGAATATCCACAGGCGACGCTCAATCGTGATGACGGGGCGCTCCGACGCTGGACGAGCGCCGTCGTCGCCTACGTCGCTGGCCGCCGACCACGGCTCGACCTGCCGATCGACATTCAGGCGACGGCGTTTCAGTGGCAGGTCTGGAAGGCGCTCGCCGAAATTCCGCGCGGCGAGACGCGCACGTATTCAGCGATCGCCCGCGCGATCGGCCGCCCGCGCGCCGCTCGTGCCGTGGGACATGCGTGCGCGAAGAATCCAGTTGCGGTTGTGATTCCCTGCCATCGCGCCGTACCCGAGGCAGGCGGTGTCGGAAACTATCGCTGGGGCCCGCAGCGCAAGAAGTCCCTGCTCGATCGCGAGCGTAATTCCTAAACGATCCGCCTGCCCTTCGACACGGCTCAGGGCATCCCGAGCTCGTCGGGAGGGATGAAGGCGGACACTACTGCCTCTGCTCGTCCGCGACTCTCAAGGTACGCCTGTTGCTAAGGCCCCTGAAGGGGCACTCAAAACAGGCCGAAAGTTGCAGAAACTGCAACAAAGCAGAGTCGACGACGATGCTAAAATTGAAACCTGCTCAACGGGTGGTGGTGGTTGAAACTTTCCGCGATGCCGCAAACGTCGCGGCGGGCGCTCTGGTATTCGGGCAGGCTCTATCGGAGCGCAACTACTCCCTAGCGTTAGCGCTGTTGGGAATCAGCACATGGGCAGTGCTTTTCTCTCTCGCGATCGCATTTGCCAGGCAGGAGGATAGGCCGTGACGTTCTACTACATCATGTTCGGCGGCATGGTTCTCTTCGGCACTGTGCTCCTGCTCCTCGACTGGCTGGGACGTCGTCAGGAACGGCGCCGCCAGACCCACTGACACACGTACGGCACGTCAGCGCCTAAGAACCCAAGAACCGACGCACCTAGCACCTCATTCGTGTCGCAGCGCGACCATCAGATCGACGCACGTCGCGCGGCGTGCCGGGAGGTAGCTTGCCGCGACTGCAGCACTGACTAGCATCAGTGCCGCTGCAGCGAAGGTTGCTGGATCCAGCGGGCTGACGCCGTAGAGTACCAACGCAACGACACGCGTCGACACGAACGCGCGTCCGCGAGCATCGCACGGGCCATTCCGTTCGTCCACAACGCGAGCAGAAGTGCCACGGTAGAGCCGATAAGCGCGAGCAGAACGCTCTCGCTCACGACGAGACCCACCAGCCTACCCGTCCGTGCACCGAGGGCCATTCGAACGGCCAACTCCCGTTGACGTGTGGCTGCACGGGCCAGCAGGAGATTCGCAACGTTCGCGCAGGCCACCAGCAGGACGAAGCCCGCGGCGGCCAGAAGAAGCCACAACCGCTGCCGAACGCCGACAAGCCGGTCATGCAGTGGCACCACGCCGACCTGCAGGCGGTCGAGAAGGCTCTGCCTGAATTGGCTTTCGCCTTCTCGTTTGAAGATGCCCAGAAGTTCGGCGGCGGCAGATGCCGGCGTCGCACCGCGGGCGAGCCGACCGATCACGTTTAAGACATGTCGGCGCCCCCCACGCGGATGACGTCCGGCTGCGTGTCGATCGGAAGACCACTCGCCGGCAACGCGTCAACAGCAGGGAACCGGAATCCGCAACCGGTAATGCCCACGACCGTCACCGGCTCACCGCTCAGTGTGACCGTCCTGCCGAGAACGTCGCGACCGCCGCCAAAGCGGCGCATCCAGAGATCGTAGGTCAACACGACAACAGTGGGTGCCCCCGCCGAGGCGTCGGCTTCGGTGAAGTCCCGTCCTGCTGCCGAGGGCACGCCAAGAAACGAGAGGAAGTTCCACGTGACATTCGCCGAATCGACCTGATCGGACTCGCCGACGTCTACAAGCGTTGCCGCCCTTGGACCGTTGAATCCAGCGCAATCGCTCAGGCTCCGCGCGCGCGCCATGCGGAAGTCACCCAGGGGGGACTCGGAGCGATCGGCGTCGGTTCGATGAGGACGAGCGACCCGGGATCACGGTACGGCAGCGGCTTCAGGAGTACCGCATTCATCACACCGAAGATTGCCGTGTTGGCGCCGATACCGAGCGCCAGGGTCAGGACTGCGACCGCAGTGAATCTGGGGCTCTTCAGCAGCCGGCGGACCGCGAACCGTAGATCCTGAACCAGTGAATCGACGATCGGAAACCCACGCTGGTCGCGATAGGTCTCCTTCACCTGATCGATACCGCCGAACTCGCGATGAGCGGCAGACCGCGCCTCACTCCGTGACATCCCGCGGCGCACGTGCTCCTCAGTGAGCAGATTGAGATGGGCCTGGATCTCGTCGCCCAGCTCGGCATCACGTCGGCGCTTCGTGAACAGCGCCAGCACGCGCGACAACAGGATTCGCAGCTTCGTCATGCGCTGACTCCGAACCTCACGTCCGGCTGAAGCCGGACACTACGCACTCCCACCTTTCGCACGTTCGCACGCCCGCACCCTCGCACGTCCGCACCCCCGCACGTTCGCACTCGTCGCACTCTTCGCACCAAACATTCGTCATTCGTGTCTCAGCGCGACCATCGGATCGACGCGAAGCACGCGCCGCGCCGGCAGATAGCTCGCGACAAGCGCGACGAGCGTCAGGAATACGGTGACGACGACGTAGGTGGCTGAACCGGTTGGGACCAACACCTGGCTGAGCGCACCCGACGTCAAACGCACCAGGGCGACGCCACCTGCCAGTCCCAAGAGCCCACCAATGCAGACAGGTACCAGGCTCTGGGCGAGCACGGTCCGCAAGAGTCTGCGGGGCTCGGCACCGAGCGCCATCCGAATGCCAAGCTCGCGTGTGCGTTGGGCGACCGCATACGAAATGACGCCGTAAATCCCGGATGCAGCCAGGCCCACCACCATCAGCGCAACGCCTCCCAAAATCCCCACGAGGATGTACAACCCGCCCAAGTCGTCGAAAAGGACCTGCTCCATCGTCGAGACGTCGTAGATGGGCTGATCCTTGTCGAGGCCCGACACCAGTCTTCGGACAGCTGGGGTCAAGTCAAACGGCCGAGATCCTTCGCTTCGCACGACCACCGCCATTGACGACTCAGGGAATTGGGAGCTCGGCACGTAGACCTGCGCCTGTGGCAGCGCGTCCACGTCCGAGTTCCTGACATTCCCCACGACGCCGACGATCTCGATCCATTTCGAGTCCAGTGAATCGAATCGGATCCGCTTGCCGATGGCATCGCCGTTCGGCCAGTGGCGGCGGGCCATCACCTGATTGATTAGCGCCGCTGGTGGCACAACGCCCGAATCAGTCGCTGCCAGATCCCGTCCCTCGATCAACGGAATTTCCATCGTCTTCCGATAACCGGGGCTGACGACGGCGCGTGCCGCCGAGGGCTGCTCGTTCGGCGCAAGCGACGGCTGTCCTTCGATGTTGAACCTCACGGTCACTTCGCGGTCGGCAATGGGCAAACGGCTGATCGCGCCGACCGATCTCACGCCGGGTAGTTGCTCGATGCGAGCGAGGACTTGACCGAAGAAGCCGCGAATCTGGCGCGTTTCGGTGTATCGAGAAAGCGGAAGGTCGATGTGCAGCGTCAACACGTTCCGCGGGTCGAAACCCTGCTCTTTGTTTCGAAACGCGGCCGCCGTTTGAACAAGCAGGCCAATCTCGACGAGGAGCATCAAGGCCAGCGCGACCTGGCAGGCGACCAGCACGCCACGAAGACGATGACCACGATGTCCCTCGGTGACGAGCCGGCCGTGGTCGGTGAGCCCTTCGCGAGCCTCGAGACCCGACGATCTGGCCGCCGGCAGCAAGGCAAAGACGAACGGCGTCACGAGCCCCAGGAACACGGCGAAGGCCAGCACTCGCCCGTTGATGGTCATGTCGGCGTACAGCACGGCGTCGCTTCCGGCAACCGTTCGAATGAGCGCCACGCCCCAGGCGGCGAGGACAATGCCAGCGACGCTGGCCAGAGACGAGCAGACGAGACTTTCGACCATGAGTTGTCTGACCAGTCTGAACCGACTCGCGCCAAGCGCGGCGCGCAGGGCGAGCTCGCGCTGCCGCGACGTCGCACGTGCCAACACCACGTTGCCGACATTGGCGCAGGCGACGAGCAGCAGAACGGCCGCGACGCCGCCCATGAGAGCCACCATGAAGCGAGTGCTCCCCAGACCGAACATCTCAATGGCCGGCAGGGCAACAACTCCAGTCTCCGCATTGGTGTTCGGGTACTCGGTCGCCAGTCGGCGAGTGACCCGCTCAATGTCGGCTCCCGCTTGATCGAGTCTGACGCCGGGCTTGAGCCGGCCCGAAACAAACAGCGCACGATCGTCGCGCTTCGATCGCGCCGGATCGACCGCCAGGGGCACCCAGAGGTCCATCAGCCTGAGCGCGCCGACATCCATGAGCGCCGGTAGGACACCGACGACGGTGTAGGGTTCCCGATCGAGCGTGATGGTCCTGCCGAGTATCGCCGTATCTCCTTTGAACTGCGCTTGCCAGAACTTGTTGGTCAGCAGCACCGCGTGCGATCCACCAGGCCGGTCCTCGTCCGCTCGGAACGTTCGGCCGAAGGCCGGTTCCACGCCCCACATGGCGAGGAGGTTCGCCGACGCGCGAATGGTCGACACTCTCATCGGCACGTCCACGTCGCTCAGATTCAGCGAGCCAAAGGTGAGGGCGGCGAGTTCCTGGAAGGAAGCGTTCTGGGCCGACCAATCCGCCAGGTCCGGAGCGGAGATATCGCCCCGCGCCAGGCTTCGGGGATCGGTCGATGCCAGGTAGACAATGCGATCGCGATCTCTGATGGGAAGGCTCTGCAGAACAGCATCAATCGTGCTGAAGATCACCGCGCTCGCGCCGATGGCGAGCGCGAGCGTGAGGACGACGACGGTCGTGGCACCGCCGCTCTTGGTGAGCGTGCGCACGGCGTAGCGAAGATCCTGTCCGAGCTCGTCGACGAACGGCACACCGCGCTGATCGCGATAGGCCTCCTTGACTTGATCGACGCCACCGAACTCTCGCCTGGCGGCAGCCCGTGCCTCGGCGGGCGACATGCCGCGGCGGACGTGATCCGCGGCGAGCTGGTCGAGATGCGCCTGAATCTCGTCAGCCAGTTCGGCCTCGCGCCGGCGATTGCCGAACAGTCCCAGTGTCCGCGACACGAGCGTGCGCAACGTCGTCATTCGTGCCTCAACGCCACCATCGGATCGACGCGGCTGGCTCGCCGCGCAGGCACGTACGCCGCGAACGATGCCGTGGCCGTCAGCGCAAGACAGACACCGATGACGGTTGCCGCATCCTGAGGGACAACGCCAAACAACAACGAGCGGAGTGACGAAGCGGCCACGAGGGCGAGCGGTACACCAAACGCCAGTCCGACGACAACCGGGCGGAGCGCGTCCCGCAGCACCATCCTCCGTACCGAGCCGGGCTGGGCGCCAAGGGCCAGCCGAATCCCGATCTCGTTGGTGCGTTGCGCCACGGTATACGACATCACGCCGTAGATGCCGAGTCCGGCGAGCAGCATCGCCGCCACGGCAAACGACAACACCAGGCTCATTTGAAACAGCCGACCCGCCATCGACTCGGCCACCACATCGTCCAGCGTCCGGAACGCCGACAGCGGCAGTGCAGGGTCTATCGCGTGGATCGCTCCGCGAACCACAGACGAGATGCCAGGGCGCTCGGCGTGCTCGATCGAAATGGACGGCGCGGCAGCTCTGGGGATGCCGTGGGACATGGCGGCGCTGACATCGCGTCGCGATGAAGCAGCATGGCGAGTCTCGACGTCCTCCTGAACGATGTGCTCGCCGCCAGCCAGACTGTCTGGCGGCGGGAGTCTGAGGCGCCGGCGTCCACGGGCGAGATGCCCGGGACGCCGGAAACAATGATCGACGAGCAAGCGTTTCACCTGCTCTACCGCCGGACGGCTGTCAGTTTGCGAGCCTACGCCGCGCGCGTATTGGGGAACGCGACCTACGCCGACGACATCGTGCAAGAAACCTACCTGCGGCTCGTGCGGTCGCCTCTGGCCACCGACGATCCGCAGCAGCTTCGAGCGTTTCTGTTTCGCGTCGCCAGCCGCCTGATCGTCGATCACTGGCGCCGCGGACGCCGCGAGCGCGGGGTGCCGAACGAATCGGCCGCCACGCGCGGGGCGCCTGGGCCCGATATTCCGCTGCGCCTCGACATGGCGCGCGTGTTCGAGCAGCTCAACCCGCAGCAGCGCCAGCTGATGTGGCTGGCACACGTCGAAGGCGCCGACCATCGCGAGATTGCGGCGGCGCTTGGCCTTCGAGAACGAAGCGTCCGCGTCCTCCTCCATCGGACGCGTCGCACACTGGCGCGACTGCTGCGTGAAGGCGGTCGCGGCCCTGAAGGGTCCGGCTGAAGCCGGACACTACAGCTGACATCAGCTGACATATGTAGTGTCCGCCTTTAGGCGGACGAAGAACGAACGGTGATGACCATGATGTGGAAACGATTCTCCGACAGCGAAGCAGAAGATAGAGAGACGCTGGCCGTGACGGCCTGGATGAAGGAGCTGGCCTCGCTTTCAGTTGATGAAGGCCCGTTGCCGGACCCGACATACCTCTGGTGGAAGGCGGAACTGCTGCGACGCTGGGACGCGCAGCAGAAGGCCACGGTGCCGATCGAGGTCGGAGAGCAGGTGCAGGTGGGCGTCGGTCTGGTCGCGGCCGCGGCATTACTCGTCTGGCTGTGGCGCACGCTGCCGGGCCTCACGACGCCATCAACGGCATCAATGACAGGAGGGTCGCTGTCGATGGGTCTGATCGTCAGCGCGGCGCTGATCGCGGCGACGGCCGGCGTCATGGTTCGGGATTTGATTCGAGGGAGCTGAAACTTTCGGCCGGCCCCGGGGTCTCTGTTTCATCACGTGTGTTGGTCCGGCTGAAGCCGGACACTACGGACTGACGGAGAAGTTATCAGTTGTAGTGTCCGCCTTCAGGCGGACCCGGAGCGGGAGTTGAAGCGATGAAGAATCTGGCATGTGCGGTCCTGATGGCGATCGGTGCGGCGTCAATCGCGCTTTCGGCGCAGGATCGGCCGGCCCGCCCCGAACGGCCCGCCCGCCCCGCTGCTCCAGCACCTCTAGCCCCCCTAGAACCTCTCGCACCTTTAGAACCTCTAGCACCCCTGGAACCTCGACCTCCCGTGCTTCCCGCGCCCCCGGCGGCTGACAACGGGCGCCAGAGCTGGACGTTCAGTACAGGCACCGGGTGGACACGCCTGCGCATCGAGGCCCGCGGTCGCATCGAGCTGACAGACGATGAGAAAGACGTCAAGAGCGTGTCGGCCAACGGCTCGTTCGAGATTTCGTCGAAGGGATGGTTGAGTCTGTTCGGTCAGCGTTACGCCGTGCGCGGAAACGCAGACGGCACGACGACCCGCCGCTTCAACGTCGGCGGCGTCGAGCGGCCCATCGACGCCGAGGCGCGCGCATGGATCGCCGACACCATCCAGCACCTCGTGCGGAACGGGTTTGGCGCCGAGGCTCGGGTCGCTCGGATCCTCGCCAGCCAGGGGCCAAGCGGCGTGCTCGACGAGATCGCGCGCTTCGACAGCAATTTCATCAAGGCGCGGTACTTCGCGCTCCTTCTCCAACAACAGCGACTCGACCGCCCGACGGCGGAACGCACGCTCAGGCTGGCGAGCAGCCAGATCGGCTCGGACTTCGAGCTGGCGCGCGTCCTTATCGCGTTTGTCGAAGCCGTGCCGCTCGACGAGACGCTGGCGCCCGCCTTCGTCGAGGCTGCCAACGCGATCGGCTCGGACTTCGAGCACGCGCGTGCCTTGAGGGCCCTGATGGCCAGGCAGCAGACGCCCGTGGCCGTGAAAGCCGTTCTGGCATCGACCCCACGCATTGGGTCCGACTTCGAGAAGGGCCGCGTCCTACGCGACCTTGCACAGCGGAAAGACATCGGCGCTGATGCGGTCTCAGGCATCGTCCGGGCCACGGCGTCTATCGGCTCGGACTTCGAGCATGCGCGCGTCCTGCTCGAGGTCATCGCCAGCCAGCCCATCGACGCGGCCGCCCGGCAGGCGCTGCTCGACACGACGGGCCGCATCGGGTCCGATCACGAACGGGGCCGCGTGATGTCGGCCATGCTCCGGGAAGGCGCTCTCCGATAGAAGCTGCGAACCTTCGGGCCCGAACCTCCGTAATAAGAGTGCATCCATGAACCTTCTGCCCGATCTCCGTTTTGCGGTCCGCATGCTGGTCAAGGATCGCTGGTTCACGGCCGTGGCGGCCATTACCTTGGCCTTGGGCATTGGCGCGAACACCACGGTGTTTACGCTGGTGAACGCCGTGCTCATTCGCGGCCTGCCGTTCGAGGACACGGACCGCATCATGGCGGTCGGGACACAGGATGTTCGCAATCGCGATCGCGGCGTGTCCTATCTCGACTATCAGGATTGGCGGGACTCGACGCCCGGCTTCACGGGAACCGCCGCGTTCACCGGCGGCACGATGAACGTCAGCGACGAAGGGCGCGCGCCCGAACGCTATCAGGGGCAGTTCGTCTCGCACGGCATGTTCCGGCTGATCGGCGTCAAGCCGGTGCTCGGCCGCGATTTCCTGCCCGAGGACGACCGCCCGGGCTCCGCGGTTGTGCTCCTCAGCAACGGCGTGTGGAAGAACCGATACGGCGGCGAGCCCGGCATTCTGGGCCGAGTGATTCGCGTCAACACCGTGCCATCGACCATCGTCGGCGTGATGCCCGAAGGGTTTCAGTTTCCGAACAACGCCGAGATCTGGCAGCCGCTCCAGCTGTCGCCAGGATTGCTCGACCCCAAACGCGACCAACGCTTCATGAACGTCATCGCCCGCCTCGCGCCCGGGGCCGGCCTGGAACAGGCGCGGCAGCAGCTCGGCACGATCACCACGCGCCTGGCCGCCGACTACCCCGCCACGAACAAAGACATCCGGCCCACCGTGATCCCGTACTCACAGCGCGTGAACGGCCCTCAGATCAGGCTGATGTTCCTGTCGCTACTGGGCGCGGTCGGGTTCGTGCTGCTCATCGCGTGCGCGAACGTCGCCAACCTGCTGCTCGCGCGCGCCGCCGACCGCTCGCGAGAGATCTCAGTGCGCATGTCGCTTGGGGCGACACGATGGCAGGTCGTCCGGCAGCTCCTCATTGAAAGCCTTCTGCTGGCGGTCATCGGCGGCGCGCTCGGTTTTGCGCTGTCGATTGTCGGCGTGCGCCTGTTCGATGCCGCCGTGGCCGACCCGCGACTCGGGAAGCCATACTGGATGCAGTTCACGATGGACGGCCGCGTGTTCGCCTACCTGGTCGCCATCTGCCTCGCCACCGCCGTCGCGTTCGGCCTGGCGCCCGCTCTTCACATCTCGAAGACCAACGTCAACGAGGTGCTGAAGGAAGGCGGGCGAGGCGCCGGCGGCGCCCTGCGTGCGCGACGTTGGACGAGCGTGCTTCTCGTCGTGGAAATGGCGCTGACACTAGTGCTCCTGGCGGGCGCAGCGTTCATGATGCGGAGCTTCGTGGCGCTGTATCGACTCGACCTCGGCGTCAAGACCGCCGGCGTGACGACGATGCGGTTCGCGCTGCCCAATCAGAAGTACCCGACGCCAGAGGCGCGCCTGGCGTTCTATCAACGCCTCGAGGAGCGGCTGTCGGCGATCAATTCCCTTCCCTCGGTCACGCTCGCGAACACCATGCCGATGGGCGGTGGCGGACCGCGCCTGCTGGCAATCGAGGGACGGCCGACTGAAGCCGGTGCGACGCCTCCAACGATTGTCGCCCTCCTCACCGGCCGCAAATACTTCGAGCTCTTCGAGCTGCCGATTCGTGGCCGCGCCTTCACCGAAGTCGATGGCGCGGCCGGCCAAGATGTCGCGATCGTCAACCAACGGCTGGCGGCGATGCAGTTCGGGAACGAAGATCCGATCGGACGCCGTATCCGTCTGACGATTCCGGACGACACGAGCGCGACCGCGACGTCTCCCTGGCTGACGATCGTGGGGATCACGAAGAACGTCCGCCAACGCAACCCGCAGGATAATCCGGACCCCGATCCCATTGTCTACCGGCCCTACCGCGCCGATCCGATTGGCGGCATGGCGCTCATCGTTCGCACAGAGGGCGACGGGGCCGCAGCGACGTCGCTGCTTCGAGAGCAAGTGCGGGCGCTCGACGCCGACCTGCCGCTCTTCAACATCGAGACGCTCGACCGAACTCTCTCGGTGCAGCGATGGCCGTACCGCGTGTTCGGCTCGATGTTCGCCATCTTCGCGTTCATCGCGCTCGTGCTGTCCGCGGTCGGCTTGTATGCCGTGACCGCGTACTCGGTCACACAGCGCACGCAGGAAATTGGCGTCCGCATGGCGCTGGGCGCGCAGGCCAATCAGGTGTTGTGGCTGTTTCTGCGACAGGCCATCGTCAAGCTGGCGATTGGTCTCGCCATCGGGCTGGCGGGCGCGTTCGGCGTCGGCATCCTGCTCAGGACCTTTCTCGTGCAGACCGGCAGTCGGGATCCCGTGACGTTGGCGTCGATCGCGTTGCTGCTGGCCATCGTCTCGCTCGCGGCGTGCTACTGGCCGGCCCGCCGCGCGACGCGGCTCGACCCGGTGACGGCACTCAGATACGAATGAGCAAGGGCCGGCTGAAGCCGGACACTACAAGTGAGACGTCCCACGTGAGACGTCACAAATGAGGAGGTAGTGTCCGCCTTCAGGCGGACTGAGGTCTCAGGTATTGCATTCCAATAGGAACCGGTGATATGGTCCCTATGGCTTTCCAAGACGAGCGGCCCTGAGCCCCGTAGTGTCCGGCTTCAGCCGGACGAGCACGAGAGCAGAGTATGGACATCGCACGGCCGTCCAACGCGCGGCAGAAGAAAATCCGGCGGGCCATCTACGGTGGCGTCGGCGTCGCGGTGCTAGGCCTGATCACGCTCGGCCTCTCCCGCCTCCAGCCGGCGGCCCCGAGCGTCGAGCGCGCCACGGTGTGGATCGATACGGTCAAGCGCGGCCCGATGGTCCGGCAGGTCCACGGCCTCGGCACGCTGGTGCCGGAAGACATCCGGTGGATTCCGGCCACGACGCAGGGACGCGTCGAGCGCATCGTGCTCAGGCCGGGAACCTCGGTGAGGCGGGATACGGTGATTCTCGAGCTCAGCAACCCGGCCCTCGATCAGGAGCTCGAGGACGCCCAGTTGCGCCTCAAGTCTGCCGAAGCGAGCCTGGCCAGCCTTCGCGTGCAGCTCCAGAACGAATACCTGCAGCAGCAGGTCGCGACCGCCAACGTCGAAGCCGACTTCAGGAGGGCATCGCTGCAGGTCGAGGTCAACGAGCAGCTCGCGGCCAAGCAACTCGTGCCGGCGCTGACGCTGAGGCAATCGAAGCTCGACGCCGAGCAGCTGGCCGCACGCTTCGAAATCTCCAAAAAGCAGCTCGCCAGCCAGGCCGGGTCGATGGAGGCGCGGCTGTCCGTGCAACAGTCTGCCGTCGATCAGGCGCGCGCCTTGATGCTGCTCAGGCAGCGTCAGGTCGACGAGCTGCGCGTCCGGGCCGGCATTGCCGGCGTGCTGCAGGTCGTGCCCGTCGAGGTGGGCCAGCAGGTCGGGCCGGGCACGAACCTGGCGCGCGTGGCCGATCCGTCGCGCCTGAAGGCCGAGCTCAAGATCGCGGAAACGCAAGCCAAGGACATCCAGATCGGCCAGATCGCCTCGATCGACACGCGCAACGGCATCGTGCCGGGGAAGGTGGTGCGGATCGATCCATCCGTGCAGAACGGCACGCGCACGGTGGACGTCACGCTTGACGGCGCGCTCCCCAAGGGCGCCGTGCCGGATCTGAGCGTGGACGGCACGATCGAGCTCGAGCGGCTGGCCGACGTGCTGTTTGTCGGCCGCCCCGCTTTCGGGCAGGAGCAGGCCACCGTCGGCCTCTTCAAGCTGCAGAACGGCGGCGGCGAGGCCTCGCGCGTGCAGGTCAGGCTGGGCCGAAGCTCGGTCAACAACGTCGAAGTGGTCTCGGGCCTCAGCGTCGGCGATCAAGTGGTGCTGTCGGACATGTCCGCCTGGGATGCGTTCGACCGTGTGCGACTTCAATAAACGCGTGCGGTGACGTTCTGTTCCAGATATGCGCGAGCACGACGGTGCGAACGCGTCAGCGAGTGGGGGCAGCCTTGAGCGGAGCGTGGGGGTGGGGCCCCACGCAATGGAAGATGCGCCCCGCGAGGAATTAGAGGAATCACTATGCATCCTTCAGACATGCCGCCCGTCATCAAGCTCACCGGCATCACCAAGGTATTCGCCACCGACGAGGTGGAGACGCATGCGCTCTCGAACGTCGATGTCGAGATCAAGCGCGGCGAGTACGTGTCGATCAACGGGCCGTCGGGTTGCGGCAAATCCACGCTGCTCTCGATCCTGGGCCTGCTCGACTCGCCCACCGAAGGGTCGTACTCGCTCAACGGCCGCTCGGTCGCGGAGCTGCCGGCCCGGGAGCGGGCGCGCGTCCGCAACCGCGAGATCGGGTTCATCTTCCAGAGTTTCAACCTGATTGGCGACCTCACCGTGTTCGAGAACGTTGAGCTGCCGCTCACCTACCGCGGCATGCGGCCCGCCGAGCGCAAGCAGCGGGTCACCGAAGCACTCGAGCGCGTGGGGATGGCGCACCGCGCCAAGCACCTGCCGAGCCAGCTCTCGGGCGGGCAGCAGCAGCGCGTCGCGGTGGCGCGCGCCGTCGCGGGCGAGCCGGTGATTCTCCTTGCCGACGAGCCGACGGGCAACCTCGACTCGAAGAGCGGCGAGGCCGTGATGGGCCTGCTGCGCGAGCTGTACCAGGCCGGTGCGACCATCTGCATGGTCACCCACGATCCGCGCTACGCGCGTCACGCCGACCGGCATGTCTATCTTTTCGACGGCAAGGTC
>MELA01000127.1:256-18039 GCA_001767495.1 Acidobacteria bacterium RIFCSPLOWO2_12_FULL_65_11 | reverse complement strand
AAAAAGTGGGTCGCCTTCGGCGCCAGCGTGCGCGCGGCGCAGTACCTCGTGCTCGGCGCCAAGGCGCGCGCGCTCACCAACGGCCGGTACCACGTCAGCTTCGATGACATCCGGACCATGGCGCACCCGGTGCTTCGCCACCGCGTCCTCACCAACTTCCGGGCCGAGTCGGAGGGGATCACGACCGACTCGATCATTGACGATCTGCTGTCGGTCGTCGCGACGCCTCGATCGGGAATGTGACCGCTCGATCGGTGACGTTCTGTTCTAGATACGCGCGAGCACGGCGGTGCGAGCGCGTGGGCGAGCGGGGGTGGGGCCCCGCGAGAATTAGATAATGCCACTCACGCAAAGCGGATCGGTTCCCGGCGCCCGTTTCGTCGACCCCTCGATCCTCGCGCGGATCGGCAACCTCGATCTCCTCGCGCGCACGGTCGTCGACGGGTTCATCAACGGGCTGCATCGCGCGCCCTACTTCGGGGCCTCGATCGACTTCGCCGAGCATCGTGGCTATGTGGCCGGCGACGACATCCGGCGCGTCGACTGGCGGCTGTTCGCACGGACCGATCGCTTCTACGTCAAGCAGTACGAGGCGGATACGAACACGAACTTCTGCGTGCTGCTCGACGTCTCGAAGTCGATGGGCTTCAAGAGCCGCGAGGTGTCCAAGCTCGAGTACGCGAGCTATCTCGCCGCCTGCCTGGCCTACCTCGCGCACCGCCAGCGCGACCGGGTCGGCATCATCACGTTCGACAGCGAGGTCGTCACCCACGTGCCGCCCTCGGCCAAGCACTTCAATATCCTGCTGCACACGCTCGATCGCGCGAAGGCCGCGCGGCCCGGACAGCTCGCCGATCCGGTCAAGAAGCTGGCCGAGCACTTCCACCGCCGCAGCGTGCTCGTGCTGATCTCGGATTTCTACGAGGACCCGGACGTTGTGCTCGAGGCGATCAAGCCGCTCAAGTTTCTCGACAACGAGTTAATCGTGTTCCACATCCTCGACCCGGCCGAGGTCGATTTTTCGTATGACGATGCCTCGAGCTTCGAAGACCTGGAGAGCGGCGAGCAGTTGCCGGTGGTGCCCGAGTCCTTCGGGGACGAGTATCGCAAGCTCATCGCCGGCCACGTCAACACGCTCTCAACCAAGTTCTCCGAGCACCGGATCGACTACACGCTGGTCAACACGAAAGAGCCGCTCGACCGCGCGCTGTTCGGCTACCTCTCGGCGCGCGAGAAACTGATGCGCGTACGTTAGCCGTGAGCCCTAAGTCTTAAGCCCCCTATGTCCTTCCTCACTCCACTGTTCCTCGCCGGCCTGGCCGCCATCAGCATCCCGATTCTGATTCACTTGATTCAGCGGGAGCGGAAGCGCGTGGTGCAGTTTCCGTCGCTGATGTTCCTCCAGCGGATTCCGTACCACTCGGTGCGCCGGCGCCGCATTCGCCACTGGCTGCTGCTCGCGATGCGCGTCACGGCGATCGCCCTCATCGTCTTCGCTTTCGCGCGCCCCTTCTTCCAGCAGGGCGCCCTGGCGGCGGCCGCCGCGGGAGGGGGCGCCCGCGAGGTCGTCATCCTCCTCGATCGATCCGCGAGCATGGGCTACGGCGACCACTGGGATCGGGCCCGCGACGCCGCCCGGCGCGTGGTCGGCGGGCTCTCGGCCGACGACCGCGCCACGCTGGTGCTCTTCGGCCGCAACGCCGAAGAGAACATGCGTGCGACCTCCGATCGCGCGCGGCTGCTGGCCGCCATCAGCGCGGCGAGCGTCGGCTCCGACGCGACCCGCTTCGGGCCCGCGCTCAAGCTCGCCGAAAGCATCCTGAGCCGATCGACGCTCCAGCGGCGCGAAGCGGTGCTCATCAGCGACTTCCAGAAGATCGGCTGGGGTAGCGCCGAGGACGCGCGCCTCTCCGAGGGGATGACGCTCACGACCGAGTCGGTCGCGTCCCCCGATGCAACCAACCTTTCGGTGCCCTCCGTCACCTTCGCGCGATCCGCGTTTGCGAGCCAGGAGCGCATCGCCGTCACCGCCGGCGTCACCAACCGGGCCGACCAGCCAGCCAGAGACGTTCCGGTGACGCTCGCCATCGACGGACGCGAGATTGAGACCAAGCGCCTGACGATCGCGCCGCGCTCTTCGGCCTCGGTGACGTTCGCGCCCTTCACCGCCGAAGCCAACGCGCGCGGTACAGTCCGCGCCGGCGTCGACCCGCTTCCCGCCGACAACGCGTTCAACTTCGTGGTGGCGCCGAGCGCGCCGATCTCGGTCGCCATCGTCGAGAACGGCGATCGCACAGGCGCCAGCTTCTTTCTGACCAGAGCGCTGGCGATCGGCACCACGCCCGCCTTTGCGGTCGATGTCGTGTCGGTGGGACGCGCGACGCCAGCCGTGCTCGACAAGCGCGCCGTCCTCATCCTCAACGATACGCAGTTTCCGTCCGTCGCCGGCGGCGCGGCGCTGAAAGGCTTCGTCGAGCGTGGCGGCGGCGTGCTGGTCGTCGCCGGCGAGCGCAGCTCCTGGCCCACCGACGCCGCCGACCTGCTGCCCGGCAAGCTGGGCGCGCCCGTCGACCGGCTGTCTGGGCGCAGCGCCACGCTCGGGTACCTCGATTACAGCCATCCGATCTTCGAGATCTTCAAGGCGCCGCGCAGCGGCGATTTCTCCTCGGCGCACATATTCGGGTACCGCGCGATCGAGGCCGATCCGATGAGCCGCGTCCTGGCTCGCTACGACGATGGCGCCGTCGCGATGGCGGAACGAAGGGCCGGCGCGGGACGCGTGATTGTGTGGACCTCGACGCTCGACGATTCGTGGACCGACTTCGCCACCAAGCCGGTCTTCCTTCCCCTCGTGCACCAGCTCGTGCGCTACCTGGCCCGCTACGAGCCGACGACCGCGTGGATGACCGTCGGCCAGGTGGTCGATCTGGCGTCCACGGCGGCCCAGATCCGCGGCGACCGCTTCGTCGTCACGCCGGCCGGCCAGCGCACCACGCAGCGCGTGGGCTCGTCGGGCTTGGTCGAACTCGACGAGCAGGGCTTTTACGAGGTGCGTCCGGCGGGGGCGACAACCGGCCGGCCCCAGACGCTGGCGGTGAACATCGACCCCTCCGAGGCCGATCTCACGCCCCTCGATCCGAGCGAGCTGGTCGCGGCCGTCACCGGCCGCGCGACGCAGGCCGCCGAGGCTGCGGTCGCCCCGACGCCGCTCTCGCCGGCCGACGCCGAGCGGCGCCAGGCCCTGTGGTGGTACCTGCTGCTGGCCGGGCTGGCGCTTTTGGCCGCCGAAACGGTCATCTCCAACCGATTATCACAGAAGGAGAAATTTCTCTAGACCGGGCTTTTTCCAGTGGGCAAGGTGTTAATCTTGATGCTTAGAATCGGTCTAACAACCATGGTCTCATAACCCTCTAACTGTAGTGTCCGGCTTCAGCCGGACCTCAGGCTCCGTCTAGGGGCGGACACGACGTCAATGAGAGCAGGTTATGGGATTGGCTCAGGGAGAGTGACATGGAGCATCGTGCGGAACTGATCCAGGTCATCCGGCGCATTCGAGACAGGTGGCGGTTGCGGCTGGCGGCCCGTGGTGCGGTCATCGTCCTGGCCGGCACGATGGCAGCCCTTCTGCTGTCCGCCTCGGGCCTTGAGGCGCTGCGGTTCAGCGCGGCGGCCATCATCACCTTCAGAATCATCGCGCTTGGCGTTTTTGCCGCGCTGGTCTATTACGCCCTGATTGTTCCGTTGCGGCGGCGCGTGAGCGACACGCAAGTGGCCCTCTATCTCGAGGAGCACAACCCGTCGCTCGAAGCGGCGATCCTGAGCGCCGTCGAAGCCTCGGGGAAAGGCTCGATCGACCCATCGCACTCGCCCCGTCTGGTCGAGCGCCTCATCGAGCAGGCCGTCGACCAGAGCCGCGCCGCCGAGCACGGACTTCAAATCGATCGTTCGCGTCTGAAGCGGCACGTCGCCACATTCGCCGCGGTGACGGCTGCCGTTGCGCTCTTTATCGCGCTCGGCCCGGCCTACGTTCGCAGTGGGTTGTCCGCCCTCCTCGTGATGTATCGCAGCATCGAGGCCTCCACGCCCTACTCGATCGAGGTCCAGCCGGGCGACGCGAAGGTGCCCCGCGGCGGCGATCAGGCTGTGCACGCCAAGCTCGTCGGGTTTGCGTCGAGCGACGTCAGCCTGATGATGCGCAGCGCGCCGGGCGGAGAGTTCGAGCGTTTGCCGCTCGTCGCGAGCGCCGACGCGTCCACCTTCGACGGGATGATGTTCCGCCTCGACAAGTCGACCGAGTATTTCGTCGAGAGCAACGGCGTGCGCTCGAAGATTTTCTCGCTGTCGGTCGTCGATCTGCCGACCGTCAGCCAGCTCGAGCTCGAGTATCACTTTCCCGCCTACACGGCGCTTCCGCCGCGCAAGGTCGACAACGGCGGCGACGTCGCGGCGCTTCGCGGCACCGCGGTCCGGCTGCACATCACGCCGACGATGAAGACGCCGGGCGGACAGATTCTCTTCAAGGACGGCGGCGCGGCCCCGCTGACCGTGCAGGCCGACGGAACGCTGACGGGCAGCTTCACGCTCCAGCAGCCCGGTTTCTATCGCATCGAGCTCACGGGACCCCAGGGTGAAAAAGTGGAGGCGTCTCCGCAGTACACCATCGACGTCCTCGACGATCAGCCGCCGACGGTTTCGTTTGCCAAGCCCGGACGCGACACGGCCGCCAGCCCCGTCGAAGAAGTCTTCGTCGAGGCGAAGGCGGACGACGACTTCGGGATCAAGCAGCTGCAGCTGGTCTACACGCTCAACGGCGGACCGCAGAAGACCGTGTCGCTCTTCGGCGGCAGCAAGCCGCTCACCGACGTCAACGCGGGCCACACGATTTACCTCGAAGAGCTCGGGTTGAAGCCTGGCGATTTCGTCTCCTACTACGCGAAGGCGACCGATAACGACGCAGTGGCCGGGACCAAGACGGCCTCGAGCGATATCTACTTCGTGCAGATCCGGCCGTTCAAGAAGGACTACAGGGCCGCGCAGTCGCAGGCGCAGCAGGGTGGCGGCGGCGGTCAGCAGCAGGCCAACGTCGGCGACCTCTCGCGGCAGCAGCGCGAGATCGTGGCCGCGACGTTCAACACCGTGCGCGACAAGGCGAAGACCAAAGCGGACAAGTACCGCGAGAACGTGGTGTTCCTGAATCTGGCTCAGGCCAAGCTGCGCGGACAGGTCGAGGAGCTCGTCGAGAAGCTGGAGGCCCGGCTCGGCGCCCTCGGCGGCAACGAAGGATCGTTCAGAGAGATCCTCGACATGCTGCCGAAGGCCGCCAACGAGATGAAGCAGGCCGAAGCGAATCTCAAAGCGCTCAAGCCCGACGATGCACTGGCGCCCGAGCAGCGGGCGTTGAAGATCCTGCAGGAGGCCGAGCAGAAGTACGAGACGACCGTCACGGCCCAGAACGGCGGCGGCGGTGGCGGCGGCGGGCAGCAGGGCCAAATGGCCGAGGACCTCGCCGACCTCTTCGAGCTCGAGCTCGACAAACTGGCGAGCCAGTTCGAGATGAGGAGGCAGGCCGAGCAGCAGCAGGCCGATCAGAAGGTCGATGAGCTGGCCGAAAAGCTGAAGGAGCTCGCCAAGCGCCAGCAACAGGAGGCCGAACGGCAGCGGCGTCTGGCGCAGGCTGGCCAGCAGCAGTCCGGCGGCGGCAGCAGCGCCCAGCGTCAGCTGGCCCAGGAAGTCGAGGAGGCGGCGCGCCGACTCGAGCAGCTGAGCCGCGAGCAGCAGCGGCCCGACCTGGCCGAGGCCGCGCGCGATCTCCAGCAGGCCGCCGACGCGATGCGACAGGCCGCTGCCAACGGGCAGAACACCGGCGCGCAGGCCAGCGCCGCGCTCGATAAGCTGCGCGAGGCGCAGCGGCAGCTCGAGCGCGAACAGACCGGTCGCTCCGACCGAGACCTCCAGAACGCGCTGCGCGAGGCTGAAGAACTGGCCGCCGAGCAGAAGGACGTCGTGGCCGAGGTGCAGGGCCTCGATTCACAGTCGCCCGTGGCGCGCCAGGGGCGCACGCAGGCGCTCGCCGATCGCAAGGAGGCGATGGACGCGAAGGTCGGCGAGCTGCAGAAGGACCTCGAAAGGCTCGCCAACGACACGCGCCGCGACGAGCGCGACGCGTCACGCAGACTCGACGAGGCGGCCGGCAGCATTCG
This sequence comes from Acidobacteria bacterium RIFCSPLOWO2_12_FULL_65_11, assembly GCA_001767495.1. Taxonomy (GTDB): domain Bacteria; phylum Acidobacteriota; class Vicinamibacteria; order Vicinamibacterales; family CAVVIG01; genus 2-12-FULL-65-11. The sequence continues at coordinate 11,839 of MELA01000127.1, read as the reverse complement.
CGACAAGAAGGTGCGGGAAAAGATCCGGTACACCAGAGGGACCTTGCAGCAGCCCGGATCGCAGTCGCAGTACGCGCGCGCGATGGAAGACGATATCTCCTCGAACCTCGACGCGCTCAAGGACAAGATCGGCGAGGCCGCCGCGGCCATGGGCAGCCAGTCGAGGGAGAACGCGCTCGAGCGGGCCGCCGATCAGACGCGCGAGCTGGCGCGCAGCATGGAGTCGCTCAATCAGCGGATGGCCGATCGTCTGTCTGGCGCCGATCGCAATCAGCAGAACGGCCAGCAGCAAGGGCAACAGGGCCAACAGCAGGGCCAACAGCAGGGTCAACAAGGCCAGCAGGGTCAGCAGGGCCAACAGGGTCAGCAGGGCCAACAGGGTCAGCAGGGCCAGCAAGGTCAGCAGGGTCAGCAGGGCCAACAGGGTCAGCAGGGCCAGCAGGGCGGCCGCGACCAGAACGGGCTGACCACCACAGGCCCGGGGCAATTTGCCTCGGGTGCTGACGCGCGGGCGCCTCTCGGCCGGTTCTCGAGCGACGATGTCCGGCAGTTCAGCCGTCAGTTCCAAGAGCTGGGCCGCGACGCGCAAGAGGTCCGGCAGGCGCTCCAGGCAGCCGGCGTCAACCCAGGCGAGATCGACGACTTCCTGCGCCAGCTGCGGGGCCTGCAGGGCGAGAACATCTACGCCAATCCGCGGCAGGTCGAACAGCTGATGATGGCGGCGCTCGACACGCTCAAGAGAGCCGAGTTCAACGTGCGGAAGAAGCTGGACGGGGGCAACGATTCGCTGGCGTTGTCGGGCTCCGATGAGGTGCCTGCCAACTTCCGTGACGCCATCGCAGCGTATTTCCGGTCGATCGGATCGCTGACGCAGAGACAAACACCGCAGGCTCAGCCGGCGAAGTAAACAAGGTTCTGGGTTCCGTAGTTCAGGGTTCTAGGTTCTGGGGTTCGTACGAACCCGGAACCTGGAACCCATTCCCTCCCGCGACGTCCCTCTTCAGTCGAATACAATCACGCGCTTGCCGCTCAAGAAGATCCGTTCTTCGAAGACCAACTTGAGCGCCTTCGCCAACACAATCTTTTCCACGTCTCTGCCAGCCTGAGCCATCTCGTTCGGGCCATAGCTGTGACTGACGGGGACCACGCCTTGCGCGATGATCGGACCCTCGTCGAGCTCCTCGGTGACAAAGTGCGCAGTCGCACCAATGATCTTCACGCCGCGCTCGAACGCCTGATGGTAGGGACGCGATCCGACGAAGGCCGGCAGAAACGAGTGATGGATGTTGATGACGCGCTGCCGGTAGCGGTCGACAAAGCTGCGACTGAGGATTCGCATGTACTTTGCGAGCACGAGGTAGTCCGGTTCGTACGGCTCGAGAGCCTTCAGCACGGCCGCTTCGTGATCCGCTCGGCTCACCTGCTCATGGGGAACATGATGAAAAGGAACGTCAAAGCGTTCGCCGAGCGACGCCAGCGTCGAGTGGTTGCTGACTATCGCCTGAATGGACGCCCCGAGCTCGTGGTACGCGTGGCGCAGGAGGAGCTCGCCGACGCAGTGGTGCTCGCGGGTCGCGAGGATCACGATGCGATGGCTGCCGGCGCGCCCGATCCGCACGACCGCGCCCGGAGGCAGGAGGGCCTCCAGCTCTGTCACGACGGCGCCCAATGCCGCGACTCCAGCAAACTCGGTGCGCATGAAGAACCGCCGGGCCTCGCGGTCGACGAATTCGTGATTGGTCAGGATGTTCGCACCGTGTCGCCACAACACCCCGGTAATCTGATGAACGAGGCCTGGTCGATCGACCGAGTCCACCAGCAGGAGCTGCGACGGCGTCGGATCGACGGATGGGAGCGTCGGGCGCGAGACCAAGCCTGCTTATGATAGACCAACACTCATCGCGTCAACGTCCCCGCCGGCAGGAAGAGCGACAGGCCGGCAGCCACGGTCGTGCCGGCTCGGTGTTCGTCGAGCGTCGCTACGGTCTGGGAGAGCGACCCATACACCCACGGGTCAGCAGGCGATTGCGATTTGGTGGCCTTGGTTGCTTGCCGGCGGCGGAGTTTCCCTGTGCGGCCGAGGGGCCAGCCATGGCAAGCGCCACGAGGGCGCTTGCCATAACTAGTCGTGCGTTCACTGGTTGGAGACCTGCTCGTCTTCTGTCGCTTGCTGCTCGGCGGTGTTGACTGCTGCATCCGTGTTGACAGTGGGCCTCAGCTCCTTGATCGATTGGCCGAGGCTCTTCTGATCGGGCCCGGTCATCAAGCCCTTCAGGTCGGCGAACGGGATGTCGAGGTTCTTCGAGACGTGCAGGGCGGCGATAAACTGGCCCTGGTTCCTGAATCCTGCCGCCGCGTCTTGGAGCGTCATACCCTCAGGCAGCAACGTCTGCAGCCTCGCGACGAGCTTCGGACGCGCCTCAATCCGCGGCAAGAATTCGGCGCGCCTCGGAGCATCCGCTGGTCTTCGCGCATCGGCCGGCCTCTCTGCCGGTGGGCGCGCTGCCGGGCGGTTGGGGTTGGCCTGCCCCTGCCCGCCCCCCCGGGGAGGAGCCGCTGGCCGGCCGCGCTCCTGCGCGTAGGCGGGCGTGAACGACAAAGCTGTAATGGCCAGGGCGCTCATTGCTACTGAAATCCTAGAAAACTGCATATAGACCACCTCCATGCGCGTTGTACCAGCAAGTTACAGGCCGTCTGCATCTCATTGAAAAGACGTGAAAACCACGCAGGGATACGTTCCATTTTCCGACGTTGACGTAAGATCGACACAGTCGGGGCGTAGCGCAGCCTGGTAGCGCACCTGCCTTGGGCGCAGGGGGTCGCTGGTTCGAATCCAGTCGCCCCGACCACTTGTCCGCTCTGTCGGGGTTTACTCCCTTGCGTGCGATAGTCACTTCCTCGTCCCGTACGGACTTCCCATTGGGAAGCAGCCGACGATCTTCTCGTAACCGCGCGCGAAGATCCGCGGGAGACGGTCGCAAAGATTCTCTCGCCCGACGCGGAATTCTCCCCATGGTGAAGCTTCGCGAGACGCTTCACGCATCAATCACTCGGGGATTCGCCGCTGTCACGCGGCATGCTCCCTGCAGAGGCGTGCGCAGCGCGGCGCTGTGCTGATACCGTACACAAGGCCCTTGACCCTCCGCCTTCCTCTCGCTGTTACGTTCCTCATGTTTTCGCCTCTGCCTGCGACGGCCCAGTTGCCTGACTCCCCCAAGGAGCTGTACGCAGCGACGTGCGCCAAGTGTCACGCTGACGACGGCACCGGGCGCCTCCCGACGCCGACCGTCAAGAACCTTCCCCGGGATTTCACAAACTGCGCGCTGGCCACGGCGGAGCCGGATGCGGACTGGGAGCTCGTGACGGCGCGGGGCGGCCCTGTCGCAGGGCTATCGTCAGAGATGCCCGCGTTCGGCGATGCGTTTTCCGCCGAGCAGATCAGCGGACTGGTGCGGTACGCGCGGGGATTCTGCAAGGAACCCGGGTGGCCGCTCGGCAATCTGAACCTTCCGCGCGCGCTCTTCACGGAAAAGGCCTATCCGGAAAATGAATTTCTCATTATCCCCGTCGTGTCGCATACGGCTGGCGAGCCTGCCAGCCTCCGGTTCCGCGCCGTCTACGAGCGCCGGCTGGGACGCCGCGCCCACGCTGAGATCGGCCTGCCGATTGCCAGCACGAGCCAGACCGGCAGCCGATCGACCGGTGTGGGGGATGTCGCGGTCGCGGTGAAGTACGTCCTGCACACCAACAACGTCTCGCGCATTCTGACCGCCGGCACCGAAGTGGTATTTCCGACCGGGAGCGAGAGCCGCGGGCTTGGATCCGGCACCACGGTGTTCGAGCCTTACCTGGCGGCTGCCGCTCTGGTGGGCGAGGCGATCGTCCAGAGCCAGTTCAAGATGGAGTTTCCCGCTCGCGAGCCGTGGGCCGACCGCGAAGTCCTCTACAACATCTATGTGGGCCACAGCCTCAGTCCGGCCCCGAGTACGTGGACGCTCGCGCTCGAGCTCAATGGCGTGGAGAAACAGCTCGCCCTCACACCTCAATTCCGTAAGCCACTCACTCGAACGGGTGCGCTGGCCATCGGGGCAGGCGTGAGAGTCCCTATCGTCAACCGATCGTCACAATCCACTCAAGTCGCGGGGTATCTGCTATGGGAATATCTCGATCCGGTTCGCTCTCGGCCCTGATCGCCGCAGGGGCCGCCGTCCTGGCCGTCACTGTCGCCAGCCCTGAAGGGATCGTCCAGCGCGCGGGTGGGAGCGGTACGATTCGCGGCCGCGTCACGAGCACGGCGCCGGTCGTCGCAGGATCACTGAAGGTCACTGCCGACGAGAAGATCTGCGGTCCCTCGGTGCCGGACGAAGCCATCGTCCTCGACAGGGAGGGCGGCGTAGCGCACGCGGTCATCGCCGTCAAAGGCCTGGCGTGGGGCGAGATGGCACCGGTCAGGTTGACCAACAAAGGCTGCCGGTTCATCCCTCACGTATCCGTCGCCCCGCCTGGCATCACGCTCGAAGTGACGAGCGAAGACGCCACACTCCATACGACGCATGCCTACGCTCCGGACGGCCGATCGCTCTTCAACGTCGCGCTGCCGCTGGTCGGCCTCACCATCAGGCAGCGGGTCGCGAATGCGCCCGGAGCCATTCGGATCGTCTGCGACACGCATCCGTGGATGAAGGGCTTCGTGTATGTCAGCACCGACCGGGCGACCGCCAGCGGTTCCGACGGACGGTTCGTCCTCGCCGACGTCCCGGCCGGCTCCTACGATCTGACCGTCTGGCACGAGCGCCTGAAAGGTCCCGCGCAGCGGGTGAGTGTCGGGACCGGCCAGACCGTCGAGGTCAACTTCGTAATGGCAGCGGGAACGTAGGCCCTACCTGACCTGCGCCGGACGTTTCATACTCGTAGTGTCCGGCTTGAGCCGGACCTGGGAAGTCCGCCTGAAGGCAGACACTACGGGCTATGTGGCTCTACCGAACCTGCGCCGGACACCCCGGGAAGTAGTTGCCCTTGGCGAGATGCTGCGCGCAGAATTCCTTCACGCGCTGGATCCCGGGGTTGACCATCTTGATGACTTCCTCCGTCGTCATGATGTCCATGTGCACCGGGACGTTCTTGACGACCGTCAGCTTGCGGTACGCGATGTTGTCCAGCCAGCTGTCGCCCCACCACTGCAGATCCAAGGCGGCGGTCGCGATGTCGCCCTCGATCATGATCTGGTGTTCCGGGATATACGCAAAGACGGCGTCGGCCATGTGGCTATTGGCGATGACGTGGTAGATGTCGAGCGTCATGTTGCTGTCTTTTAGCTGCAAGTGGTCGTCGACCGGGATGAACCTGAACGGCTTGGGATTGCGCGCCAGATCGTCGGGGAAGTTCGGCGCCGGACGTGACGTCATTTCTCTGAAGATGACGCCGTTGTCACGCCGCGAGATTACCGTCAGTCCCTCCGCGACGGCCTGCCGCAAGCCTGCGGTGTGGTCGAAGTGATGGTGAGAGACGATGGCCTCGGTCACCGGCTTGCTCGGGACAATGGTCCTCGCTGCCGCCACGACGGCTCTGACGCGATCCGCGCCGCCGCCGACTTCGAACAGCGTCATGTGATCGGCGAACTCGACGACCATCGTGCCGCCCGTGATCCGCCACAGGCCGCGCGCGACCGGCGTGATCTGCACGGCCGCCGCTCCCGGTGGCTGGGCCGCACCTCGACCCCGGCCGCCTGCGGCCTGCCCGGGCGCCGGCGAGGTGACGGAAGCGGGCGCGGCCATGTCCTCGATCTGCGCGTCCACGACGTAGCCGTCAACGTACAACTTGAGGAACTCGATGTCGCGCCAGTCAAGCTTGGTGGTGTATCCCATCGGCAGCCGCACGCCACTGAATGGCAGGTACCCATAGAAATGCGTGGTGTAGATCACTTCTCCCAGATTCTGATTCGGACCCGACCAGCGAACCCACGCGGGCAGGTTCGATGGCGGCCTGATGGCCAGCGTGAGCTTCTCGCCCTCTTTGAGCGTGAGGTCGACGAGCGTCAGGCCGTCTTCCCGGCGCCGATTGCTGAGCGTCGATCCCGGGTCGAGCGCCGCTCGCACGGCCACCACCGGATTGGTGTGCATCCACATGCGTCGATCCCTGGCGTCACCGCCACGCGTGGCCTGGCCTTGCTCGCTGAGGTTGTACGCGATGGCGCCATCGAGCACCTGGTTCTGAAGGGCGAAGCTGTGGCCCCCATACGCTGCGAACGGGAAAAGGTCGTTCCGGCGCTCCAGATGGCGCGTCCGGCCGTGCTCGAGATCGTAGACACGCCGATAGTCGTTTGCCGCAATGAGTTTCAGCGGCGCGTCCGGTAAGGCCGTGATGTTGCCACCGCCGTTCTGATAGGCGTACTGGCCGTAGCCGATCAACGTGAAGTTGCGGAGGGCCCCAATGCGATCGGCGCCGCCGAGGGCCGCTGCGGCGGCGTCAATAGCCTGTCGTGGCGTGGTGCCCGGCACCTGGCCGGCACCTGGAGCCGGGGCATTCTGGGCGCGGCCCGATGCGACGCCGAGCGAGGCCACTGCGAGAACGGTTGCGAACTTGAAGAATTGTCGTCGCATGTGATCGGCTCCCTTTCCTTCAAAACCTGTAGTGTCCGCCTTGAGGCGGACCTGAGGTCCGGCTGAAGCTGGACACTACGGGTGAAACTACGGGTGAAGCACCGCTACGGCGTGGCCGGCGGAAGTGTCCGAGTGTACTGCACGGGGCACCCGGGCTGATAGAACTGCGCCGCCGCCGCACGTGCGCACATCTCCTGCGCGCCGCGCACCTGCTTTTCGATGGCAGCGACCACTTCGGCAATGGGGAACGGCTGCTGGGCGTGCACGGCCAAGTTCGTGACAACCTTGATCTTTCTGTGCTCGATGTTGTCCATGAAGCTGCCGCCCCACCATTGATAATCCCAGTTCTGCGTCGTCAGATCGGCCTCGACGAGCAGACTGCTCGCCGGCACGTGCGCGAGCACGGCATCCGCCATGTGGTTGTCCGCGATGACGTGGTAGATGTCGACCTCGTTCGTGCCGTCTTTCAGTTTCAGATGGTCGTCGACCGGAATGAACTTGAGCGGCTGGGGATTGCGGCCGAGGGCATCCGGGAAGAGCGTCGCTGGACGCGACGTCATCTCGCGGAGGATCCCTTCGTTGCCACGGCGGGCGATGATCGTCAGTACCTGCGCGACAGCCGCACGGACGCCGGCGCTGTGATCGAAATGATGGTGCGACATGATGACCTGCGTCACGCGTTTGCCGGGGACGAGGCTGTTGGCCACAGCGAGCACCGCTTGCAGGGCGGCGTCGTTGCGGTTCGTCTCGAACATGGTCAGGTGGTCGTCGAACTCGAAGAACGTGTTGCCGTTCATGTACCACACGTGATCGGCGACCTTGGTCGCCTGCGGAGCCGCCGCCTGCCCGCCACGCCCGCCCGCGGCGCCGCCCCCGGCGCCACCCCGACCGCCGCCGGCCGCCGGCGCGACGATCTCTTCAATCGGCGCGTCGACGATGTTCCGATCGACGTAGAGCTTGCTTTGGACGATGTTGCGCCAGTCGCTCGTGGTGTTGTAGCCGAGCGGCACCTGCACGCCGTTCTCCGGCACCCAGCCCACCCACTTCGTCGTCAGCGTCAGGTCGCCCACGTTTCCGTTGCCGACCACGTAGCTCACCGACGCCGGCAGGTTCGACGTGGCGTCGATGCCGAGCGTGAGCGTGTCGCCCTGCTTGAGCGTCAGATCGACGAGCTGAAGATTACCCGCCCGACGCAGGTTGGACACCTTGGTCGCCGGGTCGAGCGCCGCACGCACGACCACGATGGGATTGGTGAGCGCGTCCAGACGGGCGTTCCGGGCGCCCGTCTCGAGATCCACTACCTGGTTGGTGCGGTTCAGCCCAAGCTGAGGCGCGGCGTTCGCGAACACGAAGTTGTACTTGAGGCGCTGCTCAGTCCGCATCCGTCCGTGCTCGAGGTCGATGGTGCGGCGGTAGCCGTTGACGTCCTGCCACTTCTGCGGCGCGTCGGGCGATCCGGTTATATTGCTGCCGCCGTTGAAGTAGGCAAGCTGACCGTAGCCGACAATCTGCAGCGTCTTGACCGCGAGAATCCGGTTTCGGCCACCGAGCGCTTCGGCCGCGCGATTGACCAGCTGCGCTTCAGGCCCTTGAAGTTCGGCGCCGGGAGCGGATAGAGCGTCCAGCCTTCGGGACAGTGCTGACCGCCGAGCGCCGCCTCACCGGTGAGCGGGCCTCTGCACCTGCGGCGGTCGAAGCTCGCGAGCTGGCCGCTCTGGGCGAGCGAGGCCCAGACGACGCCGTTGAGGTCGACGTCGATGCCGCGCGGCAGCATGCCCTTGACGCCGGGCCGCGCCGGATTGTTGTAAGGCGGCTCGTACACCTCGGCGATGCACGTCTCGGGCGGATTTCTGCCCAGGGTGTACCGGACGATGCGCCCGGGCGTGCCGGAGGGCGATCCGGCCCAGATGCTGCCGTCGGCCGGGCTCACGCTCAGGCTGTAGATGCCGATCGGCTGAATCGGCTTGTCGACGTCGATATCGATTCTGCCGTCGGCGTTGATGTCGACGTACGCGGCGCACCAGCCCTGCGCCCGCTCCTCGTCACCGGTCTCGAAGTACACCTTGGTGTCGATCCACCCGAGCGTCGTGCCCAGGCCGTTGTAGTACATGCGCGGATCTCCAGGCGCGCCGGAGGTGACGTGATGCGTCATGAAGCAGGTGTCGACCGACCGCCACGTCCTGGTTTTCGGGTCGTAGACGGCGGTTTGCCGGCGGTTCTGCGTGATGGCGAACTGCTTGGCGAACGTGTTCTTCGTCCCGTCGTAGCAGTACGACGGGTTTTCCGGCCCGCGCATCATGCCGGTCACCCAGACCCGGCCCTCGTGATCCAGCATCGGCGTATCGGGCGCCACGTGATCTTCGATGACGATCTGCTCGCCCCAGACCGGCGATGGCAGGTCGATCCGCTGGCCGGTAAAAGTCGGGATCTGGTTCTTCGGCACCTTGGTCGGAATCGGGAGCATCTCGTGGGTGTTCTTCAGCGGATCCAGCACGATGAGCGCGTCGTTGTGGAAGTCGGCGGCGTAGACAGGGCCGTACGGGTTGGCCGTGGCTCCCCACTTGTTGGCGCTGACCACGTCGTGAATGAACGCGGTCGCATTCGACACGTCCCAGCTGCTGAGCACGATGTTCCGTTCGACGCCCTGCGGCCGCGGCGGCGCCTGCGGCGTCTCGCCCGCGGCGATCCGATCGGTCCAGTCCGCGTAGAAGGCGAGCCCCTTTTCCCGGGAGCCGAGACGGCTCACCGCGGCAAACATGTTGGCGCCAATCTGCCCGGACCGGAGCCGCCGCTCCCAGGCCGCGATGCTCGAATCGAAGGTGCCGAGCGAAGGCGAGATCTCGCGCGTGGCCTGGTTGCCGATCTGATGGCAGACGATGCAGCCCTTGATCGCACTGACCCACTGTTCCTGCGATTGAATCATCTGCGGCCCGGCCGGTCCCCCGCGGCCGCCTCGTCCCCCGGCGGCGGCGGGCGCTCCGCCCCGCGCCTGGGTGGGCGCCGCGAGGATTTCCATCGGAAAGGCATCGGGCGGCGGAATCTGCATGAGCGACATCCAGTGACTCGCGGGGTAGTACTGGGCCGCCGCGCGCGCGTTGGGCGCGACGAGCGCGGCGAGCGCGAGCTGCTGGCCGGGCGCCGCCTGCACGGCCGGCGAATCGACCAGGCCGTAGCCGCGCACCCAGACCCGGTACGTGGCGGCCGGCAGGTCGGGAATCACGTATCGCCCTTGATCGTCGGTGACGACGATCCTGCGGAACTTGGTCTGGAAATCGGCCGTTTCAGCAATGACCCAGACGCCGGCCTCGGGACCGGCCGCACTGCGCACGACCCCGCCGATGTCGTCGGCGTCAATCGCGACGCGCACAGCGGCGTCCTGGGAGGGCTGTTGCGCGCCCGTCAACGCCACCAGGCCCGAAGCCATAGTGAGAGCCAGCAGAGCGACGATCATTGCTCGCTTCATGGCGATGCGCTCCTCTGATGATTTGCGATCTGCCTATCGTGGCGGGTCGGTCTGACACGGTGACGGATCCCACTTCGACGTGTCCGTTTCACGCTTGAAGGACGAGGTCGTGATGAACGACTGATTCAGGTACCTCGGATCGTCGACGATCGTCGTCACCGTGAACCAGACGTCGCCGTTCGGCTCGTCGTGTCGGTTGAAGTATTCCGTCAGCACGGTGTTCTCGCTGTACGGCACGCCGTTTTTCCGCAGGTAGCCCGGCCGGAGTTCGGTGGTCGTCACCTTGAGATTGCCGCCGGCCACGCCGCGTCCACCGCCGAAGCCCAGGCCGCGCGAGACCGCCTGCTTGTTCCATTCGGCGATCGACCTGCCCTGCCACGTGCGCTCGGCGCCGCTTTGCGCAGCGGCCACCAGCGGCGCTCCCGGGGTCGCAAACCGCAGCAGGCGGGTCTGTTGACCCTCGTCAGACTCGATTATGAGCGTCGCAGGGTCCTGCCACGAAATCCGCACGCGGATCGGCAGACGCATCAGCGCCGGAGCGCCGAACGGCCGGCAACTCTCGCCGGCGGCGCCGTCCCGGGCGAGGTCCCAGCTGTCGGCAACCCGGCGTCCCTCCGCATTGAGCGGCACGCTCGCGTAATCGCCCTTCTGCGGGGTCACCATCCGCCACCGCCAGTCCTCGGAGACGACCGACACCCACTGACCGGCGAGATCGATGGGCGCCGCCTCGCGCGCCGTGGGCGGCGGACCCTGCGGGCCGCCGCGGCCGCCGGCGGGCGCGGGCGGGTTCGGCGCCTGGGCGGCCGCCGAAGCGGCCACCGTCAGGGCCATCGCGAGCACGAGTGCGTTGGATGCGTTCATCTTCTCGGCACCACTTGGGTCGCCGGCGCGTTGCCCTGGGGCCTCGCTGCCGGCATCAGGCTTTTGTAGACCGCCTCGACGAACATGTCGCCCGTATAGTCGGAGCTCGCGTACACCCCGTCGTATTCAACGGTGAGCTTCGCCGCCTTGACCTGATCGAGCGTCGCCTTCTTCTGCACCATGTCCTCGACGCGGTCGCGAACGATCGTCACCATGTCGCGGTAGTCGCCCACGTCGGACTCGTCAGAAATGCGCCCGTGCCCGGGCACGATGAGCGTGCCGCCTTCCTCGTTGAACTCGGGAACGGCGATCTCGAGGATGCGGTTGAGGCCGGCAATCACGCCGTTGATGCTGCCACCCTCCTGCAGCACAGGGTACCGTCCAGGCGTGAAGACGTCGCCGACGGCAAGCACGTCGGAACGTCTGAACAGCACCAGGATGTCCCCGTCGGTGTGCGCCGCCGGCTGGTGGATGAGCTGTACCGCCTCGCCGTTCATGAACAGATCCTTCTGCTTCACGAAGAACGTGTCGGTAGGCCACGCCTCCGGCGGATAGGGCGAGCCGTCGACGCTCATGCGATTGAGCGTGGTCTCGAAGGCGTGGATCGACGCGCCCCCGCCGCCGCGGATGTTGCCCGTCGCCAGATAGACGCCGGCGTTG
>MELA01000127.1:0-249 GCA_001767495.1 Acidobacteria bacterium RIFCSPLOWO2_12_FULL_65_11 | reverse complement strand
CAGATAGACCCCGGCGTTGCGGACCGTCACGTTACCGCCCACGTGATCGGCGTGCGCGTGCGTGTTGACGACGAGCAGGATCGATTTGTCGGAGAGGGTCCGAATCGCCGACACAAGGTTCTCGCCCGCCGCCGCGGTCATCGTATCGACGACGAGCACCCCTTCGTCGCCAATCTGCACGATACTGTTCGCGCCCCCGGGAACGGCGAGCATGTAGACGTTGCCGCGAACCTGGAGGATCTGCACGTT
>MELA01000126.1 GCA_001767495.1 Acidobacteria bacterium RIFCSPLOWO2_12_FULL_65_11 | reverse complement strand
CGTGTGGTGGCCGGTTTTCAGGTGTCCATCAGTGGCCGGTTTTGGGTGTCCACCGAGGCAAAAGGAGAAGAGATAAAGAAGAACGGGGTCGTCCCGCTAGCTTTATAAGCTACCGATAGGTTATCCTACTAGGCCAGTGACTTGGGGCGAACTGATTCGTCGGTTGAAAGCCGCGGGGTTCGTGGAGCAACGAACAGGCAAGGGCAGCCATCGACAGTTTGTCCATCCGACAACTGGGCGAGTCGTCACCGTAACGGTCCACACGAAGAAAGAGGTTGGCACGGGGCTCGCGCAACGCATCTTGAAGGAGGCGGGACTATGACGCATTACTTCCCTGTCGTCGTCGAGCGGGAAAGCAACGGCACCTTCAGCGCGTGGGTGGCGGGCCTCCCGGGCGTGTACGCCGCGGCAGATACGATGGCCGAGGCCAAACGCGGGATTCGAGGGGCGCTGGCGGCGCATCTGGCGGCGTTGCGCGCCCAGGGGCACCAGCCCAGGGCCGAGGCCGACATCACCGTGCTACGTCAGGATACCTACCTAACGAAGCGCGAGCGGCTGCGGTTCGTGAGTGTCGGGGCGCTCCTGGGGCACAGCACGAGTCCCGCGAAAGCCGCATCATCGCGCCGCAACGGGCGCGCCGGCGGCGGGCGGCCCCCTGTCGCCGTCGGGGGGCGCTGACATGATTGCCGCCGTTGACGCTCGCAAAAGCACCGCCCAAGTCGGCGATGCCGAGGACCGCAGCGTTGCCCAGCTCGAAGGCTACCTAGTCGACTGGCAGGGCCTACTCCGTGGCCACGTCCGCCAGGCGCAGCAGGTGCTCAGGCGGCTGGTTAAGGGCCGGCTGACATTCACGCCTCACGCGGGCACGTTCGGAAAGCGGCCGTTCTACTCGTTTGAGGGCGTAGGGACGTACCGCCCCCTCATACCCCAATCGAGTTTGCTCTCGCAGTTGACGACGGCAACCCGACCATCCGGCAACTGGAGAGAAAGGGTCGCGCCTGTCACCTGGTATGAGCCCACCAGCGCGGGCGTGCCTGAAGTCGTGGTGCTCGTTGACCCGTTGCAATTCGCGACGTTGCCATTGCCGCTGCAGTTCACGTTCGTGTTCGAGTTTGAGTTCGAGTATCCGGGCACGACGTATGTATAGCTTCCGTCCCGCGGAGTATATGCGTCCGAACGCTGCGACGCGGCCCACGAGTTCCACGAGGCGGTGGCGCTGATGCTCCTGGCGATGGCCACGCCGGACCTGGTGTTGCACGTCGCGCAACTGCCAGGCGCCCGGGGCAACCCCTCGAAAGGATTGAAGGAGGGCGGCGTCACCTCGTCGTGGGACGAGTTCTCGATGCGGGTGTCCGTCCAGCGGCCGGAGCCTTCGCCGGCGCCAACGTCCTGCTCAAATCCGCATAGACCGCCTCGACGAACTGATCGGTCGTCCACGGCCCGGACGTCGCGCCGTAACGCAGGTCGTAGTCCAGGACCGGGTTGGCGGCCTTGACCTGCTGCAGCGTCCAACCCTGCTTGATCCAGTTTGCGAACCGATCGCGCAGGATCGTGGCCATATCGCGATCGAAGACCACATCCGCTTCGTCGCAGAGGCGGCCGTGACCAGGAATCACGTACGTCCCGCCTTCCTGCTTGTCCTTCGGGACGGTGATGTCGATGATTCGATTCAGCGCGTCGATATATCCGTTGATGCTACCTCCGCGGTTGATATCGAACACCGGGTACGTGACGGTCGTGAAGACGTCTCCCGTGACCAGCACGTCGGACTTCCGGAAGTAGACCGTGGAGTCGCCGTCGGTATGCGCCGCCGGCCCGTTCTCGATGATGATCGACTCGTCGTTGAGATAGAGCTCTTTCTTCTTGCCCTTGCCGAAGTAGGTGTCACTCGGCCACGCCTCGGACGGCGTCGGCGACTCCCGGCCGCTCGGAGCGCTCATGCGATTGAGCACGTTTTCGTGAGCGATGATCGCGGTGCGGCCCGCACCGGCGTTGCCGCCGCCGACGGTCTGGGCGATCGCCCCGAGTTTCAGGTTGCCGCCCGTGTGATCGGGATCGGCGTTGGTGTTGATGATGTAGCGGAGCCGTTTGTTGGGCGCGAGCTTCCGGATGAGCTCGATCACCTTGTCCGCGTTTTCGCCCGTGCCCGTATCGACGAGGAGCACGCCTTCTTCTCCGACGGACACGGCCAGATTGGCGCCGGCTCCGACAATCATCGAGATGTTTCCCCGCACCGGCAGCACGTGGAGACCGGCGTCCTCGCCGCCGCCTGCCTGACCCGATTGGGCCTGTTGAGCGTGCACCAAGCCGACAGCCGCCAGTGACACCACGAGGGTGACGAGCAGCCCGGCGCGCGAGAGTACCGAGCGCATCAATCCAAGTACCTTCATCACGATCCCTCTTCGGGTTGTCTACTTCTTCTGGGTTGCCTCGTTCGCCATCATCTGCTGCAGCTTGACCTGGTATTCCGGATAGATCGTTTCCGCGCCACCGCGGGTGGCCTCGAATGGAATCTTGTAGGTTTGCGAGAACTCCTTGACAAACTCGTTGGTGCCCGGCAGATGACTCGGTACGATGCCGGCGGGTCGGTCGATTTCGACGATGACCTCGAACGGGCTGCACGGATAGGCCCCGACGTTCTGGTTTGGCGCCCACCGGAAGTTCGTGGTGCGCATCATCGGCTCGGTCAGATAAACCGGATCGGTCACGATCGTCACCACCGTCAGTATCGTGTCATGGCGGATCCAATGCTCCACCATCGTCGCCTCATCGCTATGGTGGATGCCGTTGCGGCGGAGCCACCCTTCTTTGAGGTGAGTGGTCAACGTCGTCAGTATTCCGCCTTCGTACCGACCCGTGGTGAAGCCTTGCCACGTATGCGCGGCATAGGCCGGTGGATGCGGCCGGCCATCCATATAGAACGTGCGCTCGGGCGCCATCCACGAGCCGTGCGTCCTGATGGCGACGAGGGTCTGGGTAATCGGGTCGACGTCCTTCCAGATCCGGAGGTTCATCGGACCGCGCAGCGCGTAGGTCGATGGATGCGGCATACACTGCTCTTCGGGGAGCGTGAGTCTCGACGCGCTCCATGTGTCGCCGTGAAGCCGCGCGGCATCGTTGATCGGCAGGCCCAGATAATCACCCAGCTCAGGGCCCGGCCCGCGCTCCGGCTGCTCCTCATGGAAGATCCCGGCCCATTCGCCGCTAAGATCGACGCCGACGCCGGCCCCTCCCAACTGCGCCGAGACAGGAGCCACGAGGGGAACAGCCACCATCACGGCGACCGTGAGCACAGCCAGAACAACAATGCGTTCGACCGCCGTCCGTCTCACCTTCTGCATAAGAACTCCTCCCCGTTAGGGGATACATCGTCCGCCTTCTGCATTAGCGGGACCTTATTTTGCCGGAAGGCGACTTGGAAGTCTACAAAAAGGTCGTGTTTTTCGCCGCCACGAGAATCGGACTACGGAACACGCCGCATTATGGCCTGACTCGCTTCGCCTGGTCCCGCGCCGCCACGGCCGCGCGCAGGTTGTTCTGGGCCTGATCGTCCGACGGCTTCGTCGAACAGTCCCTTGCCTGCGAGCGCGCCTCCGAGATTGGTGTGCGCCTCCGGGAAGTCGGGGTTCAGCCGCAACGACTTGAGGTAGTGCGTGATCGCTCCGTCGGCGTTCCCGTCTTCCTTGAGGAGAACGCCGAGGTTGTTGTGCGCCATCCAGCTCTCCGGATTTTTCGCGAGCGTGTCCATCCAGAGCGTCCGGGGATCGCGAAAGTCGCCCGCATGCAGTGCGGTCACCACTCCCAGCGCCAGCACCACCGGCGCGCCGACGGCGAAGGTCACGACCCGGCGCGACCGAGCCGGCACGCGATCGATGATCCGAGCGCCGGCGTCAGCGCTCCGGCGTAGCAGAGCGACGCGACCAGCGGTCCTTTGCCGATGCGCTGCCGCGCGAGGAACAACGCAGCGATGGCGAGGGCGGCCGCGACGGGAAACACGTACTGCCACCAGACGTGGGTGTCGATCGTCCAGCGCGGGTACATGAACGTCAGCGTGTGCGGCCAGAGAAACGTGCGTGGGTAGAACCAGAGAACGCGACCGGCCACGAGCATTCGCTCGAGCGCCGAGAGTGAGCACTCCCGGCCTCCCGCACCCACGTGGTAGCGCTCCAACCACACCGTCGTGGCCGCCGGGGTCAGACCCACGACAAACATCGGCGCCAGCCGCAGCACCGTGCGACGGTCGAGCGCGCCCCGCTGCCACCAGAACACGAGCCGCAGCACCGCCGGCAGCGAGCAGGTGACGCTTTTGCTCAGCAGCGCGCCGGCAAAGAGCGCCAGCGCTGCCAGGTCGCCGAGCATCACGCCGATGGCGTCGGGCGCTCACCGTAACCCGAGTCGCGCACGCAACGCCGGGATGTCGGGCGACATGGCGTTGGGCGCGCGCTCAGCGGCCCACGCGAACTCCGCAAACAACGCTTCGAGCCGTTCACGCCCATCCGGCGTCCGAGCAGCTTGCCGCGGTGTACGGTTGCCGAGTGCAGGCAATCGCGTGTCGAGCCAGGCGTCCCAGTGCCGCTCGCCCATCTGTCGCATGTAGTCCTGGACCTCTGGAAGCTGTTGAAGTCGTTCCTGTTCCGCGTCTGCCAGCGGATCCCGTGGTTGATCCTTCTTTTCCGCGAACAGCTTCTCGACGGGGTCGGCCGCCTTTCGTTCGAGCGCCGCGTCGGCGCCGAGTCGCTTGGCGATCTCGCGCTCGATGCGCGTCGCGCGGCGCCTGGAGTTGACGTGTACGACCATTCGGTCGCCGTCGATTTCGATCGTGCCAAGGGTCGTGTTGGCCCAGCCTTTGTGCATTCGGTTGCCGGGCTTGTTCCAAGACAAGGTGACTGCCTGCAACTCGCCAGTGGCATTCGTTGTTGCCTCGGACAAAAGCTGGGTGACGTCCTGGTCTGATGCGCGGCCGAGTGGACGGAGGCGCTCGAATGCTGAGGCCGGGCTGCAGCGCAGGCGATAGGTCAGAGCGGTGAGGACCAGTGTGTCGCCGTCAGTATTGCGAAGCTCAGGTAGTGTCGGATTCCAGACTTCGTCCTCGATGTGGAAATAGAGGTCGCGCAGTTCGAGAGCGAGATCGCGCACCGATTCCAGCGCCAGCATGCGTCTCTTGCCTCTCGTGAGTCGTTCACGGAGATCGAGAAGGCTCAGCTGCCACTCCGGAGGGATGACCAGCGGCGCGCATCCGCTCATGACCGACGTGTCGTCGACCGTCACGACGCGCGTGAAGAGCAACGCGCCTGGTCGCACGGTCTGCGTCGCGCTCCGTTCCCGCACGACCACATCGCGACCGGTGAACACGTCGTGCAAGGCAATCTCTCGTCCCGGAACAACGGTCGTCACCGCGTAGAAGGAAAGGGGACTTGTAGAAGCCGACGTCAGGAATGCGCGCTCCGTTGGGGAGAGCAGGTCGCGGTGGCGCCGCAAGTACAGCGCTGCGAGCGACTCGGTCGGCGCGTTCGCGACGCGCTCGGGATCGTCCGGGCCATCGACGAACTCGTAAGCGAACCAGGGGACGAAGAACGAGCTGAACTCGTCGGTTCGATCGTAATCCTCTGGCACGCCCTCCCAGAGAAAGAACTCCTCGAGCGCGGCCGAGGTGAATGGTGCGCCGAACTCCTTCAACCCCAGTTGCAACAGCGCGGGCACCAGTCGTCCCTCAGCTGCGCGTACCTGACGCCACAGGAAATCCGATGCATCGTTCGCTTTCAGGCAGCAGTGCTTGTACTTGCGTCGGCTCCCGCATGGGCACGGATCGTTGCGACCGGGTTCAGGTGACATGAGGGGTTCAGCGAGCGGCCGACAGCCACGATTACGGCGAGGGGCCCCGCGCAGTTTACCAAAGAGGAATCGGCGGTGCGTCGCCTTCGAAACGGTGCATGTTGGGGCCACGGAGCGGGCCACTCGCTTTTTCGTCAGTGAGTATTGTTTGGGAATTGCGAATTGCGCAGATCGCGTTGCCGCCCTGCGGTGATTCTCGAAGAACCGTTCGCCGCAAGTGATTGATAGTAAATGGCGTGCCCTGGCCGACGACTTTGGAACATGGTCGAGCGAAGCCCTGAGGTTGCCGAGGCCCTTCTAAACCCGTAGAGTAGGCCCATGAGCCCACTCCGAGCGCGTGTCGAGAAGGGGCGGCTCGTGCTCGACGAGCCAACAGCCTTGCCCGACGGGACGGTGGTCGAGTTGGTCGCTGATGACGAAGGCGACGACCTCACCGACCAGGAGCGCCGCGCGCTCCACGAAGCCCTTTCGACATCCTGGAAATCTGCTCAGGCAGGCGGTCTTCGCCCGGCGGCGGACATCCTCGACGAGCTGCGCCAGCGCCAATGAACCGCATGCCCTCCACCAGCTCATCCATCGCCGACGCGTTCCGCACGACGCTCGATTTGTTTGAGACCGGGCTCGATCTGATGCGCCAGAAACTGCGAAGGAGTCATCCGGAGGCTGGCGAAGAGGAAATCGAGCGCCTGCTTCGCCGGTGGCTCCTTGACCGCCCAGGAGCGGAGTCTGGTGACTGTCCTGGCCGGCCGATCGACAGATTGGCGTGACATCCCTCGAGGCGGCGCTACGCCAGATCCATCGCGACCTCACTGAATCCCGCGTGTCCTTCGCCTTGGTTGGAGGTCTCGCCGTTTCCGCCCGCACGGAACCGCGGTTTACGCGGGACGCCGATCTGGCAGTCGCTGTGGCGAGCGATGCTGAGGCGGAAGCTTTGATTCACAGTCTTCGAGCCCGCGAATATGGCGTCGAAGCGGTTGTGGAGCAGCAAGCGGTTGGACGGCTCGCTACCGTGAGGCTTACGCGATCGCAAGAACCCCAGGCGCCCGTCGTCGACCTGCTGTTCGCATCGTCCGGGATCGAGCCGGAGATCGTAGCTGAGGCGGAGCCGCTCGACCTACTGCCGAACCTGAAGATCGGCGTCGCCAGAGCGGGACACCTGATTGCACTGAAGGTTCTTTCTCGGGACGACGTGACGCGTCCACAAGATCTCGTCGACCTTCGAGCCCTGCTCCGCATCGCTCCGCCCGCTGAGCTGGCGCACGCGCGTCAGGCGCTGACTCTGATTGCCGCCCGGGGGTTTCACCGGGGCCGCGAGCTCTTGGTGGAGATGAACCGCCTGATTGGCCTTGAGTCGGATCCGCGGTAGGGATGTTCTCGGTCCGGCTGAAGCCGGACACTACGACCGATCAAATCCTGCAATCCGCAATCTGAAATCTGCAATTTCACGCGCGGCCGGAGTGTGGCGTCCCCAACGGGATTCGAACCCGTGTTTTGGCCTTGAAAGGGCCACGTCCTGGGCC
>MELA01000125.1 GCA_001767495.1 Acidobacteria bacterium RIFCSPLOWO2_12_FULL_65_11 | reverse complement strand
TCCGGTGGTCTTCAGGGTTGCGCCCCGGGTTGCCCGTGATGATCACGTGGTCGCCCGGCTTGAGGGTCTCTCTCGTCACGCCCTGGCGATTGAGCTGCAGGCCAGCGCCCCACTCGACCGACCAGCGAATAACCTGACCCTTTTCGTCCTTCGCCTCGACGTGCACGAAGGAGTGCGGGTTGCGGAACAGGAACTGCACCAGTTCGCCTTCAATCGACTGCGTCTTGTCTTCGAAGTACGTCGCCGCGAAGGAGTGGTGGGCATAGGCCGGCACAACCGCCATGAGAGCCGCCGCTGCCAGGAGCAGGAACAGTTTGCGTTTCACGATAATCCCTCCTCTGAGAAAAGGACCCTAACCAAAACTTCGGTCATTATAGCTGGCGTCGGTCCGTGGTCATCTGAAGAGTTTCTGAAGTTTTATTCAGAATTGCCGGGGGTCGCCGGGATCGGGCTATCCGCCTGATTCCGCGGCCCATACGCCTGACGCCCAGCAGGAATCCGATGCCGCTAGTTGTGAAACCGGCCAGACACAGAGTAATCACCACGAGATCCCAGAGTGGCCGGTTGTAGTACCAGAACGAGAAGTCGAGGCTGTGGAAGCCGCGGTACAGCCACCTTTCCAGGCGGTCGTAGCGGCGGAAGGTCCCCACGATCTGGCTCATCTGCGGGTCGATGTACAGCCACGTCCTGTCGGGATCGCCCAACTGGACCCTGACGACCGGCAGCGCGGCGCCTCGGTCCTGCTGATAGTAGTAGGCGTCATAGGTCGAGAGGACTTCTGACTTGAGGATCGGGACGTCTGGAATCGCTTTCTCCAATCGGGCCATCAGCGATTCGATGCTGGCTGGTTGGCGGCCAGTCTGCATCGTGTCTGCGGCAACCAGCGAAGGTTGTCGCATCGAGCCGCGAACGAGGTAATAGGGCTCGTCCTCAATCCACGCGAAGTCCACTTCCTTAATGTCACCCTCCGACAGGAGGGGCTTCCACCTTTCGGCGTCGATGGCGGAGAAGCGCGAGAGGTCGTTCGCGCCAGCCAGCGCGCCCCGGAGATTGAGACCGGGACCGCTCGTCGGCCACTGCCACGGATCCATGGAGAGGAGTCCGCTGAACACCCACGTCAGCGTGAGGACGCCGAAGATGAGCCCCCCGATGTGATGCCACCGCATCCATCCGCCATAGGGAATGTGGGGCCGGGTAGGCTTCCACTGCATGATGCCGACGACCATGCCCAGCACGGCGAACAGAGACCCGATGGCCGACAGCCAAATGACCGTTTGTTGCCACGCGCGGCCCTGGAGGCGCAGCGGCGCGAAGTAGAGCCAGTGAGGGATCGCCGCCACCCACGCCAGGGCCCGGCTGCCGCGCGTGGTCATCACCGCGACCTCGCCGCTTTGCTCGGACACGTACAGCTCGGTCAGGGCGGCATCATCGACGACGATCTTGTGCAGCGGCAGCGGCCGCTGCTGGATGGTCCACTGATCGGGTTCGTACAGCTCGTCCACGTAGTGCAGCCGATCTTCGGGCAGGCTCATGAAGCGGCTGGCAATCATGAGGGCGCCCCCGCGTCCGACCTCTCGGAGACGCTCGCCGGTGTCCGCAAAGATCGTGGCTTGACCGACGCGGTACGCGGGACGGCCCATGACGGTCAGGAGCGTCGTGCGGCCGCCACCCGCCCCGCCGCCGCGCGGGCCGCCACGGTCTCGCTGGTCGAGGTCGGCCGGCACGACCATCACCTGGTCGAACGCAATTGGCGGCAGACGCTCTATTCGCAGCTCGGGCGTCAGGCGGGGCATTCCACGCGCGTAGATCATCGTGATACCCGACGCGAACCAGAGCATGAACAACAGGCTCAACGGGATCCCGAGATAGCGGTGCGTGAGAATCAGCGTCTTGCGGAAGAGTTTCATGGCTGCCGATCAGGCAACCGACTTCCGCCGCCGGCCTTCGGGCGAACGTGCCGCACCGGCACGTGGGAGGGCGATTCGGAAGGTGCTGCCGCCTCCCGTGGTGGGCTCGAGCGTGAGATGGCCGCCGTTGACTTCGATCGCCCACTTCGAAATCGACAGGCCGAGACCGGTGCCGCCGATCTCGCCCGATAGCGACTGGCCACCGCGGTCGTACCGGTCAAAGACCCGCACCCTCAACTCCGGCGGGATACCGGGACCCGTGTCGATGACGTCAATCATCGCCGCTGTTTGCGACTCCAACGCCCGCAGGCGGATGTCGCCGCCGATGGGGCTGTACTTGATTGCGTTGTCCACGAGATTGATGAGCGACTGCCGCAGCACGAGACGATCGCCCATGCCGCGCACGGCCCCGAGCTGTTCGACGACGAGCGACTGGCGCTTTTCTTCGGCCAGCACCCCCAGGTACGTCGCGACCTCTTCGGCCAGCTCGTGCAGATCGATGACCTCCTGCGCGAGTCTGGCCTGACCGGTCTCGGCGCGCGACCACGCGAGCAACCGATCGACGAGACACGCGAGGCGATCCACCTCTTCGAGCATGCTGGCGATAATCGCGCGATAGGCGGCCTCGTCGCGCCGTTCGCGCAGGCCCACCTCACCCACGCTCCGGAGGGCGGTCAGCGGCGTCCGCAGCTCGTGCGAGACGTCGGCCGTAAACCGGCGCATCTGCTCGAAGGAGGCCTCGAGCCGGCCGAGGGTGTCGTTGAAGACCGAAGCCAGGTGACCCAGTTCGTCGTTCGGGTTGGTCACGGGAAGCCGATCGCTCAGCCGCTCGGCCGTGATGGAGCGAGCGCTCCCGGCCATGTGCTCGACCGGAGCGAGCGCGCGGCGAGCCAGCCGGTATCCGCCGATTCCGGCGGCGGCGACTGCAAAGGGAAGCCCCAGAAGGAGCATGAGCGCGAGTTGCCCGAGCTGGCCTCGCATCGCCGTCTCGGGACGGGCCACCTGGATGACGAGCGGCTTGCCATAGACGTCCAGCCGGTCGGTCAGGATGCGAACCATGGTCGGTCCTGTCGGAACCGTGACAATGCTCGAATCGGCTCGAGAGGCGAGCGCCTCGCTTTCGGGAATGGGATTGCGTTCGGCAACTCCGGTCCGAAAGATCCGGTGCCCGTCAGGACTCCAGATCTGCAGCCACCGGCTGTTCTTGCCCCCCTCGCTATCATCCTCGTACCAGTCGAGCGTTCCGTCTGGCCTCTGCTCGGCCATCGCCGGGGTCAACAGGAGGTCCTCGTGAAGTCGATCGTCCAGGGCGTTAGACGCGTTGCCGCTGACGAAGGTGAAGACGCCGGCGGCATAGACGGCCAGGACGACGACCATCGCCCCGACGTACCACAGCGTCAGGGACAGACGCACGTTGCGCTGCTGCCACCACTTGATCATCACTTAGTCTCGCGTGCTTTCATGCCCGGCGTCACCGGTTCGCCTTCGCGCAGCATGAACCCTACGCCACGCACGGTGTGAATCAACTTGACCGGATGGTCGAGGTCGACCTTTCGGCGGAGCCTGGCGATATGCACGTCGATCACGTTGTCGAGTGGTGTCGTGCGCGCCGTTTCCTTCCACACATCGCGTCCCAGGGTTCCGCGCGAGACCACTTGGCCTTCATGCCGCATCAAGTACTCAATCAGCTCGAATTCGCGCACCGTCAACTCGATGGGCTGTCCGGCGCGCGTGACCTTTCGCGTCACGAGATCCAAATCCAGATCGGCGACCGCCAAACGCACGGCCTCTGTGGTCCGGCCGCGGCGCACCAGGGCCCGAATCCGTGCTTCGACTTCGGCGAACGCGAACGGCTTGACGAGGTAGTCATCCGCTCCGCTGTCCAATCCGAGCACACGATCTTCGAGCGCGTCGCGCGCCGTCAGGACCAGGACCGGTGTCTCGACGCCCCGGCCCCGAAGCGTCGTGAGGACCTGAAGCCCGTCGCGCTCCGGCAGCGTGAGATCGAGCAGGATGACGTCAAACGTCTCGGTGTTGAGGCGGAAGAACGCACCTTCACCCGTGTGCTCGACGACGACCTCGTATCCCTCGCCCTCGAGACCCTCGCGTAGAGCGTTTGCGACCTTCCGCTCGTCCTCGACGACGAGCACGCGCACCCGCGTATTCTTGTTCACAGCATCCTATGCCAGCCAGCTAACCCGCGTCCATTCTTGGCGTTACGCGCACTTGCGAGGCAGATGAGGCCACCAGCGTCTCCCACCGGCCTTGAGCCCGGAGGACGACCTCAATCAGCTCGCGCGCGGCACCCGCGCCGCCGGCCGAAGAGGCCACCCACTGCACGCGCTCGCGCACTTCCCGCACGGCGTCAGAGGGCGCCGCCGACAGGCCAACACGCGCGAGCACGGCCAGATCGACCACGTCGTCGCCCATGTAGGCGACTTCGGCATCGGCGAATCCGAGGTCGGCGACGATCTCGTCATACGCATCGAGCTTGTTGACCACGCCCTGGCGGATCACTGAGAGGCCGAGCTGCTTGGCACGGTGGACGGTCGTCGCCGACGTGCGAGCCGACAACAACCCGACTCTCAGTCCCGCGCGTTGGGCCCACACCATGGCGATGCCGTCCCGGATGTGAAAGCGCTTGCTCTCCGTGCCGTCGGCGTGGATCAGGACCGAGCCGTCGGTCAGCACGCCATCGACGTCGAACAGCACGAGCTTGATGCGGGCAGCCTTCGATTCAATGGCCACAGTCGGGCTCTAAAACATTTCCGTTCGCCACAGGTCGTGCAGATGCACGACGCCGGCGACGCGACGGCTGAGGTCCTCGACGACGACGATCGACGTGATCTTGCGTTGCTCCATGAGATTGAGCGCCTCGACCGCGAGCGTCGACCGTGAGACGGTGACGGGGCCGCGCGTCATGACATCGGCGGCGGTGAGGGCGAGCACGTTGGCCGTGCGTTTCAGATGGCGGCGCAGGTCGCCGTCGGTGATGACGCCGACGAGCAGCCCCGCGCCATCGGCCACGCAGGTCATGCCCATCTCTTTGCTCGACATCTCGTCGAGCACGTCGCGCAGGGGAGCGTCGGGCGCGACCAGCGGACACCGCCCCCCCGCGTGCATGAGCGCCTCGACTCGCATGAGACGCTTGCCGAGCTTGTAGCCGGGATGCCGACTCAGGAACTCTTTCTCCCGAAATCCCTTCTCGACGAGCAGCGTCATGGCCAGGGCGTCGCCAAGGGCGAGCGCCGCTGTCGTGCTGGCAGTGGGCACCAAGTTCAGGGGCCAGCCCTCATCATCGGCCACACTGCAATCGAGGGCCACGTCGGCCGTCTGCGCCAGCGTCGAGGTGGGCGACCCGGTGATGGCGAGGAGCTTGGCACCGAGTCGACGGATGGTCTCGAGCAGGCGCAGGATTTCGTCAGTCTCGCCGCTATAGGAGAGCGCCACGATGCAATCGTCGCTCTGGATGACGCCGAGATCTCCGTGGATTGCCTCGGCCGGATGCAGGAAGAACGCGGGCGTGCCGGTGCTGGCGAGCGTCGCCGCGATCTTACGACAGATGATTCCTGACTTGCCCATCCCGGTCAGGATGACGCGCCCGCGGCACTGGCGCAGCAGATCGACGGCCTGATCGAACCTGCGATCGAGACGCGCGACGAGTGCCAGGATGGCCGCCGCTTCGGTTTCGAGGACTTTGCGCGCGAGCGTGCGGTCAGCCATTCGACTTGAGGGAGGCGTATCGATCGATGCCAGATTCCCGATCGGCGTGTTTGACGATGGCGTCAATGGCGATGAGCCGCCGGAGCAAGGGTTCGAGCAAGTCGAGGCGGAGCGCGTTCTGTGCGTCGCTGCGGGCGCGCGACGGCTCGTCGTGCACCTCGAGAAACACGCCGTCTACGCCAGCGGCTCGATGTACTGGGCGAGGCCGGTGGTCACGCCGCCGCCGCCGCCGGGAAGCTGGAGGCTGTGCGTGACGTCGAAGACGACGGGCACCCCCAGCTCGGTGCGCATCATCGGCAGCGCGCGCATGTCGACGACCAGGTTGTGATAGCCGAAGCTCGTGCCGCGCTCGGTCACGAGCACACGAGCGTTCCCGGCGTCTCTCACCTTCGCCACCGCGTGCGCCATGTCGTCGGGGGCGAGAAACTGACCCTTCTTGATGTTGACGACGCGGCCGGTCCGCGCGGCGCAGACGATGAGGTCGGTCTGCCGTGAGAGAAACGCCGGGATTTGGAGGATGTCGGCCACCTCGGCCGCAGCGTGCACCTGGGAGGGTTCGTGGACGTCGGTCAGAATCGGCACGCCGAACCGCGCCTTGATCGCGGCCAGCACGCGCAACCCTTCTTTAATGCCCGGCCCGCGAAACGACGTACCCGACGTGCGATTGGCTTTGTCGTAGGACGCCTTGAAGATGAACGGCACGCCGAGACGGAAGGCGATGGTGACCAGCTCGCCCGCGAGTCGGGTCGCGTGCTCCGGGCTTTCAATGACGCACGGGCCGGCGATCAGGGCGAACCGACGCTCGCCCCCGATGGCCAGATCGCCAATCGCGACCGGGTTCACGCCGCCAATTGTATCAGGCGACGGATGCGGTCGCAGCCCGCGCGCCACTCTCCGCCTTGTGCCGGCAGGCGGCGCCGACGAAGCTGGCGAAGAGCGGATGCGGGCGCGTCGGCCTGGACTTGAACTCGGGATGGAACTGGACGGCCAGATACCAGGGATGGCCCGGCAGCTCGGCGATCTCGACGAACTTGCCGTCTGGCGATCGGCCGGAGATCCGCAGCCCGTGCTCGACGAGCGTGCGTTCGTACGCGCAGTTGAACTCGTAGCGGTGACGATGACGCTCGTGGACCAGATGGACGCCGTATACGCGCTGGGCGAGCGAGCCTGGCGTGAGCTCGCAGGCGTAGCTGCCAAGGCGCATGGTGCCGCCGAGGTCGTCGACACCCAGCAGGTCTCGCAACTTGTAAATCACTTTGGTCGGCGTGTCCGGGGTGCACTCGGTCGAATCGGCATCGGCCAGGCCGGCGACATGACGCGCAAACTCGACCGTCGCCCACTGGAATCCGTAGCAGATTCCGAAATACGGGATCCGACGCTCGCGCGCAACCTCGGCGGCCTTCATCATGCCGCGTGTGCCACGGGTGCCGAAGCCGCCCGGCACCAGAATGCCGTCGGCGTCGTCGAGCAGCGCCGAGCCGCCGGGGGCTTCGAGCGCCTCGGCCTCGATCCACTTGATCGTGACTTTGGCGCGATGAGGAAAGCCGCCGTGATAGAGCGCCTCGTTCAGGCTCTTGTATGAATCCTCGTAGCCCACGTACTTGCCGACGATGTGGATCGTGATCTCATCGGTTGGGTTCTTGATCCGGCTGACGAGGTCTTCCCACGCCTGCATGCGCCGCTCGGTCTGCGGCAGATGCAGCCGCTTGAGCACGATGCGGTCGAGTCCCTCACCGGCGAGCACGAGCGGCACCTCGTAGATCGTCGACACGTCCTTGGCGGTGATGACGGCTTCTTCGTCGACGTCGCAGAACAGGGCAATCTTCCGCTTGATATCCGGATCGAGGAATCGATCGGTGCGGCAGAGCAGGATGTCGGGCTGGATCCCGATCGATCGCAGATCGCGCACGCTGTGCTGCGTCGGCTTGGTCTTGAGCTCGCCGGCCGTGCCGATGAAGGGCACGAGCGTCAGATGGACGTAGAGGGAGTTCTCGCGGCCGACGTCCTGGCGGAGCTGACGAATCGCTTCGAGGAACGGCAGGCTTTCGATGTCACCCACGGTGCCGCCGATCTCGACGAGCACGACATCGACATCCTTCGCGACGGCGCGGATGGCATCCTTGATCTCGTTGGTGATGTGCGGGATGACCTGCACCGTGCGACCCAGGTAGTCGCCGCGCCGTTCCTTCTGGATGACACTCTGGTAAATCTTCCCCGTGGTCCAGTTGGAGTTCTTGGTCGTGACCGTATTGGTGAAGCGCTCGTAGTGGCCCAGATCGAGGTCCGTCTCGGCGCCGTCGTCGGTCACATACACCTCGCCGTGCTGGTACGGGCTCATCGTGCCCGGATCGACGTTGATGTAAGGGTCGAACTTCTGCAGCGTGACTGTGTAGCCGTGGCCCTCGAGCAGACAGCCGATGGAGGCCGCCGCCAGGCCCTTGCCCAGCGAGGACACGACGCCGCCGGTGATGAAAATGTATTTGGTGGGCATGGTGGCCGTTGTCATGTCGTTGGCGCCGCAATCAGCCGGCGCACCTGTTCAAGATCGCCCGGAGTGTCCACGCTGAAGGAGTCGTATCGCGTCTCAACGGCCCTGATGCGAATCCCGTGCTCGAGCGCCCGGAGCTGCTCGAGCGATTCGGCGCGCTCGAGCGGCGTCGGCTCGAGCGCGGCCAGCACGAGCAGCGCACTGCGCCGGTAGGCGTACACGCCGACGTGCTTCAAGAGCGGCGGCCATCCGCCGCGCGGATCCCGCACGAAAGGGATGGGCGCGCGGGAGAAGTACAGCGCGAAGCCTCCCCGGTCGACGACGATCTTGACGACGTTCGGATCGGTCAGCTCGGAGGCTGCCGAGACGCGGCGATACAACGTCGTGACCTGCAGCGAAGGGTCGGAACCAAACAACGCCACCGCCTCGGTAATCGAGCCGGGGTCGATGAGCGGCTCGTCGCCCTGCACGTTGACCACGACGTCGCAATCGAGCGCCGCGGCGACCTCCGCGAGCCGGTCCGTGCCGCTCGGATGGTCGCTGCGCGTCATCCACGCCTCACCGCCGAAGCGGTGCACCACGCTCGCCACACGCAGATCATCGGTCGCGACAATCACCCGCGAGACCGACGGGCACAAGGCCGCGCGTCGGTAGACGTGCTCGATCATCGGATGGCCGTCAATATCCGCGAGGACCTTCGCGGGGAGTCGTGTGGAGGCGAATCGGGCGGGGATGACAGCGACGACGGACAGCGAAGGATCGATCTGAGATTCAGCCGACCGGACGTGCACGTTGAATGATAGCACAGGCGCCGACGAGGTCGTGTTAGCCTCGCGTCGTGTCGGTCGCGATCATCATCAATCCGATCGCGGGGCGTGCGGGCCCCTCAGCCGGCCGGGTCTGCGCCGAGCTCGCGTCGGCGACCATTGACCGCCACGGCGAACGGGCCGACGTGTTGGTGACCGAGCGGCCGGGCCACGCGCGCGATCTGGCCAGGGCCGCCGTGGGGCGCGGTGCCAGACTCGTGATGGCGTGGGGCGGCGACGGCACCATCAACGAGATCGCTGGCGCGCTCGCGTTCGGCCACGTGCCGATCGGCATCGTGCCCGCCGGATCGGGCAATGGGCTGGCCCGCGAGCTGGGCGTCAATCGGCGACCCGAGCGGGCCATCGACGACGCGCTTCGGGCTCGACCGCGGCCAATCGACCTCGGCGAGCTCGGCGGCCGGCTGTTCGTCAACGTGGCGGGCGTCGGCCTGGACGCGTATGTCGCGTTGCGGTTTGGTGAGTCCAGCAATCGTCGCCGCGGCTTCGTCAAATACGCCGAGATCACACTGCGGGCGCTCTTGGCCTACCGGCCCGTTCCATACTCGATCGCGACCTCGAGCGGCGTGACCAATCCTCGAGCGCTATTTGTGACGTTCGCGAATTCGGCGCAATTTGGTAACGGCGCGCGCATCGCGCCGGACGCGCGGATCGACGACGGTCTGCTCGACCTGGTCATCGTCGAAGAACGGTCGCGATGGGGGACGCTTTGGCAGGTGCCGCGCCTGTTCAACGGCACAGCGGATCGAATTGCGGGCCGCACGGTCCAGCGTATCGCCGAGGCGACCATCGAGTGCAACCAACCGATGGTCTTTCACGTGGACGGCGAAGCGATCCTTGGCGGGACGCGTCTGACGGCCCGCGTCCACCCGGGTGCGCTGCAGATTGCCGTCAGGTAGCTACGAGCCCAGTCGGACGACGAAGACTTCGCGCACGGCCCGAATCTGTCGAATCTCGGCGACCGCGGCGTCGAGCGCCTGGGGCATCCCGGCTTCCTCATCGACGTTGACGACGCCGATGGCGCCGTCTGCACCGCGGCCGAGCGCGAAGTTGGCGATGTTGATCCGGTGCCGGCCGAGGATGGTCCCGACCTCGCCAATCACTCCGGGCTGATCGTCGTTGGCGACGATGAGGAGCGTCCCGCCGAGCGGGGCCTCGACCTCCACGCCGCGGACCGACACCAGCCGCAAGCTGTTCGGCGCGAAGACCGTGCCCTCCACCCAGCGCTCGCCCCCATCGGTATGAACTTTGACGGACAGCAAGCTCGTAAAATGGCGGCCGCGCGAACTGCGTGTCTCGGCGATGTCGATGCCGCGCGCCCGGGCGACGGCCCGGGCGTTGACGATCGAGACTCCGCTCGAGAGGATCGGTCGCAGCAGGCCGGCGGCGGCGCTGGCCGCCAGCACATCGACGCCAGGGCTTTCGGTGAGCGCACCGTAGTACCGCACGCCGAGCGCGTCGATGCGGGCGACACCCAGTTGGGCGGCGAGCACGCCCAGGCGGTCGGCCAGGCGAATCCATGGCTGGAGCCGCTGCATCTCGTCGGGATGGACGGCCGGAAAGTTCACGGCGTTCCGCACAATCCCGTCGCGGAGAAAATCGCGAACCGTGGCGGCCGTCTCGGTGCCAACCAGTTCTTGGGCCTCTTCGGTCGAAGCCGCGATGTGAGGCGTGGCGATGATCTGCGGCAGTTGGGCGAGCGACCAATCCTTTGGCGGCTCCTGTTCGAACACGTCCAAGCCCGCACCCGCGATGATGCCCTGCTCGATGGCGCGGCGGAGCGCGGCTTCGTCGATCAGCTCGCCGCGCGCCGTGTTGACGATCTTTGCTCCCTTCTTGCAGCGCGCAAACCGTTCGTCGCCAAACAGATGCCGCGTCTCTGGGGTCGAAGGCAGGTGCAGGGTGATGTAGTCGGCCTGCGCGCACAGCGCGTCGAGCGACAGGAGCTCGACGCCGAACGAGGCCGCAATGTCGGCCGAAATATAAGGATCGTGAGCCACGATCCGCATGCCGAATCCGCGGGCACGCTGGGCGACCTCCTGGCCAATCCGTCCGAGACCAACGACGCCGAGCGTCTTGCCCCGGACTTCGGTGCCGAGGAACTTCTTCTTCTCCCAGCGACCCGCCTTCATCGCCTGATCGGCGGCCGGCACCGACCGGGCCAGCGACAGCATCAATCCCACGGCGTGCTCGGCGACGCTGATGCTGTTGGCGCCCGGAGAGTTGACCACCAGGATGCCCCGCGCGCTGGCCGCGGTCACATCGACGTTGTCAACGCCGGTACCGGCGCGGGCCACGATCCGAAGCTGGGGGGCGGCTTCGAGCAGTTGGGCGTTGACCTTCGTGGCGCTGCGCACCATGAGCGCATCAGCGTCGGCAAGGTCGGCAGCCAAGACAGCGGGCGTGCGGCCCGATTGGGCGTTTATTATCCAGCCGGGTTCGGCGCGCAGTAGATCCAGCGCAGAGGCCGGCAGTTCATCGGCAACAACGATTTTCATAATGGTGGCGTGGCCCCTCGAGCCTCACTTCGTTGACTACGGCGACTACAGTATAATCCGACGGTTTTGGTTGTCGCGATCGATCCGCGCAGTGCGAGCGCCCTGCCGTGGTGCAAAGTGCTAAAACATTCCAGTTGGCGCTTGACAGCAGCGTAAACGACGTGCGTTTTCCACAGAGTTTTCCACAAACGTTGCGGAAAAACTTCCGCTGTTGGTGGTGACCTGACCTAAAAGGGACTTATGCCGAACTTTACTTCGTTGACGCCGCCCAAGAGCGGCACGGCCATCACGCGTCAGACCGGCCGGCTCGTTGTACCCGACGATCCCATCATCCCGTTCATCGAAGGGGATGGCACGGGACCGGACATCTGGCGCGCAAGCGTGCGGGTGCTCGATGCGGCGGTGAACAAGGCGTACAACGGCAAGCGAACGATCGCCTGGATGGAGGTCTACGCGGGCGAAAAGAGCTTCAAGAAGTTCAACAACTGGCTGCCCGATGACACCATCGAGGCCTTCCGAGAGTATTACGTGGGGATCAAGGGCCCGCTGACGACGCCGGTGGGCGGCGGCATCCGATCGCTCAATGTGGCCCTTCGGCAGCTGCTCGATCTGTACGTCTGCCTGCGGCCGGTCCGCTGGTACAAGGGCGTGCCGTCTCCGGTCAAACATCCCGAGAAGATCGACATGGTGATCTTCCGTGAGAACACCGAGGACATCTACGCCGGGATCGAGTACGCCGCTGGCTCGCCCGAAGCCCAGAAGATCCTGGACTTTCTGGCCAGAGAGTTCCCCAAGGATTTCCGGAAGGTGCGTTTTGGCACCCCAGGGGCGGTGCGCACGTGGCAGGCGCAACTCGAGGCGATCGGCGCACCCGCGCGGCAGGTCGACGTGGAGGTGGGCGTTGGGATTAAGGCCGTGAGCCGGCTCGGGACCGAGCGCCTCGTCCACAGCGCCATCGGGTACGCCGTGAAAGCCGGCCGCAAGAGCGTGACCCTGGTTCATAAAGGGAACATCATGAAGTTCACCGAGGGCGCCTTCCGTGACTGGGGCTATCAGGTGGCGAAGGACTTCTACGGCGCCGTCGAGATCGACGGCGGGCCGTGGTGCAAGATCCCCCCGGGGAAGCCGGGCGCGGGGATCGTCATCAAGGACGCCATCGCCGACATTACGCTCCAGCAGGTGCTCACGCGGCCCGATGAGTTCGATGTCATCGCCACCTTGAACCTGAACGGCGATTATCTGTCCGACGCGCTGGCGGCGCAGGTCGGCGGGATTGGCATCGCGCCGGGGGGCAACATCAACTACGTGACGGGCCACGCGATCTTCGAGGCCACGCACGGGACGGCCCCCAAGTACGCCGACCAGGACAAGGTCAACCCTGGGTCGGTCGTGCTCTCAGGCGAGATGATGCTGCGCCACCTCGGGTGGAACGAGGCCGCCGACCTGGTGGTCAAGGGCATGGACGGTGCGATTACCGCCAGGTCGGTCACCTACGACTTCGCGCGGTTGATGACCGGCGCGACCGAACTGAAGACGTCCCAGTTTGCGGATGTGGTCATTAAGAACATGTAGGGCTTGAGGCCCTGGGCTCGCCATCGTAACGTAGTGTCCGGCTTCAGCCGGACCATCGGCGGGCCCAAAAGCGTCAGCCGAAGGAGCAAAGATGAATCGAAAAGTGACAGTGGTTGGTGGTGCGGGCAACGTTGGCGCCACCGTCGCCAGGGGCGTGGCGGAAAAGCAGCTTGCCGACGTCGTCGTCGTCGACATCGCCGACAAGAAGGCCGCCGGGGTCGCGCTCGACATGCTCGAAGCGGCACCCGTCTGGGGATCGGACGCGCGCGTGCTGGGCACGGGCGACTACGCAGAGAGCGCCAACTCGGAGATTGTTGTCATCACCTCCGGGTTGCCTCGCAAGCCTGGGATGAGCCGCGACGACCTGCTCAACGTGAACTACAAAATCATGCAGCAGGTGACCGAACAGGTCGTCAAGCACTCGCCAAAGTGCATCATTATCGTTGTCTCGAACCCGCTCGACGCGATGGCGCAGGCGGTGTACAAGCTGTCGAAGTTCCCCCGGGAGCGCGTCATCGGCATGGCCGGCGTGCTCGATTCGGCGCGGATGCGGACCTTCATCGCGCAGGAGATGAACGTTTCGGTCCAGAACGTCCACGCTTTCGTGCTCGGCGGGCACGGCGACACGATGGTGCCGCTGCCGCGCTACTCGACCGTGGCAGGGATTCCGATCACCGATCTCATGGATAAAGCAACGATCGATCGGATCTGCGCCCGGACGGCCAGCGGTGGTGCTGAAATCACGCAGCTCGTCGGCACGAGCGCCTGGTACGCGCCCGGCACGTCGGTGGTGGAGATGGTCGAGGCGATTCTGCTCGACAAGCACAAGATTCTGCCGTGCTCGGTGTTTCTCCAGGGAGAATACGGCGTGCGCGATCTGTTTGTCGGCGTGCCGGTCAAGCTCGGCGCGCGCGGTCTGGAGAAGATCATCGAGATCAAGCTCACACCCGAAGAGGATGCGGCGTTCAAGAAGTCGGCGGGCGCGGTCAAAGAACTCGTCGAGGTGATCAAAGTCTGATGAAGATTCACGAGTATCAGGCCAAAGCTATCCTCTCGCGCCACGGTGTACCCGTGCCTCGCGGCGAGGTCGCGTCGAGCGCCGTCGAGGCTGGTGAGATCGCCAAGCGGCTGGGCGGGAGCGTGGTGGTCGTCAAGGCGCAGATTCATGCAGGGGGGCGCGGGAAGGGCGGCGGGGTCAAGTTGGCCAAGTCGGCCGGCGAAGCCGAGGCGGTGGCCCGGCAGATACTTGGCATGACGCTTATCACCCATCAGACCGGGTCCGAAGGCCGGGTCGTCGGACGCGTGCTCGTCGAGGAAGGGCTGCAGATCGCGCGCGAGCTCTACCTGAGTCTGCTCCTCGACCGCGCGGCAGGCAAGCCGGTCATGATGGCGAGCGCCGCCGGCGGCATGGATATCGAGGAAGTGGCCGCCAAGACGCCTGAGCAAATCATCAAGGTGTCTATCGATCCGGGAGTCGGGCTGGTGCCTTTCGAGGCCAGGCAGCTCGGGTTTGCCATTGGGCTTGACGGCGCGCAGGTGAACAAGTTCGTCAAGCTGGCCACCTCACTCTACGACGCGTTTGTCAAGACCGACGCCTCACTGGTCGAGATCAATCCGTTGCTCGTAACGGCTGCGGGCGATCTACTGGCACTCGACGCCAAGATGAACTTCGACGACAACGCGTTGTACCGGCATCCTGACATCCGCGACCTCCGCGATCTGGGCGAAGAAGACCCGCTCGAGGTCGAGGCGTCGAAGTTTTCACTCAACTACATCCGTCTGGACGGGAACATCGGCTGCATGGTCAACGGCGCGGGCCTCGCCATGGCGACGATGGACATCATTAAGCTGGCGGGCGGAGAGCCGGCGAACTTTCTGGACGTGGGGGGCGGGGCCACCGCCGAACAGATCCGGAACGCCTTCAAGATTCTGATGTCGGATAAGAAAGTGAAGGCCGTGCTGATCAACATCTTCGGCGGCATCCTCCGCTGCGATGTCCTGGCCGAGGGCGTCATCGCGGCGGTCAAGGAGCTTGGCGTGTCGGCGCCCATCGTCATCCGCATGGAAGGCACCAACGTCGACGAGGGCAAGCGGCTGCTGCGCGAAAGCGGCATGAACTTCACGACCGCGGATTCGATGGGCGAGGCCGCGAAAAACGTCGTGCAACTGGCGGGATAACAATCAGGCATGTCCATTCTTATCGATAAGTCGACTCGATTGTTGGTGCAAGGTTTGACGGGCCGCGAAGGGACGTTTCACGCCAAGCAAGCCGCGGCGTACGGCACGACCGTTGTGGGCGGCATCACCCCCGGAAAGGGGGGCACCACCCACGAGGGGTGGCCGATCTTCGACACCGTGCAGGACGCGGTGAGAAAAACGGGCGCGAACGCATCGGTGATATTCGTGCCGCCGGCGTTTGCGGCCGATGCCGTTATGGAGGCCGCCGACGCGGGACTGGCGCTCGTCGTGTGCATTACCGAGGGAATTCCAACACTCGACATGATGCGCGCGATGACGTTTCTCAAAGAACGGCCGGCCACGCGCCTGGTGGGACCGAATTGTCCAGGTCTCATCTCGCCGGGCAAGGCCAAGGCTGGCATCATCCCCGGGCACATCTGCAAGGAAGGCCGCATCGGGATCGTGTCGAAGAGCGGCACGCTCACCTACGAGGCCATCCATCAGCTCACGCAGCTGGGTATGGGTCAGACGACGTGCCTTGGCATTGGCGGCGATCCGCTGATCGGCACCTCCCATATCGACGCGCTGAAGCTCTTTGCCGCCGATCCCGAGACGGCCGCCGTCATCCTGATCGGTGAAATCGGGGGGAGCGCCGAAGAGGAGGCCGCCGCCTGGGTCAAGACACATTTCAAGAAGCCGGTCGTGGCCTTCATCGCGGGGCAGACCGCGCCGCCCGGGCGCCGGATGGGTCACGCCGGGGCGATCATTGCCGGGGGCAAGGGCACCGCGGCGGAAAAGATGGCCGCGCTCTCCGCCGCCGGGGTGAAGGTGGTGAAGAGTCCAGCCGATATGGGCACTGGGATCAAAGAGGTGCTTAGGTCCTGAGGTGCGTGAGTGCGTAGGCGCGATGTCAGGCACTGCACCTCAGCACCCACGCACCTTAAGCACCAAAGCACCCCCAAACCCGCATGGTATACTCTGGCGATTTCCGCCTCGGCGATTGACCGCCGGGTAGTCCTCTATATTCATACGTACTAAGGACTTACGAATGCCGCTGACTGATTCTGCCCTGCAGGAAGAGCATGCCGCGCCACGGAAGCAGCGCGTGGTCAACGATTTCAGCCTCCAGGTCGCCACCGTTAACGGATCGGGTAGCCAAACCGCCAACCTCGTTCTCCTCCGATCGATCCTCCTCATGGGCGTGCCGGTCTCGGGAAAGAACATGTTCCCGTCGAACATCGCCGGGCTCCCCACCTGGTACACGATTCGCGCGAGCAAACGCGGGTACACCGGGCGCAAGAAGGAAGTGGACTTTCTGGTCGCGATGAATCCCGAGACCGCGAAAGAAGACGTCCTGACGCTCGAGCCCGGCGCCGCGGTCGTCTACGACGAGCCGCTCAAGCTCAACGCGCTTCGCAGCGACTTGGTGTTCTATCCCGTCCCGTTCGACAAGCTGGTGGCGCCGGTCTGTTCGGACGCGAAGCTGCGGCGTCTCGTGCGCAACATGATCTACGACGGGATCCTCGCCAAGCTCCTGGGGATCGACCTGACGTTCATGGACAAGGCGCTCGGCCGGCAGATGGGGAAGAAGGCTAAGGCCGTGGCGCTCAACCAGGCGGCTCTCAAGGCCGGCTGGGACTTTGCCGAGGCCAATCTCACAAAGCAGGATCCCTTCGCGCTCGAGCCGATGAATCTCACGGCCGGCAAGATCCTCATCGAGGGAAACCAGGCCGCCGCCATCGGCTGCCTGATGGCCGGCGTGACCGTCGTCGCCTGGTATCCCATCACGCCGTCCTCGTCGCTGGTCGAGTCGCTCATCGGCTACATGAAGAAGCACCGGGTGGACAAAGAGACCGGCAAGGCGACATTTGCGGTCGTGCA
This sequence comes from Acidobacteria bacterium RIFCSPLOWO2_12_FULL_65_11, assembly GCA_001767495.1. Classification (GTDB taxonomy): domain Bacteria; phylum Acidobacteriota; class Vicinamibacteria; order Vicinamibacterales; family CAVVIG01; genus 2-12-FULL-65-11. The sequence continues at coordinate 4,460 of MELA01000125.1, read as the reverse complement.
GGCTGAGGACGAGATCGCATCGCTCGGCATGGTGATCGGCGCCAGCTGGGCAGGCGCGCGGTCGATGACGTCCACCTCGGGGCCCGGCATCTCGTTGATGTCGGAATTTACCGGACTCGCGTATTACGCCGAGACGCCCGCCGTCATCTTCGACGTGCAGCGCGTGGGACCCTCGACCGGGTTGCCGACGCGGACGGCACAAGGCGACCTGCTCTTTGTCGCGGTCCTGTCGCACGGCGATACCAAACACATCATGTTGCTTCCCTCGTCGGTCGAGGAATGCTATGCGATGGCGATGGAGGCCTTCGAGCTGGCCGAGCACTTCCAGACTCCGGTGTTCGTGATGCTCGATCTCGATTTGGGCATGAACAACTGGATGTCGGACGGCTTCGAGTACCCAACCAAGCCGATCGACCGTGGCAAATTGCTGACCCCTGACGTGTTGAAGAGGCTCGGCGAATGGGGCCGCTACAGGGACGTCGACGGCGACGGCATTGCGTACCGCACGGTGCCGGGCGACGGCATGCCGGCGTATTTCACGCGTGGGTCGGGCCATAACGCCAAAGGGCAGTACAGCGAGCGGCCCGACGACTACGTCGAGAACATGAACCGGCTGGCGCGCAAATTCGAGACGGCGCGGCGATTCGTGCCAAAACCGGTCATCGAGACAGTGGCCGGCGCGAAAGTGGGACTCGTGGGCTACGGCACGTCGCATTGGGCGATGATCGAAAGCCGCGATCAGCTGCGGGAGGAATCCGACGTCAAGACGTCGTACTTCCGGCTTCGCGCGTATCCGTTCGATGATCACGAGCTGGCCGCCTTCATCGACGCCCACGAGCGCATCTACGTGATCGAGCAGAACCGCGACGCGCAGCTCCTGCAGTTGATGAAGCTCGATCTGTCGCCCGAGCGCGTGGCCAAGCTGCGGAGCGTGCGGCACTACAACGGTCTGCCGATCGACGCGCGCAGCGTCACCGACGATGTGCTGTCGCAGGAAGGCTACGAAGTGGCCGAACGCAACGGGCGCGTGGCACGGGCCGGCATGACCGGCGGGGAGTAGGAGAATGATTGCGCCTGCGGCCCGAGAAAGCGCCTGCGGCCATGCGAGCTGGAGGCCATGCGACGCCGACGGCGAGCATCAGCGTAAGTTCGCGCTGGGGGTGGGGCCCCAGCGCAAGTAGTAGATGTTGACACCTATATGACTACACCGTTGAAAGTGAATCGAATCGGGCTCGAGCCTCAGATCTACAAAGGTAGCAAGACGACGCTCTGCGCCGGCTGCGGCCATAACGCCATCTCGGAGCGGATTATCGACGCGTTCTACGAAATGGGCGTCGATCCCCGACGGGTCATCAAGCTGTCGGGCATCGGCTGCTCGAGCAAGAGCCCGGCATACTTTATGGGCGGATCGCACGGCTTCAACGCCGTCCACGGGCGGATGCCGTCGGTAGCGACCGGGGCATTGCTCGCCAACAAGAAGCTCATCGCGATCGGGGTGAGCGGGGACGGCGACACGAGCGCCATCGGCATCGGGCAGTTCGTGCACCTGATGCGGCGCAATCTGCCGATCGTCTACATCATCGAAGACAACGGCTGCTACGGGCTGACCAAGGGCCAGTTCTCGCCGACCGCCGATCTTGGCAGCACGCTCAAGACGGGCGTCGTCAACGACCTGCCGCCCATCGACACCTGCGCGCTGGCCATCGAGCTAGGCGCGACGTTTGTGGCCCGGTCGTTCTCTGGCGACAAGAAGCAGCTGCTGGCGCTCCTGAAGGCGGCGCTGGCGCATCGTGGCACGGCGATGCTCGATGTGATCTCGCCCTGCGTCACGTTCAACGACCACGAGGGCTCGACCAAGAGCTACGCGTACGCCAAGGACCACGACGATCCGCTCGAAGAACTGAGCTTCGTGCCCTTCTTCGAGGACATCTCGGTGGACTACGAGCCTGGATCGACGCAGGAAGTCACGATGCACGACGGCTCGAAGCTGTATCTAAAGAAGCTCGACGAGGTCTTCGACCCAACCGACAAGATTGCCGCCCTCTCGCGGCTCCGCGAGATTGCCCGGCGCGGCGAGTTTGCGACCGGCTTGATCTATTTCGAGCCCGACCGCGACGATTTCCTTGCGCAGTTGAACTTGATCGACGAGCCGCTGGCCTCGCTGCCGCCTTCGAGAGTGAGACCGGGCCAAGAGGCGCTCGACGAGATCATGGACAGCCTTCGCTAGCGCCTGCGGCCATGCCGAGCCGAGGACGAGCAAATCCGAGGCGAGGCATCTGCGTAAGTTGGCGCTGGGGGTGGGACCCCAGCGCCAGTGAAGAAATGCCGGAACTGATTGGTGACGGACTGTACGAGTGATGGAACGCACGCTCGCAATCGTCAAACCTGACGCGGTTGAACGCCGGCTCGCCGGCCAGATCATCCAACGCATTGAAGACGCTGGCTTCGAGATTCGTGCCATGCGCCGCATCCACCTCTCAAAGCGGCAGGCCGAGGGGTTCTATGCGGTCCATCGCGGCCGCCCGTTTTTCCCAAGCCTGACCGACTTCATGGCGTCGGGACCGACCGTGGTCCTGGTCTTGGAGGCGCCCGACGCGATTAGCAAGTGGCGGACCTTGATGGGAGCGACCGACCCGGCCAAGGCCGAGGCGGGGACGCTCCGCAAAGAGTTCGCGCAATCGATCGAGCGCAACGCCACCCACGGGTCTGATGCCCCCGAGACCGCGGCGGTCGAGATTGGTTACTTCTTCGCGGGGATTGATCTGATTTGATGCGCTGAATCAACACCAAGGACACCAAGGACACCAAGGACACCAAGAACAATAGAAGTCTTCCTTCGTGTCCATTGTGTCCTTTGTGTTGAACCAGCGGTGAATTGTGGGTAAGACGCTTGTCTTGATCGGCCTGGGCATCACGGCGCTCGGCCTCCTCGTCATGTGGGGCGTTCCTTTCGGGCGGCTCCCCGGTGACTTCGTCGTCCGCCGCAACAACTTCAGCTTTTATTTCCCGCTGGCGACCTCCATCATTCTGAGTATCCTTCTCACGCTCATCCTCGCTTTCTTCCGGCGTTAACGAGTGTCGGTGACGTTCTGTTCTGGATACACGCGAGCGCTACGGTGCGAGCGTGTGGGCGAGCGGGGGTGGGGCCCCGCGAGATCCTAAGGTGCGATGGCAGCTATAATGCGGGCGATTCTGTCATGACAGCCGCCAGCCTCCTGAAGAGCAAGCGCGAAGAAGTGATTCGCCTGGCAGGCGCGCGCGGAGCACGGGCCGTGCGGGTGTTCGGCTCGGTCGCACGAGGCGAGGACGGTCCGGACAGCGATATCGATCTATTGGTCGATGTCGAGCCCGGCCGCAGCCTGCTCGATGTCGTCGGTCTCTGGCAGGATCTCGAGGCGCTGCTCGGCCGTCGCGTGGACCTGCTTACTGAAGGTGGGCTGCACCCGTACCTGCGCGAACGAATCTTGCGCGAAGCCAGGCCCCTGTGAAGGCTGTGAAGGACGATGGACTCTATCTGCGGCACATGCGCGACGCCATTGCCGACATCGAGCGGTACGCCGCTACGGGTCGTGACGCGTTTTTCGCCGATCGCATGTGCCAGGACGCGGTGATCCGGAAGATCGAGGTACTCGGGGAGGCGGCCAAGCGCCTGTCGGACGCGACCAAGGCGAGAAGGCCCGACATTCAGTGGCGAGAGATTGCCGGCAGGGCCAGCGCTTCGGTTCTTCGACGCCACTGGGAGCGGTCGGCAGTTTCTGGTCGCTGAACCAGCTATCCGCCTCGACGACCCAGGCGATCACGCTCGTCGTCAACTGGCCTTCACTGTTGAAGAGATGACAAACTAATGCGCTTCTCATAACGCTGTAGTGTCCGCCTTCAGGCGGACCCCCCGCCGGTCCGGCTAAAGCCGGACACTACGTACTACAAAGTTTCAACTCTCAAGTCTGAAAGGTGCCTCATTAATGAGCATTAAGTCTGATAACTGGATCAAGCGCATGGCGATGGAGCACCGGATGATCGAGCCGTTCGTTGACGCGCAGATGCGCAGCGGCGTGATTTCTTACGGCCTCTCGTCGTACGGCTACGACATCCGGGTCGCCGACGAGTTCAAGGTCTTCACCAATATCAACAACACGGTGATCGATCCCAAGGCGTTCGATCCGCGATCGTTCGTCGACATCAAGACCGACGTATGCATCGTCCCGCCCAATTCATTTGCGCTGGCGCGGACGGTCGAGTACTTCCGCATTCCGCGCGACGTCCTGACCGTATGTCTGGGCAAGTCCACCTACGCGCGCTGCGGGATCATCGTCAACGTGACGCCGTTCGAGCCCGAGTGGGAAGGCACTGCCACCCTCGAGATCTCGAACACGACGCCGCTGCCGGCAAAGATCTACGCCAATGAAGGCATCGCCCAGGTGCTGTTCTTCCAGAGCGACGAGCCGTGTCGGACTTCCTAT
>MELA01000124.1 GCA_001767495.1 Acidobacteria bacterium RIFCSPLOWO2_12_FULL_65_11 | reverse complement strand
CAGAGGGGAAACCTCTCAGGATGTCTCAGAAGCCCTACCCGAAGTGGCCGGTTTTCAGACGTTCGCTCGTGGCCGTATTTCAGCGTTCGCTAACATGCTCGACACTGACGTGCTCTGCCAGCCGGTCAAGACGCACGGCCACCGCGGCGTCATCCAATGGCTGGAGCGGGAGCAGGCCGACTGCTTCACGAGCACGATTGTGATCGCCCAGATCGCCTACTGGATTCGCACCAAACAGGGACGTGCCCGGGAACGATTGCAGCACTGGCTTGCCGAATCGGTGGAGGCCCTCGAAGGAAGGATTCTGTCGTTCAACACCGCGACGGCGCACGTCTGGGCCGAGCAGAAGCTCCTTCTGGAACGAGCCGGCACCCCCATGCCGGTGGAGGACAGCTACATCGCAGCCACCGCGAGGCGCCACAACCTGACCATTGTCACCGGCAACGACGCCGATTTCCGTCGCCCTGGGTTGAAGGTGTTTAACCCGTTCAAGGAAATCCCAGGCGGAAGCCTCTCGAAAGTGAAAAGTTAAAAGTGAAAACTAAAAAGTGGATAGCCCGCTGACGGGTCCGCCTGAAGGCGGACACTACGAAAGGTCGACTGCTGACTGCTGACTACGCCGTGGGCGTGAGCAGCATTGACAGCAGCGCCTTCTGGCAGTGCAGCCGGTTCTCGGCCTGATCGAACACGACCGAGGCATCTGACTCGAAGACCTCCGCTGTCACTTCTTCCCCGCGGTGCGCGGGCAGGCAGTGCATGAAGAGTGCCCCCGGCTTGGCCGCAGCCATCAGCGCGTCGTCCACCTGATACGGCATGAACACGGCGCGGCGGACCTGCGCCTCTGCCTCCTGGCCCATCGACGTCCAGACATCGGTGTAGACCGCGTCGGCGCTGGCCACCGCGTCGACCGGATCGGTGAAGAGCCGCAGCCGCGCGCCATGCCGCGCGACGGCGGTGGCCTGCTGTACGACGGCGTGCCGGAGCTGGTACCCCTCAGGACTCGCCAGATGGAGGTTGACGCCGAGCATCGCGGACGCGTGCGCCAGCGACGCCACAACGTTATTGCCGTCGCCGACGAAGGCCAGCGTCCGGCCCCGCAGCGGCCCCAGCCTCTCCCTAAGCGTGAGGAAGTCGGCGAGCGCCTGGCACGGATGCTCTTCGTCGGTCAGCGCGTTGATGACGTGCAGACGCGGGGCTGCGGCGGCGAACTCCGTGAGGACGACCTGCGAGAACGTGCGGATGACGACGAAGTCAACCCATCGATCGAGATTGCGGGCGACGTCGATGACCGGCTCACGGCGTCCGAGCGCGACATCAGACGGCAGGATGATTGGCTGACCGCCCAGCTCGCGCACTGCGATCTCGAAGGTCGTCCGCGTCCGCAGCGATGGCTTCTCGAAGAGCATCGCGACGTACCGACCGTTCAGAACCTGGGACGCCGGAGCATGGATCCCGAGCGAACGGTCGGCCTTCATCTGCGCGGCCAAATCGAGACAGCGCTCGATCTCGGGTGGGTCGAAGTCGAGGACCGAGAGAAAATCCTTGCGCGCGGCCGTGGTTGGTGTTGGCGTCATGTTCGGTAATCCGCGTTGATCTTCACGTATTCCTCACTCAAATCGCACGTCCACACGGTCGATGAGGCCGTCCCCGATCCGAGATCGACCGACACGGCGATGTCCTTACCCTCGAGGTACTCGGCGGCTTGCGGCGCAGCTTCGTCGTACGGACGGCCGTCCTTGAAGAGCACGATGGAGCCGATCGTCACGGCCGCACGCGAAAGCTCGAACGCGACGTTCGCGCGGCCGGCGACGGCAATCAGCCGGCCCCAGTTGGGATCCCCACCGTGAATCGCGGTCTTGACGAGCGGCGAGTTCGCGATGGCCTTCGCGGCCCGTCGCGCCTCCTCGGTGGACGCAGCACCCGTGACGGTGACGGTCACGAGTTTGGTGGCGCCCTCGCCGCCGCGCACGATGCCAAGCGCCAGCTCGAGGCACACAGAACGCAGGCCGGCCACAAACGTCGGGTAGCTCGAGGCATCAACCGTCGCGCCACTTGCACCGTTTGCCAGGATCATCACCGTGTCGTTAGTCGAGCACTCGCCATCCACGGTGATGGCGTTGAAAGTCTCGTCCACCGCTTCGCGCAGGGCCCGCTGCAGCAGGGGCAACGGAACCGCCGCATCTGTCGTGACGAAGCCGAGCATCGTCGCCATCATCGGCTCGATCATGCCGGAGCCTTTGGCCATGCCGCCGATCCGGACTTCGCGGCCGCCGATCTGGACGACAGCCGCGGCCTCCTTTGGAAACGGGTCGGTCGTCATGATGGCGCGGGCCGCCGTCGGACCCTGATCGGCCGAGAGGCTGCGAAACGCCGCCGGCAGCGCAGCACGGACCTTGTCAATCGGCAGGGCGACGCCAATCACGCCGGTCGAGGCGACGAGCACTTGGGCCACCGGGCAGTTCACGAGCCGCGCCGTCTCGGCCGCCATGTCGCGCGCCGCCTGTATCCCTTCCTCGCCGGTGCAGGCATTTGCACACCCGCTATTGACGACAATCGCCCGCGCGACACCGCCCGATTGCGCGAGATGCTCGCGCGAGACTACAACGGGCGCCGCCGGCGCGCGGCTCGTCGTGAAGACGGCCGCGGCGGTCGCCGCCGTATCGGAAACAAGAAGCGCGAGGTCGAGCGGCCCGGCGACCTGCGCCGAGGCCGCGTCGGGACGGCCGCCGGATCGCTTGATGCCGGCGCTCACCCCGGATGCCCGGTAGCCCCGCGGCGCGGTGATGCCACTCACGCTGACGGCGAGGTTGGCCATCAGGCGTACCGCGCGAGCGAGATCGCGGGCTCGCGGTGCAGAATAGGAGCCTCGCCCCCCGGAAGTATCGTGTCGGCCGTCGCGTCGAGCGGGACGACCATCGCGTACTGCCCGCACTGACGGAAGAGCGGGCAATTCACACAGTCGGTCTGGACTTTCTCGCGCAGCCAGAGGTGCGGCACGATCGAGAAGCCCATCTTGATGAAGTACGCCGGCGCGTGCGTGAAGGCGCACAGCTTCTCGAAGCCCGCGCGTCGCGCCCGATGACGCAACTCATCGACGACACGCGTGCCCGCGCCGCTTCCGCGCTCGCTTCGATCGACGGCCAGCGACCGGACCTCGGCCACCAGCGGGCTGAGCGGCGCCAGCTCGGCGCACCCGACGATCGTCCGTCCTCGGGTCGCAACCACAAACCGCATCGCGTGAGCTTTCAGTTCGTCGAGCTTACGCGGCAGCAGGTGCCCCTCCTCGATGTTCGCTTCAATAAGCGTGAGGAGCTTCGGCGCCTCCGAGGTCTTCGCTGTCCGCAATGACAGATGTGACTGCTTCATCCAGTGACTCCTAACCCGGTTTCATACTGTAGTGTCCGGCTTCAGCCGGACCGGGAAGTCCGCCTAAAGGCGGACACTACAGTTCTCCGAGCGCCGCATCGAGACGACTGAGCCCCTCATCGATCTCGGTCTCGGTGATGACGAGCGGTGGCAACAGCCGAACGACGGTTTCCGCCGTTCGATTGACGATCACACCTCGTGCGAGCGCGGCGGGCACGACGGGCGCCGCGTCTCGCGTGAGCTGTAGGCCCCAGATCAGGCCCACGCCGCGAACTTCTTGGACCATCGCGTGTTTGGCGGCGAGGGCCTTCAGCCGCTGCTCCATGTGCCGGCCCACGCGTCCCACGTGCGCGATGAGGCCGCCGCCGACCAGCTCGTCGAGGAAGCACAGCGCGGCACGACACGCGAGGAGATTGCCGCCGTACGTGCTCCCGTGATCGCCAAACGCGATCGTGTCCGCAACCTGCTGACTGACGAGCGCTGCGCCGACCGGCACGCCACTGCCAAGCGCTTTCCCGATGGAGATGAGGTGAGGCGCGAGACCGATCTGAGTGAAATAAAACGGACGCCCCGTGCGGCCAAGACCGCTCTGCACTTCATCAGCGATGACGAGCGCTCCGGTTCTCGCCGACGCTTCCATGATCGCGGCGGCAAACGACGGAGCGAGCGGCCTGACGCCCCCTTCACCCTGTATGGGCTCGGCGATGATCGCCGCGGTGGACTTTGTCACGGCGGCGGCCAGCGCCTTCGCATCGTTGGCCGGCACGAACGTGACACCGGACAGCAGCGGCGCGAACGGAGCGCGGTAGTGCTCGTCGGAGGTCACCGACAAGGCGCCGAACGTCCGCCCGTGGAACGATCCCTCGAGCGCGACGATGTCGGTCCGGGGCTCGCCGCGCGTGTACCAGTAGCGTCGCGCGAACTTGAGGCAGGCCTCGACCGCTTCGGTGCCGCTGTTGCAGAAAAATGCGCGCGGCAGCCCCGACAGCTTCGCGAGACGCTCGGCCACCTGGCCCTGCAGCGGGTGAAAGAACAGATTGGACGTGTGGATGAGGGTCTGGACTTGATCGGCGATCGCGCGTGCCAGGCCGGGGTGCGCGTGGCCGAGCGACGCGACGCCGATGCCCGAGAGCAGATCGAGATACTCACGGCCTTCGGCGTCCCACAAGCGCACGCCCTGACCGCGCACAAAGGTCACCGGCGATCGCCGGTAGGTTTGCAGGATGTGTCGCGCCTCGCGCGCCTGCACTTCGTCTGTGGTCGTCGTCTGCATAGTTAACTGACCAGATGCTTCAGGCCCAGGCGCGTGGCAGTCGCCGGCACCGCACCCGTGGCTGCGGCTTCGAGTGCTGGTCCGTCCCGCCCGTCCACGATCACCACTTCGTCGACCCCGCCGACAAGCGCGCGCTCGCAGGCCTTGAGCTTCGCCACCATGCCGGCGGTCGCCGTCCGGTCGTTGACCAGCTCGGCAATCGCGCCGGCATCGAGGACCGGAACTGTCTTGCCATCGCTGCCCAGGACGCCACGCGTCGTGCCAGCGATCACGAGCCGTTGGGCGCCAAGCCGGACGGCGAGGTGGCTCGCCAGGGTGTCTGCGTTGACGTTGAGCAGTTGGCCGTCGCCACCGATGCCGATGCAGGCCACCACGGACACGAATCCGTTGCGGAGAAGCGTCATCAACAGCTTCGTATCGGACCGGGCGCTCGGCACGCCAACCTTGCCCAGGTTGATCAGCCGACCGTCCACGGTACGATGCGGCGGGGCCGGGTCTGAGAGACCGGAGCCGCCATCGGCGCCCGTCAAGCCCACGGCAGCAACACCGGCGGCTGTCAGCGCAGCGACCAATCGCGTGTTGACCGCTCCGAGGACCGAGACGACGACGCCGAGCGAGGCTTCGTCCGTAATGCGAAGGCCATCCACTTGATGTTTCTGGATGCCGGCCGCCTTGAGCGCCGCGTCGATCTCCTTCCCGCCCCCATGAATGACAACGAGCGGCAGCCTCTGGGCGGCCATGGTCCCGATCGCCGAGACGACCGTCGCAAGATGCGAGCGGTCCTCCAACAGCTCGCCGCCAAACTTGAGAACCAGGGGCCTAGTCGACTCGCTCACAGCAATCCCGTGCGCTCGTCGACTCCCAGCATGACGTTCATGTTCTGAACGGCCTGGCCCGACGCACCCTTGAGGAGGTTGTCGATGACCGACACCAGGATGACGCGGCCCGATGGATCCACACGCCAGCCGATGTCGCAGAAGTTCGTGTGGGCGACGTGCTTGATCTCGGGTAGCGCCGAGCCGGTGATCCGGACAAAGCGTTGGCCGGCGTAGGCGCGCTCGTACGTGTCGGCCAGCGTCTCATCGGTTGTTCCGGGCGCGACGCGGACGTAAATCGTCGACAGGATGCCCCGATCGAGCGGCGCCAAATGGGGCGTGAACGTGACGCGTCTGCCGGCGCCCTGCTCGATTTCGGCGCCGTGGCGGTGGTTGAACACCCCGTAGGCCGCCATGCTGCCGTGGCACTCGGAGAAATGCGTCCGTTCGGAAGGCGTCTTCCCGGCGCCCGAGACGCCCGACTTGGCGTCGACGATGATGTCGGTGCCGGAGACGAGGAGCCCGGCGGAGAGAAGCGGCGCAAGCGCGAGGAGCGCCGACGTCGGGTAGCAGCCCGGATTAGCCACCAGCCGCGCCCCCGCTACCTGGTCGCGCTCGCGTTCGGTCAGCCCGTAGGCGACGCCTTCGGGCATGCGGTGAGTCTCCGGATACCACCGGGCGCGCTGAGCCGCCTCGCGCAGGCGAAACGCGCCGGAAAGGTCGATGACCCGCACGCCGGCATCGACGAGCGACGGCGCCAGCTCGGCGGCCGCCTGGTCCGGCAGCGCCAGAAAGACGATGTCGGCCTCGGCCGCGAGGGCGTCGGGCGCGAGCGGCCTCACGACGCCGTCCCATAGTCGCGCCAGGGCCGGCAGGCGCCGGGGCGTCGAGCTCGTCCCCGAGGCCATCGCTGCCGTCAGCTGCACAGCCGGATGGCGTGCGAGTAGCCGGACCAGCTCCTGGCCGGCATAGCCGGTCGCGCCAGCGACGGCGACGCGGGTGAGGGAGCTTTGGGACGCCACGACACCGGCGGGGCCACGCTTGGGATGCAAGACTGTATGCATTAAAGAGCATATTTATACATCACCAGCGCGTTCGAATCAACAGATATCCATGTATAATCATCCGACTCGAACCGCATGAAGGCCCGTCGGCAAGCCGTCATCCTCGACCTGATCGATCGCGAGCCGCTGCACAGCCAGGAGCGGCTGCGGCGCCGCCTGCGGCAGCGGGGCTTCAACGCGACGCAGGCGACCATCTCGCGCGATATCGCCGACCTTGGGCTTGTCAAGCGGGCCGGCGACGGAGCCTATCAGCGAGCCGGTGTGGACACCTCGAACCCGGAGACGGCCCAGACGGCCCTCGAGCGCGCGGCGGGCGAGTTTCTCCGCCGCGTGGAGCGCGTCCAGCAGCTGGTCGTCATCCGAACCGGCAGGGGGCAGGCGCAGGCGCTCGCCGAGGCTCTCGATCGCGCACAGCTCTCGGAATCCGCGGGCACGATTGCGGGCGACGACACGATTCTCATCATCGCGCGCGACGCCCGGCGCGCGGCGGCGCTCGCGAACCGCCTGGAGGCGTACGCGGAAAGATAGAGGTGCTTGGGAAGAGCCCAAGCCCTTAAGCACGACAAGGATCACGATGGAACGAATCGTCTTGGCGTATTCAGGCGGGCTCGACACGTCGGTCGCCATCCCCTGGCTGGCCGAGAAGTACCACGCCCAGATTGTGGCCGTGACGCTGGACATGGGTCAGGGGAAGGAGCTCGAGGACGTGCGGGACCGGGCGCTCGCGGCCGGCGCGGCCAGGGCGCACGTGCTCGACGTTCGCGAGGAGTTCGCGCGCGAGTACGTCCTGCGTGCGCTCAAGGCCGACGCCCTCCAGGAGAACCGCTCTCCGATGGCCAAGGCGCTGGGGCGACTGCTCATCGCCAGCAAGCTCGTCGAGATTGCGGGCATCGAGCAGGCTGCCGCCGTGGCCCACGGGTCCGCGGGATCGGGTGCCGATCGGGAGGCGCTGGACGTCGCCGTCCGCAGCCTTCGCCCGCAGCTCTCCGTAATCGCGCCGGTGCGCGACTGGGGAATGACCCGGCCCGCCGAAATCGCGTACGCTCGATCCCGAGGCATCCCGATTCTGGCCGAGAGTCTTGACACGTTGACCGAATCTCCCGCCAGCTGTCCCAATGAACCGGCCTACGTGGAGATCCTCTTCGAGCGGGGCGAGCCGACCGCTATCAACGGCGTGGCGATGCCGCTCGTCGATCTCATCGCCAACCTCGGCACCATCGCCGGCTCGCACGGCGTCGGCCGTGTCGACGAGGCCTACGAAGCGCCCGCCGCCACTGTCCTGCACGCTGCCCACCGGGAGCTGCAGCGGAGGGTGACCAACGACGCCGACCCCATGTCGCATCAGTATGGCGAGATGGTCCACAGCGGACTCTGGTTCACACCGCTTCGTGACGCGCTGGACGCGTACGTTCAGAAGTTGCAGGAGCACGTGACGGGCGCCATCCGCCTGAAGCTGTTCAAGGGCGACTGCCAGGTCGTCGGCCTAGCCACTGGCCTTCGCTCTTCAAGCTTCGGCCAGGCTCGCCGAAGCGCCGAAGGCGCAGAGGCGTCCAGCCGCTCGCCAGCTAAGGTGAACGCCTGATGACGACCACCCTCTGGTCAGGACGCTTTGCCGGCGCGCCAGACGCCGCCGCATTCGAGTTCGGCGCGTCGTTCCGGTTCGACCGGCGTCTGTTCGAAGACGATGTGACGGGGAGCATCGCGTGGGCGCGGGCACTGTCAAAGGCTGGCGTGCTCGCGCCGGACGAGGCTCGTCGGCTCGAACGGGAACTCGCCGACATCCTCGAACGCGGCCGGAGCAATCCGGCGTCGGTCGACGGACCCGACGAAGACGTCCACAGCTTTGTCGAGCGGCTCCTCGTCGAACGGCTCGGCGATCTCGGCCGCCGCCTGCACACGGGCCGATCGCGCAACGAGCAGGTGTCGGTCGATCTCCGTCTGTACCTGCGGCGCCGGATCCCCTTGCTCCAGCGTGTCGTCGCCGGCGTGGTCGAAGCGCTGGTCGAACGGGCGTCGGCGGCTGGTGATGGTCTGATGCCCTCGTTCACGCACTTTCGCCCGGCCCAGCCGGTGCTCGTCGCGCACTTCTTTCTAGCCCACGTGGCGGCCCTTCGGCGCGACTACGGGCGGCTCGACGCCGCGCGCGAGGAAAGCGATGCGCTGCCGCTGGGGAGCGGCGCCATTGCCGGCACGAGCTACGCCATCGATGTCGAAGGGCTGGCCCGCGAGCTCGGTTTTTCGCGCGTCGTGCACAACAGCATCGATGCGTCCTCAGACCGCGACTTTGCCGCGTCGTTTCTCTACGCCTGCACCCTCACGATGGTGCATCTGAGCCGGCTGGCGGAGGACATCATTATTCTTTCCGGCGACGAGCATCGCTTCTTCGATCTGGCCGACGCGCTCAGCACGGGCAGCAGCATGATGCCGCAGAAGAAAAACCCCGATCCGCTCGAGCTCGTCCGTGGCAAGTCGGGGCGCGCACTCGGACACCTGGTCGCGTTGCTCACGACGCTCAAGGGCCTGCCGAGCGGGTACAACAAGGACCTGCAGGAAGACAAGGAGGGCCTATTCGATGCCGAAGACACGCTGACAGGCTGTCTCGCCGTCATCCAGTCGGTGGTCGCCAGCTTGGCGCTCAACCGTGACCGGATGGAGTCGGCGGCGTCGGGCATGCTGCTGGCAACCGATGTGGCCGACTATCTGGTCGGCCGGGGCGTGCCCTTCCGCCGGGCGCACGAGATTGTCGGCGAGCTTGTACGCAGACTGGTGGCTGAAGGCCGGGAATTCACGTCGCTCTCACTGGCCGAGTGGCAGAGCGCCAGCCCCCTGTTTGGGGCCGATATCATCACCTGCGTCACGCCGCGCGCCTCGGTGGCCGCCAAGCGCACGCCGCAGTCGACCTCACCGGCGGCGGTTGACGCGCGATTGGCGGAGGCTCGGCGCTGGCTGACCCGTGCGATGGCGTAGGGGAGAAGGCCCTATTGCCACTTCGAAACCAGCTCTGCTAAGATCTGCTTCGCCTTTCGCACATCTTCCCCTCCAGCGGTTTCCTTCGGGAAACGTATGTGACCCGTCGCAGCGCATGCTGCAGGGTATTTGAAACCGGCTCGGGAGATTTTTTGGATGGAGCAGCGCCAGCTTCGGCTTGGTGACACCCTGGACGATTACTGTCCGCGCGAGCGTCGGGTCACCAATCACGCCATTGTCGCCATGGTCGGGCCGGAGGTGAAACAGACGCGCTGCACGGCCTGCGACACCGAGCACGAATACAAGCGTGCGAAGGTGCCGCGGCTGCGGAAGAAGCCCGAGTCGTCGGCCGCGTTGTATGGGCAGGTGGCGGCGGGCGCGCCCAAACGCGTCGTGCACGACGTGCCGGACGAATCCCAACGCCCCGAAGGCCCGGTGTCGGGGGCGCCGCCGAACGATAGCGAGCCGCCGCTCGGAGCGGCGGCGGGTCGCGACGCGGCGGCCGACGCCGGCGAACAACTACCGGGCGAAGAAGATGCAGGAGAGGCAGATAAGGAAGAAGGTCCCGTCCATCGGCCACTGATTCGCGCGTCGCTGCCGCGGCCGGAGGGACAGCCGCCACCGGCGCGGCCGATCCCCGAGTTCACGATCCGTCAGCCTGGCGGCCGGCCCGGCCGCTTCCGCCCGCGAAATCAGCGGGGAGGCCAGCAGTTCTTCGGCACCCGATCGAACGGGAACGTGGGTGGAGGATCCCCGCACGGCGGCGGCCAGCGACCAGGGGGCGGCCGGCCACCCCATGGGGATCACCTATCCCGCCCAGGGCGGCGCCATGGGCCGGGACGAAGACGGCCAAAGTGAAAAGTCAAAGCTGAAAAGTTAAAAGTTGGAATTCAGCCCCAGGCACCTAAGCACTCAGGCACCTAAGCACCTAAGCACCTACGAACCTACGAACCTACGAACCTACGAACGACAGATGTCTGATCTCTCCGGCAAACTCGGCCTCGTCGTTGGTGTCGCCAACAAACGATCGATCTCGTGGGCGATCGCGCAGGCTGCCGCCGCCGCCGGCGCCAGGCTCGCGCTGACGTACCAAACCGAGCGGCTCGAAGAGAACGTGCGCGAGCTGGCAGCGACCCTGACCAACGCCGTCGTCGCGCCGTGCGACGTGGCGAGCGACGAGCAGCTGGCGAATCTCGCCTCGACGATCGATCGCGAGTTCGGCGGACTCGACTTCCTGGTGCATGGTGCGGCGTTCGCGCCGCGGCCCGAGCTGACGAATCCATTCGTCGAGACCTCGCGCGAAGGCTTTCGGATCGCGCTCGACGTCAGCGCCTACTCGCTCATCGGGCTGACGCGGGCCGTTCTGCCGTTGATGGAGCGGCGGGGCGGCGGGAGCGTCCTCACGCTGACGTATCTCGGCAGCCAGCGGGTCTTCTCGAACTACAACGTGATGGGCGTGGCGAAAGCGGCGCTCGAAGCATCGGTCCGGTATCTGGCGAGCGATCTTGGGCCGAAGAACATTCGCGTCAACGCGATCTCGGCCGGCCCCATCAAGACGCTCGCGGCGGCCGGCATCTCGGGTTTTTCGGAGATTCTCCAGGTTTACCGAGAGCGCGCGCCGCTTCGGCGCAACGTCGAGCTCGGCGAGGTGGCCGACGCGGCGGTCTTCCTCCTCGGCCCCGGCTCGCGCGGCATCACCGGCGAAGTGGTGATGGTCGACGCCGGCTTCCACGCCGTCGGCGTGTAGAAAGTCAAGATGCGAAGTTCGTCCCGCGCCCGTGTACAATTCATTTCGTGTCCACCAACCGCGAATCCGTCGAGGCCGCGATCAATCGGCTGATTGACCGGTACCGGACGCGCGCGCTCTGGTTCCTGCGCGCCGATCTGTATCCCACGTTGCGCCGCGGGCAGTTACGCGCGCTCGATCAGATTCAGCGCCACGGCGATCGCGACGCGTACGTTGAGGCGGCCGCCTTGCGCCAATGGCTCTTACAGCACTCCAGCGACGACTGACCGTCGTACGTTGAAGCCGAAGTAGGGACGCCGGAGGAATCGGTTCGTCTCGAATGGGCGCGCGACAGCGCGTTTCGCTTTTTCCCGCTGGTTCGCCATTCAGAGCTCGGCCTCGTGCTTCACGCCTTCGATCTGGCCACGAACAAGGTTCTCGCGCTCGTCGGACGCCTCGAGGTGCGCGACTGGGTGGACGTGATCTACAGCGCCGAGCGATTGCAGCCGCTCGGCTATCTGGCGTGGGCCGCCAGCGGCAAGGACCCCGGCTTCAGCCCGGCGGCGATTATCGAGCAGGCGGGCCGAACGGGCCGCTACTCAGCCGAAGAAGTGGCGGAACTGGCGTGGGACGGCCCGCCACCGGACGCGGGCGACCTGTCGAGACGGTGGAGAGCCGTGCTCGACGAGGCTCGGCGGATCGTCAACGTGCTGCCCGGCGACACCGCCGGCACGTGCGTCGTCACCGGCGAAGGCCATCTCTTCACCGGCACTGCGGACGAGGCGACACGCGCGCTGGCGGCCGGTCAATTAGTATTTCATCCCGGACGTCTCCGAGGCGCGTTCCCACGGATGCTGTCGTAGCCCTGTCCTTTTAAGTTTTCAGTTTTAACTTTTCACTTCCGCAGGGCATCTATTTACTGCTCGCGGGGCCCCACCCCCGCTCGCGGCCGCTTCGCGCCTGCGCGCTCAGCGGCGGCTCAAGGCTGCCTGCCAGTTCATCACGACCGTGATCGGCGTCGAGGTGTCCTGCTGTTCCGGGAGAGCGTTGACGAGAAAGCGCCGGCCGTCGGGCGAGACGTCGTACGGCCAGCCTGGCCCACCTCGGCGCATCTGAAAGAGCGCCGTGACGGCGCCGACCTCGAAACTCGATCCCTTTCCGTTCACCGAGGCCGCCATCAGCGTGCTATCGGTCGCGAGATAGAAGATCTCAGTGCCGTCGCGCCGCCATCGCGGAAAATCGCCGCCGGCCGTCGACACCAGCCATTTTCCGCCGGGCCCCGGGAAGGGGACAACGTAGATCTCGAAGGGGCCGGCACCGGAGTCATTGGAACGGTAGGCGACCCACCGGCCGTCGGGTGAGAACTGGCCATTGCCCTCGTTGAACGGTGTCTGGAGGAACGGAATCGGCTTTCGCCCCTCGGAACCGGTCGCGGGGCGATCGTTGGCCATGGGGAGGACGAACAGATCGTTGCTCGATCCGGTGTTGGTATACAGAAGCGATCGGCCGTCCGGAGACCAGCTCGTGGGAAACTTCTGGGAACTGTCTTCAAGTACCACATCGTCGGATCCGGCGCCGCTCGCGACCCTCCGATAGAGGTTGTTAGGCCCCTTGCGATTTGATCTGAACACAACGCTGGCGCCGTCGGGCGACCACACGGGAGTGAATTCGCTTGCCGCATCGAACGTGAAGCGCGCCCTGAGCCCGCGCGCGACGTCGTAGAGCCAGATATCGCTCGACCCAACCGATGCCGCAATGGCGACTGCCACGCGTTTCCCATCCGGGGCGAGCTGAATGTCGCGGTATCCGGCCGGATCCCCCAAGGTGCCGGTCCGCTTCCCCGTACGGTCGAGCCAGACAAGTTGGGAGCCGCCTGCGGAAGCTCCCGCCTGATACGCCAACGTTCCGTTCGCCGAGGCAGAGAAGATCGCGTACGGCGTGCCGCCGCCGTTCATTTGAATCTGTTCGGCAATCGGAAACGGCTCGCCCGTCAGTTCGAGGCGCTGGGTATCGAACGCCTGTGCCATGAGCGTCGTCTCGCGCACGAAGAGCAAGTGGCTCTGACTGTAGACGACCTCACTCGAATCGACCGTGACGAGCAGCTTGCGCTCCGTAGAATCGACCGACGCCACGTAAACCGACGTCGCGTCCCCGGCGGCCGTAGCCAGATAGAGGAAGCGGCCACTGTCTGGCAGGAAGAAGGGCTGTCGGTGATCGCCCTCGCCCTGCCCAAGCTCTGTCGCAACGCTGGGCACGCCACCCCCCGCGGAGACCTTCTGGAGTGGCGACGCAATGCCCGGGTTGAACACGATCACCCCGTCTCGACTCCATGAACCACCTCGACCGTCTACGACGTCGCACACCGTACGCGTCGGGCCACCGGAGATGTCGATCCTCTTGAGCTTCCCGTCGGCAAAAAACCCAAGGGAGCGGCTGTCAGGCGACCAAAATGGCGAGGCACCGCGCTCGGTCCCCGGAAGCGCCTGCGCGCCGAGGGTGTCGAGCGAGCGGATCCAAAGCTGAGATGTGCCGTCTGCGCCGACGGCGATGAATGCGATCCGACGGCCGTCTGGCGAAACAGCTACCGGAGCGGCGACCACTGTGCTTTGGGGGCTGATTTGCGGTAGCGTCCACCCCTCCGGCGGAGAAATAAGAAAGCGGACCACTTCCGACTCCTCAGGCGCGCGTCGCAGGTACATCGTCGCGCCGAGCGCCACTGTCGTGACAAGGAGTACGGCGGCCGTGGGCCCAGCCCATCCATGTGCGAGGGCTACCCCTCAGATCAGACGGAGCCGCTGCAGGCAGCTCGGCCGCGGGCACAGCCGCGGCGACCATCGCCGGCTCGTCGATCACAAAGAGCGCCGTCGAGATATCCGCGAT
This sequence comes from Acidobacteria bacterium RIFCSPLOWO2_12_FULL_65_11, assembly GCA_001767495.1. Taxonomy (GTDB): domain Bacteria; phylum Acidobacteriota; class Vicinamibacteria; order Vicinamibacterales; family CAVVIG01; genus 2-12-FULL-65-11. The sequence continues at coordinate 4,504 of MELA01000124.1, read as the reverse complement.
CCGCCGTTTGCGATCCTTCTCGAGACACCGCCGCGCGAGCGTGCGAATCGCGGGAGGGACCGACGCCGGCAGCGCCGCCCAGTCCGGCTCGCGGAGCAGCACCGCGGCCAGCGTGTCCGACATGTCCTCGCCGCCAAACGCGCGCGTGCCCGTCAGCATCTCGTAGAGCACGCAGCCGAACGCCCAGATGTCGCTCCGCCGATCGGCCTCGCGCCCCTTGGCCTGCTCGGGGCTCATGTACGCCGCCGTCCCGAGAATCACTCCCGCCCGCGTCGCCGCGAGGCTCAAGGTCGGCGAGTTCGTCATCTCCGAAGGATGTGCGCCACCGGCCGGGCCCATCGCCTTCGCGAGGCCGAAGTCGAGCACCTTCACCACGCCCTCGGGCGTGATCGCGATGTTCGCCGGCTTGAGATCGCGGTGGGTGACCGTCTTCTCGTGCGCGGCCTGGAGCCCATCGGCGATCTGGCGCGCGAATGACAGGGCGTCAGTGATATGCAGCCCGGCGCTTGATGGCGATGCGTTCTGTTTCGGCGGGTCCGAAAGGACCCGCCCTACGTCTTGTCTGTAGCCCTGAGCCAATCTTGCCGCCAGCGTCTCGCCCTCGACGAACTCCATGACGAGCGCCTGCACGCTGCCGGAATCCTCGAGTCCGTAAATCGCGGCGATGTTGGGATGATTGAGCGAGGCGAGTACCTGCGCCTCGCGCTTGAAGCGTGCGAGCCGCTCGGGGTCGTTGACGAACGCCTCGGGAAGAACTTTCAGCGCGACGTCGCGGTTGAGCTTCGTGTCGCGCGCGCGATACACCTGGCCCATCCCGCCCTCGCCGACGAGGGCGACCACTTCGTACGGGCCGAGACGCGTACCTGGACTGAGCGGCATCTTCGGGCGAGCGCGGTGATTATACCGCCTGGGACGCGAGGGTACAGAAGTGAAAAGTCAAAACTGAAAACTTAAAAGGACTGCGAGGCTTGGTCGAACATCGAGCTGTCCAGCAGCCGGCTTCCGTGGACGATGCGAAGCACGAACACCGCGTGGCCGGAGATGCGAAATACGGTTCGATAGTCACCGTAGAGAAGATGCCGGTAGGTGGTGCCCATCAGCTCGTTTTCCTGGATGAGTGCGCACCGGGCGGGGAATCGTTCCAGCGTGGCGACCTGCTTGAGTAGCTCCTGCACGAAACGGTCAGCCGCGTCCGGGTTGTCCTGCGCAATGAAGTTCCAGAGGTCCTCGGTGTCGGCTTCGGCCGTCCGGGCAATCCTAACGAGGAATCTTGCGGGCACGCCTGAATTCCGTCAGAAACCGTCGCATGGGCCGCACGCGACCGGCTGCGACGTCTTCCTCACCCGCCGCCACCAGGCGCGCCATGTTCGCCGCGCGCAGATGCCGTTCGTACGTCCTGGCGTCCATCAGCACGGCGTCCGCCTTGCCGTTGACCGTGACGACAACAGGACGCCCGGTGTGAGAGATCTGCCGGAGGATCTCCCGCGTGTTTCGCTTCAGGTCCGTGACGGATCGAATGTCATCGGTGAGATGGATGGACATGGAGACTCCAGGAAGGCACCAAATATGGCCTTGAGTTTAGCATTAAATAAGGTGAGACTCTTTCGAGGCGCGTTCCCGCGGCTGCTACCCGTAGCCGCGCCGAGTCCTGTCCTTTGAAACAGAGGCCTGACCGCACCAACTCTGAAGGTGGCCCCTCGCCCGTCCACGTCGGCGGCCATCAGCCTGTTGCTCGGATCGGCGTAGAGAATCTGCCTTCCGTCGCGGCTCCAGCGTGAGAACGTTCCTCCCCCTGTGGAGATCACCGACTTGCTGTCGGCGTTAGGAAATGGTGCAACGTGTACCTCCGGCTGGCCGGACTCGTTGGACGTGTACGAGATCCAGCGCCCGTCTGGCGAGAATCTCCCGCCAACCTTGTTGAAACGCGTTTGCAGGAATGGATACGGCTGCCGCTTGTCCCCCGTAAGCGGCAAGACGGAGAGGTCGCTTGCTCCGGCCTGTCCCGGCGTCTGGTAGATCAACTGCCGGCCGTCGCGAGACGAACTGTATGAGAGCTGGTTCCCCTCCGCTTGGAGGATCGCCTCCTCCAGTCCCACTCCAGTGGAAGCCTTTCGGTACAAGTCACCATTCGACGTCCGGTTCGAGGTGAATACGAGATAGGCTCTGTCGGGCGACCAGGTCGGCCCGGAGGCGCCGTCAGTGCCGGGCAGCTCCTCCGACTCCAGCGTGTCGAGCGCGCGCAGTCACAGCCGGCTACGGCCCGTCGTCGTGTTCGCCAACAACGCGATCCGACGTCCGTCTGGTGAGATCGTCAGCGGTGCAGGTGATGCTCCCGGCGCCGCCGTCAGCGCGAAGTTGGTGGTCACGTTCAATCCGTCCGGCAACGACACAACAAACCGTGTGGTCTGCGCGTCAACGGGCGCTCGTCGCACGAACGTCACCGCACCGAGCGCGATCGTCGTCAGGAGGAATACTCCGGCTACGGCCCAGCCATACGGTCTCGCCTTGGCCAGGGTGACTGGTCCGGCCGCTTGGCCGGCCTCTGTTGGAAGCGCGGTGCCGACCATCGCGGGGCCGTCGATCACAAAGAGCACCGTCGAGATATCCGCGATCCGCCGCTTGCGATCCTTCTCGAGACACCGCCGCACGAGCGTGCGAATTGCGGCAGGGACCGACGGCGGAATCGCGGCCCAGTCCGGCTCGCGGAGCAGCACCGCGGCCAGCGTGTCCGAGATGTCGTCGCCGCCGAAAGCGCGCGTGCCGGTCAGCATCTCGTACAGCACGCACCCGAACGCCCAGACGTCGCTTCGCCGGTCCGCCGCGCGGCCCTTGGCCTGCTCGGGGCTCATGTAGGCCGCCGTCCCGAGAATCACGCCCGCCCTCGTGCCGCCGAAGGTCAGCGTCGGTGACTGCGTGAGATCCGCATCGGCCGCGCCGCCCGCCACTTCGACGGCCTTCGCCAGTCCGAAGTCGAGCACCTTCACCTGGCCCTCGTGGGTGATGGCGATGTTGGCGGGCTTGAGGTCGCGATCGACGATGGCCTTCTCGTGCGCGGCCTGGAGCGCATCGGCGATCTGTCGCGCGAACGACAGGGCGTCGGTGATGTGCAGACCGGCGTCCTGTTTCGGCGGGTCCGAAAGGACCCGCCCTACATCTTGTCTGGAGCCCTGAGCTGAGCCCTGGGCCAGCATGAGCCCTGAGCCGTGAGCCCTGAGCCAATCTTGCCGCCAGCGTCTCGCCCTCGACGAGCTCCATGACGATCGCCACCGCCGCCTGCCCTGAGCCTGTCGAAGGGCCCGAGTCCTCGAACCCGTAAATGGCCGCGGTGTTGGGATGATTGAGCGAGGCGAGCACCTGCGCCTCGCGTTTGAACCGTGCGAGCCGCTCGGGGTCGTTGACGAAGAGATCCGGCAGAACCTTCAGCGCGACGTCGCGGTTGAGCTTCGTGTCGCGCGCGATACACCTGGCCCATGCCGCCCTCGCCGATGAGGGCGACGACTTCATATGGGCCGAGACGCGTACCTGGGATTGATGCGCTTTTCACAACGCTGTAGTGTCCGCCTTCAGGCGGACCGCCCGCTGGTCCGGCTAAAGCCGGACACTACGTACTACGGCGTTGTGAAAAACGCCGTAGCGCCAGGCGGAGAGTGGATGGATTATATGCGGCGTGGAGGGCGGAGGTGACCGAGCACCATTGGCAGCGGACGAAGGATCCGCTTCATGGGGTCCAGGACCAATCCCAGTGACTCCAATGAAACCGTGCCCAAGAGCGCGGCGTCATCCTTCTCGCCGAAGATGACGGGAGATGCGGCCCGTTGCCCGTCGATCACGAACGTGGCATCGCCGACGCCGCGAGTGATCTCGGTGCCGTCCGCGAGGATGAAGGTCCGCGAGCTGTGAGCCTGAATCCCGAGGCGCCGCAGGATAGGTGCCGGGACGACCGAATAGACCGCGCCTGAGTCGACGAGGAACCTCACACTGGCTGTCCGTCGCGGCCGCGCCGGGTTGGCGATGCGCGCCCTGATATGCGTCAGACCCACGCCGCCATGGTAGCCCTCGTCATCCCTCTTGTCACGGTGGTTCGTGATGCCTCTCGTTGGCGGGCTATGCTGTCTCATGCTTCGCCGCGCCAGGGGTGTGATTCTCAGACTGGTTCGCAGGCGCGTGGCGGCGATCACAGTCGGTGCGGCGTTCGCCGGTCCCGCGGCGTGGCTGGAGTGGAGCGGTCGCTACGACGCGTGGTGGGTGGGCGGCCTCAGCCTGATCCTCGGAGCGACCGGTGTTGCGCTGCTGTGGACGGGAGTCGCGGGCCTTCCCCCTGATTGGATTGACCGCCAGTGATCAGGTCCGGCTGAAGCCGGACACTACATCAACCACCCCATCAACCACCCCATCAACCACCCCATCAACCACCCCATCAAACCACCCCATCAAACCACCCCATCAACCACCAACCTCAACCACATCAACCACGTACGTAGTGTCCGGCTTCAGCCGGACTAGA
>MELA01000123.1:1726-36581 GCA_001767495.1 Acidobacteria bacterium RIFCSPLOWO2_12_FULL_65_11 | reverse complement strand
CCGTCCCCTATGGTCGACGACGTCCGAGAAGGGCGACGCGGCCGCTCCGACGTTTGGCCGCGCGAAGCGCACATACAACGTCATCGACTCGCGGCAGGCGTACCTCCAGGCGCTCCTCGTACAGGCGCTTCGCACGCTCGGCCACCAGCGCGAGGCCGATAACGCTATTCACTTCTCTTACGAGATGGTCGCGTTGTCACACGCGACGGCACGTGAGCTCGGCTACCACATCACGCCTGGCACCGAGGGGGCCCACAAACCTTTCGTTGATGTGTCGGGCCGTCTGGGTCTGGGCGTGAAGATCGACGACCTGCTCGATCTACTCACCGACAAGGCCTCGACCGAGGTCGCCAAACGAAATCCCGATTTCTCGCCTGACGAGCGGCGGCTGGTCGCGTCTCAAATCGCGGTCGCGGCGATCCGGTACTTCATGTTGAAGTACTCGCGGGGCAAGATCATCGTGTTCGACATCGAGGAGGCCCTGAGCTTTGAGGGCGACTCTGGTCCGTACCTCCAGTACGCCGTCGTGCGGGCCAACAACATCTTCCACAAGCTGCGGGAGCGCGAAGGACTGACTGACGCCGACCTGGCACGAGGGCTCGACGAGCTCTCGGCCGAAGAATTGACCGGCGAGTCGAGCGACCTCTGGGCGCTCGTCCTTGAAGCCGCGCGCCTCGATGAGATCGTTGACCAGGTCGTTCGCTCGCTGGAGTTCTCGGTGCTCGCGAAGTATGCCTTCGGCCTGGCGCAGCTCTTCAACGCCTTCTATCACCGCTACCCCGTCATTAACGAGGAACAGGCGCACCGGAGAGGCTGGCGCGCCGTGGGGGGGGGATACTTCCGCCAGCAGCTGACGCGCGCACTGGATGTGATGGGGATAGAAGTACCAGTGCGAATGTAGCGGAGTGTAAGTCTCAAGTCTGAAGTCTCAAGGCTGGCCATGAGACTTGAAACTTGGGACTTGAGACTTGATATGCCTCTGATCGGTATTACGTCCTGTCGCAAGATCGAGGACTATCGGCAGGCCATCCTGCACGTCGGGGGTGAGGTTCGGATTCTCGAGCCGTCCATGGGCCTGAAGGCCGCGCTGACGGGCGTCGAGGGGCTCCTGTTGACCGGGGGCGACGATGTGGTCCCCGGGCAGTATGGGGAAGCCCCGCACCCCACCGTGAAGGACGTCGATCCGGCGCGCGACGAATTCGAGATTGGGCTCGTCACCGCCGCGCGCGAGCGCGACCTGCCCATCTTCGGCATCTGCCGAGGCATTCAGGTGCTCAATGTCGCCTGTGGGGGCACGCTCGTACAGGACGTGCCGTCGCAGGTCACCGGATCGGTGTCGCACGGCCTGACGGTGCCGCCCAACCAGCCGTACTCGCTGGCCCATGAAGTGTGGATCGAGAAGGATTCCCTGCTCTCGAAGCTGATGCGCGAGCGGCTGAGCGACGCCGACACGTGCGACGTGAACAGCCGGCATCATCAGGCGGTCAAGGATGTCGCCCGCGGGTTCCGCGTCTCGGCCACTTCGCCCGACGGCCTCATCGAGGCGATTGAGGATTCGAGCCGGCGTTTCTGTCTCGGGGTCCAGTGGCATCCGGAGAACTTCTGGCGCACCGGCGAATTTCGGCCGCTGTTCGAAGGCTTCCTCGAAGCCGCCGCTTCCGTAAAGTCCGGCTGAAGCCGGACGCCACGTAACACGTTACGATCGATGCGCGCGGGATCCGGCTTCAGCCGGACCGTGGACAGTACGTAGTGTCCGGCTTCAGCCGGACCGTGGATGGGTCGTAGTGTCCGGCTTCAGCCGGACCGTGAGGAGATATCAGACACGACCGCCAGAATCTCGCTGACTGTATGCGTCGTCGAGCCGAGGAACGGGTACTCCTCCACGTACCTGGCCAGGCCGGCCCGGAGCGGATTTTCCAGCACATATCTCGCGGCGACCAGGGTCGCCTCTTCGCTCCGGAGGATGCGCTCGACCCCGTATCTCTGCCACAGGCGATGACCGAAGGCCTTCGAATAGTGGAAGCCAGAGAACTGTTTCGCACGGGCGATGAATCGACGGCAGTCCGACGAATCGGACTGCCCTTCGATGAGGAGATGGACGTGGTCCGGCATGAAGCAGTACGCAACAATTGCAAACCGTTCGTCAGCGGCACTTCGCAAAATCTGCATCAATACAAGGTCAACTCGGTCGCGGGTTGTGAACAGATGCCGGCGCGTACTGGTACAAAACGTTAGGAAATACCGATGCGGACCGGTGTAGTCGAACGACCTCAGGTGGCCGGGGTTGCCAGTGAACATACCTTGTTGCTGGCAAGATGCGATCCTTGTCCGGCTGAAGCCGGACACTACGACCCATCCACGGTCCGGCTGAAGCCGGACACTACGACTCGTCCGCGGATCGTCGATCACCGATCGAAAACGGCCACCGTCTCGACGTGCGGCGTATTGGGGAACAGGTCGAACGCGTCGATCCGCGCCAGGGTGTAGCCGCCATCGACGAGGCGGCGTGTGTCGCGGGCCAGCGTGGCCACATCGCACGACACGTACACGATTCGTCGCGCGTCGAGCGAGGCGAGACCCTCAAGCGCCTCGCGCGACAGGCCCGTCCTCGGCGGATCGACGATGATGGTGTGTACCCCCACCGAGGCGCCGCGCAGAAACTCTTCTACCGGCTGGTGAATCGCGACCACGCCGTCTCCGACCGCGGCCGCGTTCACGCGCAGGTCAGCGGCCGCAACCGTGTCGCCTTCGACCGCCGTGACCCGAGCCCCACAAGCGGCGGCCGCGATCGAGAACACGCCGACGCCCGCGTAGAGATCGACGACCCTCTCTGCGGGCGCCAGCTGTCCCATGACATGCGCGACGAGCGCCTCGAGAAGGTACCGGTTGCCCTGAAAGAACGCCAGCACATGGCGGCGGATCGAGACGGGCGGCCCATTGCCGACAGTCAGAACATCGATGAGGTACGCGTCACCGCAGACGCCATCGGCGGCTGCCACCCCGGTCAGCCCCTGGGTCGCGCCGAGCAGGTCGAGTTGTCGCGCGTCAATGGGACCCTGGCCGTCGAGGTACACCACGCGGGCGGAGGCATCGAGGTTCTCGGCCAGCTCGATCTCCCGCACGGCCTCGAGTCCCAGCGAGCGCCTGGCGACATCGAGCCGATCGAGCGCGTCGCAGGTCGCCGGCAGCAGCTGCCCGGTCTGAAGCACGTCGCAGATCTCGTGCGTGCCTTCTCGAAAGAAGCCGATCTGAGAACCGCGGACGTGCAGCCGCGCCCGCATCCGGTAGCCCTGCTCCGGGGACGCCACGACCTGAACGGGGCCTGGCAGCGCCAGCTGTCCGACGCGCGCGAACGCGTCCTCAACGACCCGCGCCTTCAGATCGAGCTGGCGCGGATACGCGACATGCGCGTAGAGACAGCCGCCGCACAGCGGATCGCCAGCCGCCGGTCGGCGATCGCGCGAGGGCTCGTCGATGGCCGCGGCGGCAGCGTACACCACGCCCTTCGTGACACGCTCCACGCGGGCCCTGACACGCTCGCCGGGAATCGCACCTGATACGAGGATGATTCGACCGTCGAGGCGGGCGAGCATCCGGCCGCCGGCCACGGGCTTCTCGATGGTGAGCGATAGGTTGTCTCCAGCCGAGATCATGAAAAGATCTACCACGGAGTCCACGGAGGATGAAATCCGACAGCGGAGGACACGGATACATTCTTGGCCTCTTGCCGTGACCTCCGTTTGTTCTCTGTGACCTCCGTGGTAGCGCCGTTGCTCAGAGAAAGGCAACCGTCGGCAGCCCGAAGCGCTCGCGCAGCAGTCTGTCAACGGCCGCGTCGCGGGCCCGCGCGAACACGTCGGCAGCCATCCCGGCCCGGAAGGCCGTCAGATCCTCTTCGGCCTCGCGTGTCAGCGCGGCGCGGGATGCTTCGTCGAGTGTCAATCGCAGCGCCCGAAGCATCTCGCGATCGAGCGCGGCGAGCCGCTCGACGAGCGCCTGTCGCGCCGCCCCGCGCACGCCGCCCGCAGTCTGTCGCGCCGCATCCAGCTCCCGCGACACCTCGTCGAGCACGCGATCGAAGGTGGCATCGAGCGCACCCGAGGCCCGCGCCGATGTCAGACGCCGCAGCGCACGCTCGAGGTGCGCCGGCAGCGAGAGGCCCGAGAGGCGACGGCCGCCCAACCTGTCGCCGTCGTTGCCGGTCCCGGCCGCGGCATCTGCTGCCAACCCCGTCGTGCGCCGCCACTCATCGAACGCCTCGAGGACGTCAGCCTCGCAGAAATCGATCCTGACTGGCCGGCGCCGCGGTCCCTTCGCGTAGTAGCGCTCGACGTATCGATCGATCCCCCGGCAGGCGATCCGAAGTGGCACACCACGTGACGCCCAGGCCGACACCAGATCGAACGAGGGCCCGACGATCCGGATCAGATGACCGTCGTTCTTCCGGCACAGGTAGGCTTCGACTTCGCGGCAGTAATCTGCAATCTGCAATCTGAAATCTGCAATATCAAGACTGGTTTCGTTCCCACACAATCCGCAGGCCGTGCAGCGTCAGATCCGGCTCGACATGCTCGATGAGTGGAGTCTCTGGCGCGATGATGGCCGCCAGCCCGCCCGTCGCGACCGAGATCGGATGGCCGCCCAGCTCGTCGCCCATACGACGCACGAGTCCCTCGACCATCCCAACGTACCCGTAGAACAATCCCGACTCCATCGATCCGACCGTCGTCCGTCCCACGACACGCGACGGCTTGCGGACGTCGATGCGCGGCAGCTTGGCCGCACGCTGAAACAGTGCGTCGGCCGAGATCTGCACGCCTGGGCAGATCGCGCCCCCGAGGTACTCTCCACTCGCCGTGATCGCGTCAAACGTCGTCGCCGTCCCGAAATCGACGACGACGAGCGGCCTGGCGGCCGATCGGCCGAACCGCTCGTACGCCGCCACGCCGTTGACGATGCGATCGGCCCCGACTTCCGAGGGGTTCTCGTACAGGATCGGCATGCCGGTCTTGATGCCAGGCTCGATACTGAGTGCAGGGAGCCCGAAGGATCGTCTGGCCATCGTGCCGAAGGTCGTCGTCAGCGGCGGCACCACCGATCCGAGGATGATGCCGCCTACCGACCGCTTGTCGAGGTGGCTGCGCGCGAAGAGCGCGTCAACCACCAGACCGAGCTCGTCGGAGGTTCGCTCGCGCAGCGTCGCCAGGCGCCAGCTCTCGATGAGTCGATCGCCATCGAACACGCCGAGCACGATGTTGGTGTTGCCGACGTCTATCGCTAACAGCATTTTGGTCCAGGGGCTCTAGAGGTTCTAGCGCACTACAGCCATGTCACCTCGCCCGCGTCGATGCGCTCGACGCGCTCGCCGACCCTGACGAGCAGCGCGCCATCGTCGTCGATGCCGTCGGTGAAGCCGGACCGCAGGCCCGACAGATCGGCCCACGTCACCCGCGCCCCGACACTGTCAGGCGCGCGGCGGCGCCACGCGTCGAGAATAGCATCGAACCGCCCGGCGAGCAGGTCGTCGTACCGTCGTGCCAGCGCGGCCAGCGTCTCAATCAGCACGAGCGCCCGATCGACGGGCCGGCCCAGCTCGACTTCAAGCGCTGTCGCGCGATTGCCGAGCTCTGGCGGATACGCCATGGGACCGACGTTCACGCCGTAGCCCACGATTACAGATCGCGGGGCCCCGGCTTCACCGGCTGTTGTCGCCTCGGCGAGGATCCCGGCGAGCTTGCGGCCGCCGACGTGCAGGTCGTTCGGCCACTTGAGGTCAGCGATCAGGCCAGTGGACGCCTCCACAGCCTCGGCAAGCGCCAGGCCCGCGGCCATCGTCAGCAACCGCGTCGCGCGCGCGACCTCGGTGCGGGCCCGCGCCGGCGTCAACACGACGGACACATAGAGCCCGCTCGCCGGCGGGGAGAACCACACGCGGCCACGGCGCCCACGGCCGGACGTCTGCTCGTCGGCCAGCACGACGGCACCCTCACAGTCGAGGTGGCTCGCAAGGGCGAGCGCGACGTCGTTGGTGGACCCCACAGTCGGAAAGTACAGGACGCGAGATCCCAGGCGACCCAGGCGAGGGCGCGCGCGGTCCAGCATCCCGGCCAGATCGGCCGGTAATGGCGCGGCGGAGTCGAGGTCAGATCGGGTCGATCTCAAAGCTGATATCGATGGCCGGCGCTGAATGCGTGAGCGCGCCGGCGGAGACTAGGTCCGCGCCCGTCGCGGCAAGTTCCGCCATGCGATCGAGTGTCACGCCGCCAGAGATCTCGGTACGGGCCCGGCCACGCGCGCGCCGCACGGCCTCGCGAATCTCATCAGACCCCAGATTGTCGAGCAGGATCGTGTCCACGCGGGCGGCGAGCGCTTCGTCGACCTCGACGAGACTTTGCGCCTCGATCTCGATGGCCAGGCCCGGGCGCTGCCGGCGCATCCGGTCGACCGCCGCCGCCACCCCGCCGGCCAGCCGGACGTGATTGTCCTTGATCAGCACGGCGTCAAAGAGGCCCGCGCGGTGGTTCGTCGCACCGCCGGCGCGCACCGCATATTTCTCGAGCGCGCGGAGCGTCGGCGTGGTCTTTCGTGTGTCCAGGACCGTGATGCGTCCGCCGGCCGCGTCGACAAACGCCCGCGCGACGGTGGCAATGCCCGAGAGTCGCTGCAGGAAATTGAGCGCGGTGCGCTCGGCTGTCAGCAGCACGGCTGCCGGCCCCGTCACCTCCGCCACCGCTTGACCAGCGCGGCATCGGTCGCCGTCGTGCTTGCGTGCCACAAACAAGGGGTCGTCCCCCTGTGCTGCCACCTGACGGAACACTTCGAAGGCCACGTCAAGGCCAGCAATCACGCAGTCCGACTTGACGAGAAAGACGCCGCGGGCGCGCTCGGCGCTCGACAAGGTCGCCGCCGTCGTGATGTCGCCGCTGCCAACGTCCTCTTCAATCGCCCGGCGGACGATGTCGCGGTAGAGCGCGGGGTCCAGAGGCGCGATCACAATGCAATCGCTTCGTATCCCTGCACGACGATTTCGCGCGGCTCGCCAACCGACGCGATAAACACCTGCACGCGCAGCGCCGACTTCAGATCGTTCTCGACGATGGGCATCAGTCCGACCTGCCGCCGTTGGGCTCTCACGGTCACCATCGTGATGGGCACTTTCAGCGGCTGCTTGGCTTCCGAGCGCTGCTTCCGCACCTCGAACAGCACTTCGGTGGCCCACTCGTACGCCGCCTGATCGATCTGGCGCGTCGCCTCTGAGTTGTCCGCGACGAGCGACAGCAGCTCGGCCGATGTCGGCCACGCCGCCTGGTGAATCGACCGCTCCTGCCACCACGACCAGACTTCCTCGGTGACAAACGGCAGAAACGGCGCGAGCAGGCGGAGCAGGACCGAGAGGGCCGCGGCCAACGCTGAATTAGCCGAGGCGGCGCCTTCCGGCCCCAGGTCGCCGTAGCGGCGACCCTTGACGAGCTCGAGGTAGTCGTCGCAGAAGCGCCAGAAGAAACTCTCGGTCCGCTGCAGCGCGCGGGCATAGTCGTACGCCTCGAACGCCTCGGTCGCCTCCTCGACGAGCGCCGCCAGACTGCGCAGCATCGCTTGATCGACCGGCGCCACAACCGCGCCCTGCGGCTCGGCCGCGCCGAGTGCGAACTTCGACGCGTTGAGCAGCTTGATCGCCAGACGCCGGCCCACGCGCATCTGGCTGGGGTCGAACGCCGTGTCGGTACCCGGCCGGCCGCTGGCGGCCCAGTAGCGAACGCCATCCGAACCGTGCTCCTCGAGAAGAGCGAGCGGCGTCACCACGTTGCCCTTCGACTTCGACATCTTCTTGCGGTCCGGGTCGAGCACCCAGCCGGAGATCGCGGCGTTCTTCCACGGCAGCGAATCGTGCTCGAGGTGCGACCGCAGCACGGTGTCGAAGAGCCACGTGCGGATGATGTCGTGGGCCTGCGGACGCAGGTCCATTGGAAAGGTCCGCGCGAACAGATCCGGATCGTCCGGCCATCCGCACGCGATCTGGGGAGTGAGCGACGAGGTGGCCCACGTGTCCATGACGTCCGGATCCCCGACGAATCCGCCCGGCGCCCCACGCTGGTCTGCGCGGTAGCCGGGCGGTACATCGGTTGACGGATCGACCGGCAGCCCGGCCTCACGCGCCGCCATCGGACGCCCGTAGTCCACGCGGCCCGAGGCGTCGATCGGGTACCACAGCGGAAAGGGCACGCCAAAAAACCGCTGGCGGCTGACGCACCAGTCGCCGTTGAGGCCGTTCACCCAGTTCTCGTACCTGGCCTGCATGTAGGGCGGATGCCACTCGATCTCGCGCCCGCGGGCAAGCAAGGCTTCGCGGAACTCGATCGTCTTGATGAACCACTGCCGGCTCGTGATGATCTCAAGGGGCCGATCGCCCTTCTCGTAAAACTTGACGGCGTGCGTGATCGGGCGCGGCTCGCCGATCAGATCACCCGAGTCGCGCAGCAGCTGCACCATCTGCTCCCTCGCCTTGCCGACGCTCTTGCCTTCCAGCTGGGCGTAGCGTTCCTGCGCGCGACGTGGATCCTCCGACTCCCAGCCCGGCTCGCCGAACCGGACGGGCGCCAGCCGCCCATCGGGCCGCACGATGGCGCGCACTCCCAGATTGAGCTCGCGCCACCACGTGACGTCCGTTACGTCGCCAAACGTGCAGATCATCGCGATGCCGCTCCCCTTCTCGGGGTTCGCCAGCGGATGCGGATTGACCGGCACCCGCACGCCAAAGAGGGGCGTGGTGACCTCGGTGCCAAACAGTGGCTGATACCGCGCATCGTCAGGGTGCGCCACGAGGGCGACACAGGCTGGAATGAGCTCAGGACGAGTCGTTTCAATCTCGACGGTCCGGCTCAAGCCGGACACTACATTCGACCCGGCAGACCCAGCGACATCAGGCAGAGCGAATCGGATCCGGTAGTACGCGCCGGGCATCTCGCGGTCTTCGAGCTCGGCCTGCGCGACGGCCGTCCGGAAGTCGACGTCCCAGAGCGTGGGCGCCTCGAGCTGGTAGGCAAGGCCGCGGCGCAAGAGATGCAGAAACGCCAGCTGCGAGGCGCGCTCGGCCCGTTTGCCAATCGTCGCGTACGTCATCGACCAGTCCACCGACAGCCCGAGGTACCTCCACAGATGCTCGAACGCCTTCTCGTCCTGGGCGGTCAATCGATTGCAGAGCTCGATGAAATTGGGCCGCGACACTGAGACCGGCTGCTTGCCCGGCTTCTCTGGCGCCGCAAACGCGGGATCGTAGGCAAGCGACGGATCGCAACGCACACCGTAGTAGTTCTGGACGCGCCGCTCGGTCGGCAGCCCGTTGTCATCCCAGCCCATCGGGTAGAAAACGGCCTTGCCTCGCATGCGCTGGAACCGGGCGATCACGTCGGTGTGGGTGTACGAGAAGACGTGGCCCACGTGCAGCGAGCCGCTGACGGTCGGGGGCGGCGTGTCGACGGCATAGACGTCGGCGCGCGGCCGGCTCCGATCGAACCGGTACACACCGGACACCCCCCACCGCTCGGTCCACTTGGCTTCGAGTCCCTCGATGGCAGGCTTGTCGGGCAGGCGCAGACGGGCTGGATCGAGGCGGGTCAATGGCGACAACTATTTGATCGAGCCCTTGATCCGATCGATCTCTTCCTTGACGAGTCGCTCGGCGACCTGCGAGACGACCTTGGTGACAGTCTCCCGCACGACCTGGTCGGAGAGCTGTTCGAGGACCCTGCGAGTGGCCTCGTCAACCAGCGTCTGCGAGACGGCAGACCCGCCCGCGGCGGGCCAGCTGGACGGCAAGGCCGAAAGGGGCTCGCGCTGCTCGGCGGCCAGCAGCGCCGCAAACGCATCGGCCAGGGGTGGCGTCGGGTTCGTCATCTGTGGCTCCTTCGAATCTGTCCTGAACAAGTCTATCTCGTCTATCTCGCCTGCGCCTGTCCCCGATGGATTCGAGAACGCCGCGTGAAGGCGATCGAAATAGCTATCGAGCGCGGCCGGATCAAGGGCCGCCTTCGGCTTAGGGCTGACAAGCGGGTGATCGTCAGCCCGCGAGCGCGCCGCGCCCCGCGGCCCGGAGAGCAGCTCTTTGACGCGCGCCACGACGACCTGCGGCTCGAAGGGCTTGGCCAGCACGCCGTCGCATCCCACGGCGGCGACCCTGGCATGGTCGACCGGCTCGAACGCCCCGGTCAAGAGCACGACCGGGATGTGCGCCAGGCGCGGCGACCGCCGGATGTACTCGGCCACTTCGTATCCGTTCCGCCCGGGCATCCCGGTGTCGGCCAGCACGATATCGGGCGGCGCGGCCTCGATGCGCTCGATGGCCTCATCGCCGTCGCCGACGGCCACGACCGTGATGTTCTCGTCGGCAAACGTCAGCTCGATGACACGCCGGATGGTGACACTGTCATCTGCGACAAGCAGCGTTGGGTTACCCATACCCTAGATAATGGCAACCTCCTCGTACTCGCCCCACACCTCACGCAGCGCGTCGCACATCTCGCCGACCGTGGCATAGGCCCGCACGGCGTCGAGGACCGGCGGCATCAGATTGGCGGTCGTGGCGGCCGCCCGGCGCAGCTGGTCGAGCGTACGGCGCACCGCATCGGCGCTCCGCGACTTCCTCAGCGCCGCGAGCTTGGCGAGCTGCCGGTCGGCGGCGCGCTCGTCGACACGAAGCACCTCGAGCGGCATCCCGTCCTGCTGTACGAATTCGTTGACGCCGACGATGATCCGATCCGCGCGCTCGACGGCCTGCTGGAACCGGTACGCGCTCTCGGCAATCTCCTGCTGCGGGAACCCCCGCTCGATGGCGGCCACCATCCCGCCCATCCTGTCGATCGTCTCGCAGTACGCGTGCGCGCCGCCCTCCAGCTCCTCGGTCAGCTTCTCGACGAAATAGGATCCGCCCAGCGGATCGACCACGCTCGCCACGCCGCTCTCGTGCGCAAGGATCTGCTGCGTGCGCAGGGCGAGGGTCGCCGCTTCGGCCGTCGGAAGCGCCAGCGCCTCGTCGAGGGAGTTCGTATGGATCGAGTTGGCGCCGCCGAGCACGGCCGACAACGCCTCGAGCGCCGTGCGGACGACGTTGTTGTACGGTTGTTGGGCGGTGAGCGACACGCCAGCCGTCTGCGCGTGAAAGCGCAGCTTCCACGACCGATCGCTCGTCGCCCCGAAGCGGTCGCGCATCGCGCGCGCCCAGAGGCGCCGGGCGGCGCGGTACTTCGCGATCTCCTCAAAAAAGTCGCTCTGAGCGTTGAAGAAAAACGACATGCGCGGCACGAACTCGTCAATGTCGAGCCCGGCCTCCACACCCCACTGCACGTATTCCAGGCCATCGCGAAGCGTGAAGGCCAACTCCTGCACGGCCGTCGCCCCGGCCTCGCGGATATGATAGCCGCTCACCGAGATGGTGTTCCACTTCGGCACTTCCTTCGAGCAGAACGCGAAGATGTCGGTGATGATCCGCATCGAGGGACGCGGCGGGAAGATGTACTCCTTCTGGGCGATGAACTCCTTGAGGATGTCGTTCTGGATCGTGCCCGACAGCGTCTCCCAGCGGGCGCCCTGCCGTTCCGCCACGACCAGGTACATCGCCAGGATCATCGCCGCCGGCGAGTTGATCGTCATCGACGTGGTGACATCGCCGACCGCGATGCCGCGGAACAAGGCCTCCATGTCGGAGAGCGACGTGACGTTGACGCCGCACTTCCCCACTTCGCCGAGCGACAACTCATGGTCGGGATCGCGCCCCATCAACGTCGGCAGATCGAAGGCCACGCTGAGCCCGGTGCCGCCGGCCGCGAGCAGCGTCCGATAACGCTCGTTGCTCTCCTCGGGCGTCCCAAAGCCGGAAAACTGGCGCATCGTCCACACCTTGCCGCGGTAGCCGGTCGGGTGGATGCCTCGCGTGTAGGGAAACTGACCCGGGTCGCCGATGTCGCGCGCGTACTCGACGCCGCTCAGATCCTCTGCGGTGTAGAGCCGGTCGATGGGATGTCCGGAAACGGTGGTGAAGACAGGGGCGTCTGTCTCGGTTGTCGGCTTCATGCGGCCTCGATTATATCGGCGTTCTTGCCGGGTCCGCCTGAAGGCGGACACTACATTCGTGTTCAGTTACAGCGGTCCGCCTGAAGGCGGACACTACGTTCGTGTTCAGTCGTAGTGTCCGGCTTGAGCCGGACGACGCGGATCGCGTTAGACTGAGTGCCCCATGACGCCATACGGATCGATCTTCGGCGAGATGCTCGAGGAGTTCGAGCTGGCGGCCCGCATCCTCAACCTCGAGCGCGGCATCTGGAACATCCTCACACACCCCAAGCGACAGATCATCGTCTCGTGCCCGGTCCAGATGGACAGCGGCGAGATCGAGGTGTTCACCGGCTATCGCGTGCAGTACAACATCACGCTCGGTCCCGCCAAGGGCGGCATCCGCTACCATCCGGGCGTCACGCTCGACGAAGTCACGGCGCTCGCCGCGTGGATGACGTGGAAATGCGCCGTCGCCCACATTCCCTTCGGCGGCGGCAAAGGCGGCGTCGTCTGCGATCCGAGCAAGATGTCGCGGCGCGAGCTCGAGGCGCTGACGCGCCGCTACATCGCCGAGATCATCGACGCCATCGGCCCCGAAAAAGACGTCCCGGCGCCCGACGTCAATACCAACGAGCAAGTCATGGCGTGGATCATGGACACCTACTCCATGCACGTCGGCCATACGACGACCTCAGTCGTCACCGGCAAGCCCGTGGAGCTTGGCGGCTCGCACGGCCGGCGCGAGGCGACCGGACGCGGGGTCACGATCGCCGCCCGCGAATCGGCCCGGCATCTCGGATTCGACATCAGCGGATCGCGGGTCGCCATCCAGGGCTTCGGCAACGTCGGATCGGTCTCAGCCGAGCTCATCGCAGCGCTCGGGGCGAAGATTGTCGCCGTCACCGACTGGCAAGGCGGCGTCTACAACGCCGCCGGGCTCGACCTCACAAAGCTCGCCGCCCACGTCGCCAATCAAAAGACCGTCGCCGGCTTTGCGGGCGGCGAGCCGCTCACCAACGCCGAGCTCTTCGCCCTCGACGTCGACCTGCTCGTCCCGGCGGCGCTCGAGAACCAAATCACCATAGAGAACGCGCCGGGGATTCGGGCGAAGGTCGTCATCGAAGGGGCCAACGGCCCGACCACCCCGGAGGCGCATCGCCACCTGCACACGCGCGGCGTGTTCGTCGTGCCGGACATCCTGGCCAACAGCGGAGGGGTCACCGCGTCCTATTTTGAGTGGGTGCAGGACCGCTACGGCTACTTCTGGACCGAGAAGGAAGTAAACGAGCGGCTCGAGGCCAAGATGCACGAAGCGTTTGGCGCCGTCCTGCAGACGTCGCTGAAATATCACGTCGACATGCGCACGGCCGCCTACATCGTGGCGGTCGGTCGCGTCGCCACGGTCACACGACTGCGCGGCATGTACGCGTAGTTCGAGGTTGTGAAGGTGTGGCCTGGGCTCCCCGGGTCCGGCGGCCGCCTTCAGTCCTTGAGGACAGGTGGATATTCGCGGGCCTGACGTGCGATGTCGGTGTAGTAGCTGAGCTGTTCCCCACGCCACAGCTGCAGCCGTCGGGACAGCTCATCGAGCAGATCTGGCTGGGATGCCGCAACGTTGACCTGTTCTCCAGGATCGTGCACCAGGTCAAAGAGAAGATATCTTCCCAAAAGAGAGCTTCCACTTCGTTCGGCGTGGAGAAGCTTGAACCCCGAGCGCACAATCGCCGACTGGTGCGCCACCGGAGTCTGCACGATCATGAAGATGGACCGGGCGGGGTCGGACCGTGGCTCGAAGAGGCTGATCCCCTGAAAGCTGGGATGGGCCGGCAGACTCAAGATGTCAAACACCGGGGGGGGAATGTCAAGGAACATTGCCGGACGATCGTCGCGGCTGGCCTCCAATCCAGGTACCCGGATGATCATCGGTACTTTCATGACCTCGTTGAACAGTGAGGTGGCGTGAGCGGCAAACCCGTGTTCGTAGAAGGCCTCGCCGTTATCACCGCCAATGACGATCACGGTGTCTTCCCAAAGCCCGCGGCGCCGAAGATACTCGAACAGCCGCGCGATTTGCGTGTCTTCATAGAACAGGCTGTCTGCGTAGCGATCCTTGACGATGTCGATCTTGTCGATCGGGAACTTTCCCCACATGATCGTGAAGTCCAGTTTTTTCGGACCGAAGCGATGCGGAAAGTCTTCCGGCACCACGTAAGGGACGTGGCTGCTCTGCAGGTTCATATGGAGAAAGAACGGGGTGCCGGCGACACTGTCGATCCACTCAATCGCTCCTCCCACCGTGTAACGGTCATCCACGCTCCCGGCGCCCTTTGTTTCCTTGACCCACTCGGCGAAACTAATGTCCTCCCAGGGTGCGTACGTCGGACCGTCGAAGGTTGCTGCATGGAAGAAGCGGTCGAGGCTGCTCGGCCGATGAAAGTTGATCATGCCTCCCCAATTCTCGTTCTGGGAGGAAAAGATGGCCGTCTTGTACCCGAGGGCCTTCAGCACGTCGTAGATGAGCACGCGAGGATAGGTCGGGTTCGCGGGGTAGGTGTACTGTTCGTCTTCCGACCTCAGCGGGTAATGTGATGACAGGGGAACAAGATCCGCGTAGTTGGAATGGCTCGCCTGGATGTAGGCGTTCGTGAACACTCGCGACTCGCGCGCCAGGGCGTCCAACGTCGGCATGACGTCTCGCGTGCCACCGTAGGCGCGAAGCTGATCGGAACGCAGCGACTCGATTTGTATCATCAGGACATTCCACGGCTTGACCTGGCTCCGATCGGCGTCGGCCAGATACTGTTCCATTGAGATGATCGGTCGCCGGATGCTCTGGATCCCTGCCCTGACCGTGATCGCCGGCAATGTTGCGGGAGGCGAGAGGCGTCTGCGAAGATCCGCGAACGCATGAAGCAGCGGCCCCGTGCGATCGTCGCGGGTCAGCGCATACGAAGTCTCCAACTGCTCGGGTTCTTGACCCCCGTAGGCCAGGCTGCCGATGAGTGCCACCCCGGCGCACACGCCAACGAGGCTGGCGGCGGCGGCCACGATCTGGCGTTGCACCACGGACCGCATGGCGGCAACCCAACGAGGAACCCACCAGGCCAAGACCACGGCGGCCGCGAGCGTCGCGACGATGACGCCAATGGCCAGCGGTGGGTACACCCAGTGGAAGACCTGCACGGGATGAGGCAACCAAAAGAGAAAGGCTCCGCGGTCGAGAAACACGCCGACGTTCCAGAAAGCCGTCCAACTCGCGCCGTACAGTAAGAGGGCGGCCCACACCACGAGGGCTCGAAGGCCGCCGAGCGTCCAGCGAACGACAGGATGAACTCCAGGCGTGCCCAGGCGGGCCATCAACAGTAGGGGCCCAGCAATGGCACCCACGCCGGCCATGAGAAGCGTGAGACTGTACGCCGCCAGGCTGATCCTGGCACCGAATGCCAGCTGCTCGTCCCGCAGGGCCGTATCCGGAATCAGTGCACTCAGTCCCAATTACAGCACCGCGACGAGCAGCCAAGGGACCGCCAGATGAACAAGTATCGGAGCGGAAGGCTCGAAGACCCAGGCCCACGACGACCTGGCGCGAGCCACCGTCGGACGGAGAGCCTTCTTCCTAGCCGCGTTGGGTTTGCTCATCGCCACGGGATCACAGCGGAAACATTTCGAGGCAACGTACCAATAAAGGCGGGGGCCTGACCCGCCACTCCCCGATCGGACTGACGGTAACGAATGCCAGGTTGATCTGGCGGTTTCTAGCTTACCCCCAGGTTCTCCAGTATCTGTCGCGCACCCGAATTACCAGGGTCGTCTTGTAAGACGCGCTGCATGCAAATACGGCACTTATCGTACTGAAGAGAAGAGTAGTACATCAATCCGGCGTTGAAGTAAAAGTCATAATAGACTCCCCGGCTCCGCCGGATGCATTCAAGAAAGAGAGGTTCAGACATCTGGAAGTCGCCGCGATAGTGAAAGAACACCGCCATTCGTTGGAGTCCGTTGGGATGTACGGCCGGTCTATAAAAACTTTCCCCAAAGCTTTTCCAGGCTTGGGGGGCTGGTTCTCGAAGGAGAGAAAGAGCGTTCTCGCTCACGTCCTTGGAAAGTCCCCTTTCCGCTAATAGCCGATCTTCATCCAAGGGAGGGATCTGGGGCGCGTAATCCTTTCTCAGAAACACACACGCTGCTTCATCGAGATACACCAGGCGCCAGTCTGGCAGCTTATTAAGGTCGAGAATCCACTGACGGGCCGTAGCGGGATTGAAAAAGAGGATGTCGGGTTGATACTTGGCGATCAGTCCGTGGAGTCCACCTGGGTTTAACGACGCCATGTTCTCCACCCACAACTCCTCACCCATCACCTCTGTTCTTCCGTCAATCAAGACCTGTCCGGGACGTCTCCAGTCTAGCCAGCCGCCGGTGTTCACTTGGTTGAGAATCCGGCCCTCCAACTGATTCCGGACCAGGAACTCCGCGGCGTGGACCGGCTGGGTTTCGCCGTCCAGTCCCAGGCCGAAACGGTCTAGTCTCCCCTCCGAAACGTATTGAGCGCTGGTGACGGTTCTCGAGGCGACACCCAGCAGAATCAGAATAAAAATCCAGGCGGCCGCTGGTTTGGAGACCGTGGAGCTTTGAAATCTCTTCAACCAGTCCCAATTCAGCTCCTTCCAACTGGTGGCGGCCAGAGGAAGGGTGGCGAGCATGAACAAGGGAATGTTTCTCAAGGTCGTGGCGGACAGATAGGAGAACACACCCACCAGAAGGAATTCGTGTAATTTTCTTTTCCTGAATGTGGAGGCGAGAAGGAAAAGGAGAAAGAAGAAATAGAGTTTGTATGAAAGAAGGGTCAATTCGGGAGTCGTGAAACGGCTTCCCATCGACCAAGGGGATTGGAACTCGGCGATGGATTGCTTGAAAGGGCTGGCGGCGTCCAGTGTGGCAAGGTAAGTGAAAGGCAACAGCGCGCCTCGGAAAACGTAGGGGTTGAGCAGGCTCGAGGCGACTGCCAGCAATGAGTAGCGCCAAAGTGGTTTGTTAATCTTGGAGGAATGAACAAGATCAGACACCAAATAGAATCCCATCACACCCCAGCCGATGCCAAAGAGTCCCTCGCTGTTTGTCCAAATCACCTGAATAAGAGGAAGCAGAAAGAGGACGTTCCGTTTTTGGCTCGACCTGATTTCCAGAACGTATAGCATGAGCGACATGAGTATCCACGTGAGGATCTCGGGCCTCATGTGGAAACGAAGTTCGCAGGACAAGACCGCAACCAAGAGCAACAGGGCGCACATCCATGAGGGAGCGCCGGTCATGTGAAAGCGCTTCAGGGTCAGCGAAAAAGCGAGGGCGACCAAGACAATGTTGAGCAGAGACAGGGACGTGTAACCGCCCACGCGGTACATCGAATAGATCAGGACTTGATAGAGCCAATGAAGGTCCAAGTAATCGGCACTCGAACGCGTATAGGTGTAGACATCCGTCGAGGGGAAACGGCGGTTTTCCAGAATCCATTGGCCGCCCTTCAAGTGGTAGCCCAGATCGGTATCCGAGAGGTAACGGGCGGCGAAAAGAGCCAGTAGGAAGAAACTGGACGCCAGGGCATACACCCAAGGGTCGATTCCGAATGGCCTCGAGAAACGGGATGGACTTGAATTGACCTGAGCTGACTTGGGCTCTATGACCGCCTTCGTTGTACGACCGTGCGTTGAATGAGTTTTCTTCTTCATCGGCGTCCCTTGCCCTGAAGTCCCCGGCCAGGGCGGGCAGACTGGACGGCGACGGGCCTCAGAACACCCGTCGGCGGCCAGGACTGGGCACGAGGACAGTGGACCTAGTTCGTGACGCGAAAGCTGATGAGTTCCTTGGCCTCGCCAGGACGGCCTCTTGCCGCCAGCTCAACGAAGTACTCGCCGATGGCGAGACCCGCCAGCGGGAGGTCGATCCGATTCATGTTGCCGGCCGCCGGCTGCACCTCGAGAGACCGCATTGCCTGACCACTGCGGTTGAGCAGCCTTGCCGAGACCGTCGGCCGATCGCGACCCCCGTCAGAGGGCGAATACGCCGGCACACGGAGCAGAATCCGCTCGGTCCGGCTGAACTCCCGCGACGAGACGGGCACGGCCGCAGGGTTGGCGTCAACGGCCGCGAACTCTCTGGCCGTACGCGCGCGGAAGACTTCCGGTGTGCCAATCGACACGGCGCGCCGCAGGTCACGGACTACGAGGTCGCGGACGTCGGAGTCGAGGAGATCGGCCGCCGCATCCTCAATCTTCATGCGCAGCTTCAGGCGGCCGGGGGTCAGGTCGAACACGGCGCGCGTCGGCGTGCTGACGTCCTCGATCCCGCCCGGACCGGCCGGCAGCACCGGGCCTTCAAAGAGCACCGTGTTGTCCGGCGCGAGCGCTGTGAGCACGAGTCGCGCCGGGGGGCCGCGGCGCGACCGGTCGCCAGGCAGGCGGCCGACGGGTTCCCAGACGAAGCTCACGCGGGTCTTGCCCGCCTCACCGAGCGAGAAGCCGAACCACGGACGGATGAGCGGGCTGATGTGCCGGGCCGGCTCGACCGGAGGCGGCGGAGGCGGGTTGTTGACCCGGTCCAGCACCGCCTCGCGCAGCTTGTCGTCGAACGAGGGCGCAAAGAAGCCGCGTCGCGCCCTCAGCTGCACGCCCGGGCGCTTCACGCTCACCTGCACTTCGTGGAACCCGCCATCCTCCACGTGAGGGGCCCGATAGGTCAGCAGGTAGTACGCCGCCGACTCGGCGGCTATCCGGCCGATGGCTGCACCCAAGTCAGCGTCGCCCTCGACCGATCGACCGTCGGTGCCGTCAGCGAGCGTACGAAGCGCTGCGCGTTCGTCCTCGGCGGCCGCAGCGTCGGCCACCGACCGCCGAGGGTCAACCGGGTAGATGGAGACCTTCGCGCGATTTGCGGCGGTGAGTGTCGACTCGATCGTCGACAGGTACTCCCGGCCCCTCTGGCGCGGCGGCCGCGTCAGCCCTTCGCTCACCACGATGAGCGACTTGCGGAGGTCGCCGAGGCTGCCCAGATGCACGGCCAAGGCGTTAAGGGCCGAGATGCTCACTTGCGTGCGTGCGATCTCGATCCGCTCGGGCGTGCCGGCCATGAAGTTACGCTCGTAGGTGTTCCGCGGTGCATAGTCGCCCTTGCGTCCCTCGAAGCCGGCCACGATCTGGCGCGCCCCTTCGCGGTCGCGCGTCAGTCGGATGCCGAACAGCGAGTCGAGCGGTTTCATCACGACGAGAAGATCGCGCGGGTCGAGATCGCGATCGAGGAACCCGGCGAGGGCGTCACGGACCCGGTCCGCGCTCGCGCCCGGGCTGACGTGGTATTGGTCGAGATAGATGGCCACGAGCCGCGTGCCGGGGCGCGCCGCTTCTCGACGCTCGTCGGCCGCCGAGCCGACCGGCGGCAGCGGCTCATCGGGCGCGGCAGCGCCGGTCGAAACGAGACGGACCTCTTCAATCGTCTGGGGTGTGCCGCCTTCGCGTAGATCGAAGTCGCCCGCCTGCAGGTTGCTGACGAAACCGCCGTTGGCGTCAACCGCGATGGCGTCGATGCGCACGACGTGGACGACCCCTTCGGGCGGCGTCCTTGCCTGCGCGTGAACGAGAGCGGGCGCGAGCGAAGCGACGAGAGCAGCCCCAAGAAAGGATAAACCGTGGCTCATAACCTCTGCGGCCTTCGTGGCCTTCGTGGCCTCCGCGTTCTCCTGGTTTGGTGTTAGCTGGTCACGCGGAAGCCAATCACCTCGGTCGCGGCGCCGGCGTCACCTGCCGCCGTGATTTCGATCAGATACTCGCCGGGCGCCAGGCTGGCCACGGGTACCTCGATCTGCTGGACGCCGGCCGTGCCCGACGAAGCAGTCGGCAGATCGGTCATGGCCTGCCCTCCCCTGTTGAGCAGGCGCACGCCAAGCGTTGGCGCCGTACCACCGGGGCCGTACGCCGGCACACGGACGAGCAGCCGGTCGCTGCGGCTGAACTCGCGCGTCGCAATCGGCATCGCATCGGGGTCGGCTTTCATCCGCTGGTATTCGGGGAGCGTGCGCGCGCGCAGGACGGCCGGCGTGCCGAGCGCGGTTTGCGCCAGACCGAGATCCGGGACCGAGAGCTCGCGGGTTTCGGCATCGAGCTGCCGGGACGAGACGCCCTGGACCGACACGCGAAGCTGCAGCCGACCCGGGACGGCGTCAAACGTCACCCGCGAGGCGCGTGACGTCAGGATGCCATTGCCCGGGCCGGAAGTGCCGTCGGGCACCTCGCCGCGGAAGTACGGCGCGCCGTCCGGCCCGAGCGCCACGAGCGAAACGCGTGAGGGCGCGTCGGTTGCCGCAGCCGTGCGACTGCCGGGCACCGCCGGTTTGGGCTCCCACACGAAGGTGACCTTCGTCCTGCCGTTTTCTCCGCGCGACATGCCGATCCAGGTCCGAATGACGCGCGCGTCGGCGGGCTGGTTGATCAAGGCGAGCGCCGAGTCGACGGCTTTCGACGGCGGCGGCGCGGGCGGCGCCAGCGCGCGCGCAGTGTCGGCCGCTGTCAACGCCCAATAGCCCTTGCGGGCGCGCACCTGCACGCCAGATCGCTTCACACGCACCTTAATCTCGTGGAACTTCCCGTCGGAGGCCGATTGGGTCGAATTGTAGCCGAGCAGATAGTACTCACTCGTATCGCGAACAATCTGCGTCATGCCTGCACCCAGATTGTTACGGTTGACCAGTGCGCGGCCGTCGGTCTGCTCGGAGAGCGTCCGCAGTGAGTCGAGCGTCGCGCTGAGGAAGTCGCGGTCGATCTGACCCTGGACGCTCTGTTCGATGTCGAATTCCGACACGGCCAGGCCGCGCGGATCCACGGTGTAGATGGCGACGTTGTTGCGATTCGCCGTGTCGTACACCTCCTGCAGGTCCTTCTGCATGTCGGCGTTCGCAAAAGGGATGGTCGTCGCCTGGGGGGTGACACTTGTGCAATTCGGGTCCCGCGCGAGTATCTGGAATGGCAGGTTGTACGTGAAGCCCTCGCTCACGAGGATTAACGCCTTGCGGCCCTCCTTGAGCGAGCCCATGTGCGTGACCAGCCCTCTGATGGCCGAGAGCGACACCTGGCTCCGGATACGTTCCACGATCGCGGCGCACTGTTGCGAGTACTGCCGTTCGAGGTCGTTGCGCGGCGTGTAGTCGTACTTGCGTCCGACGAACCCCCGCACGGCCTGCGCCACGGCCGCGCGGTTGCGCGTCATGCGAATCGAGGAAACCGGCTGGAGCGGAGACATCACGCCGACCATGTCGGATGGCCCAAGCGTGGTCTCGATGAACGTCGCGAGCTGGTCGCCGACCGACGGGCCGTTGAGGCGGCGCACGTGATAGTCGTCCAGAAAGATCGCAAACAGCCTGACGTCGTCCCGCGACGCTTCCAGTTCCTCATCGGCATCGGTCCGGATGCGCCGTACCGGTCCCTCCGCGGCCTGCGCGACGCCGCCGTCCAGCTTCACGAGCTTGAAGGTCTCGATGGTCTGCGCCCCGCCGCCCTCGGTCACCTCGAAGTCGTCCTGGCGCAGGTCGAGCACCACCTGACCCGCCCGGTCGGTGACGATGACGTCGACGCGGACGAAGTTGACGCCGGTGCGAAAGGTGGGTTGCCCGCCTCCGCGCTGTCCGTTCCCCTGCGCTACGGCCGGGCCTTCGCCCTGCGCAACCTGGCGCGCTTGGGCGCCGATGAGGACGCCCGCGATCAGCCCGAGGCCCGCCAAACGTCGAAGCGTTCTCGCCATTTCCTCACTATCTTAAGCGCATTCAAGCATCTACAGCCGCCTTCGTGGCCATCCGCTCGGGTCCGGCTCAAGCCGGACCCTACAGGGCGTACGTAGTGTCCGCCTTCAGGCGGACCTAATCCGGCTGAAGCCGGATCCCGCGGTCACAGGCGAGTTGTGAAATCCGGGCGCCGCGCCTTGAGTCGGTGTCGCGGCAAGACTATGCTGACGTGTCTTCTATCCCGGATCGAAAACCACCGACAAGGGAGGCACCATGCGAAAGACACTTCTGGCGCTAGCAGTCCTGGCGACAGCCGCGGTCTCGACCGTCCGCGCGCAGGATGTGAAGGCGACGCTCGCCGCCGCATCCGAGGCCATGGGCTCGGTGCAGACCGTGCAGTATTCGGGCACCGGCACCAACGCCGCGTTCGGGCAGGCGTACGCGCCGGGCGGCCCCTGGGCGACGTTCAAGGTCACCGACTACAACGTTGCACTCGACTACGTCGCCAACACGATGCGCATCCGGATCGAGCGCACGAATCCGGATGGACCGGCCCGCGGCGGCGGCGGTCTGCCGCTGTTCGGCGCCGGCAATCCGCAACGGTTGAATCAGGCGCTGAACAACCGCGTGGCCTGGAATGTGAATCCCAACCCCGCGCCGGGCGCCGACCCCAACGTCCCGCAGCAGGCGGCGCTTGCGGGGCGGCTGCTGGAGTTCTGGTCTACTCCTCATGCCGTGCTCGTCGCGGCGGAGGCCAACAACGCGACGGCGGCCGGGCGCGTGATCGGCTTCACGATATTCGGCGCTCCGGTCAGCGTGACACTGGGCGCCGACAACCTGGTGTCGAAGGTGGAATACCGCACGGACCAGCCTGTGGTTGGTGACACGCTCACCGAAATCACTTACTCGCAATACAAGCAGTTCGGTCGGGCGAAGTTCCCCACTCGCATCGTGACACGGCAGGGCGGCTTCCCGATCCTCGATATCACCGTCGCGAGCGTCGAGGTCAACGGGATACTGAACACGGTCCCCGTGCCGGCGAGCGTCCAGCAGGCCTACGCGGCCAATCCGCCTCCGGCACGAAACGCTGCCCCGCCGCCGACAATGGTCACGACCACGAAGGTGGCCGACGGAGTGTTCTACCTGACGGGTGGCTCGCATCACAGCATGGCGGTCGAGTTTGCCGATTTCAGCCTGCTCTTTGAAGTCCCGCAGAACGACACCCGCGCGATGGCCGTCATCCAGGCCACGCGGCAGGCCATTCCCAACAAGCCGCTTCGGTACGTCGTGAATTCACACAATCACTTCGATCACATGGGCGGCGTGCGGGCCGCCATGGCCGAGGGCATCAGCATCATCACCCACACGGCCAATAAACCCTACTACGAGCAAATCGCCAAGATGCCGCACACCATCAGCCCGGATCTGCTGGCCAAGTCGCCCAAAACGCCTGTCATCGAGGCGGTGGCCGCCAAGCGCGTGATCGGTGACGCCACGCAGACGTTGGAAATCCATCCGCTGCCGACCAATCACACCTCGACGATGCTGGTCGGCTACCTGCCGAAGCAGAAGATTCTCTTCGAGGTCGACATGTTCAACGCGCCGGCCGCCAATGCGCCGCCTGCGCCGGTCAGCCCGAACACGGTGGCGTTCCTCCAGCAGCTCCAGCGAATGAACCTTGACGTGCAGCAGATTCTGGCGGGGCATGGCCCCGGAGCCACAACGCTCGCGGACCTGCGCCGGGTCGTCGGGGCGGCGCAGTAAGGTCCGGCTGAAGCCGGACACTACAGCAGGAAGCAGCGCCGGACGCGTCACACTTTTGCAATCAGGTCTCAGGTCTGGAGTCTGTTAGACTTAACAGTCCAGACTTGAGACTGATCTTTCGGCAGAGTCGTTTCACCCTCCGTTTCCTCGTTGCGGTCGCTCTGCTCTTGGGCGCGGTCAGGTCCGAGGCGGGCCAGGGTGCCGTGCCGCCGGGCGCCCAGCCGCTCTCGGTCGTGCCGGCCGAAGCGCCGCTCGATCTCCCGTTTGCCTTCGAGGGTACCGCGCCGCCGGCGCTCCCAGCAGTGGTCGCTCGCGATGAGGCCGGCCGCGTGACGGCTCGGGCCGTGCGTCTCACCACGCCGCTCCGCATCGACGGAGCACTTGACGAAGCCTTCTACACCCGCGTGCCGGCCATGTCGGACTTCGTCCAGACCGAGCCGCAGGCGGGTGCCCCCGCGACCGAGAAGACCGAGGTCTGGGTCGCCTTCGACGACCGACAGGTCTACGTGTCGTTCCGCTGCTGGGAGAGCCAGCCGGTGCGCGTGGTCGGCAACGAGATGCGCCGCGACAACAACGGCATGTGGACCGGCGACGATATCGTCGCCTTCATCCTCGACACGTACTACGACCGGCGGAACTCGTTCGCGTTCGTGACCAACGCAGTCGGCGGCCGGTCGGATGCGCAGGTGACCAACGAGCGGCAGTGGGGCGGCGACTTTAATCCCATCTGGGAAGTCAAGGCCGCTCGGTTCGAGGGCGGCTGGTCGGTCGAAGCCGCCGTCCCGTTCAAGTCGATCCGCTACCGGCCGGGGCGCGCCCAAATCTGGGGCTTCAATGCCTTGCGCACGAACCGATGGAAGAACGAGCTCTCGTTCCTCGTGCCCATCCCGCCCGGGCGGGGCCAGCAGGGGCTCCTTCAGGCGTCGCGGGCCGCGACGCTGGTCGGCCTGGAGGCGCCGCTTCTGTTGAGGAATCTGGAGATCAAGCCGTACGTCACGTCGAATCTGACGAGCGACGCCAAGGCGACTCCCGTCATCTCGAACGATCCGGGCGGCGATATCGGCCTCGACGCGAAGCTCGGCATCACACGGAGCGTCACCGCCGATCTGACGGTGAACACCGACTTCTCGCAGGTCGAGGCGGACGAGCAACAGATCAATCTGACCCGGTTCAGCTTGTTCTTCCCGGAGAAGCGTGAATTCTTCCTGGAGAATCAGGGAACATTTACCTTTGGCGGAGCGGGCGGCGGCGGGCAGGCCGGTGGCGGGGGCGACACGCCGATTCTGTTCTACAGCCGGAGTATCGGTCTCCATCAAGGCACGCCGGTGCCGATCGCGGGCGGCGGTCGTGTCAGCGGCCGGCTCGGCCGCTATACGCTCGGCGTGCTGAACATCCAGACCACCGACGAGGCGAAGTCAGGAGCGCGGGCGACGAACTTTTCGGCCCTCCGCATCAAACGGGACGTGCTGCGCCGCAGCAGCCTCGGGCTCATCCTGACCGAGCGATCCGTGGGACGGAGCGGCATCGGGAGCAACGCCGCGTACGGGTTGGACGCCTCCTTCGGATTCTTCGACAACCTGTCGATCAATACGTACTGGGCGCGAACCGACACCACGGGTGTGAGAAACGACAACACGAGCTATCGCGGCGAGATCAATTACAACGGGGATCGCTACGGCCTCATGTTGGATCATCTGGTCGTGGGCGATCACTTCAACCCGGAAGTCGGCTTCCTGCGGCGCGACGACATCCAGCGGAATTTTGCGAACCTCCGGTTCAGCCCGCGGCCGAGGTCCATCAAGTCGGTGAGAAAGTTCTCATGGACCGGATCGGCGCAGTACATCGAGAACGGCGCCGGCCGACTCGAGACGCGGAACCTGAGCGGCGACTTCTCCACCGAGTTCCAGACGAGCGATCGCGTGAGTGTCGCCTATACCAACACCTACGAGTTCGTCCCGCAGCCGTCGCTCATCGCATCGGTCGTGACCATTCCGGAGGGTGGCTACAAGTACGCCAACGTGCGCGTCGGCGTCGGCTTTGCTCAGCAGCGGAGAATCTCGGCCAATTTCGACGTCGACCACGGGACGTTTTACGGCGGCAACCTGACGGCGTTCAGCATCAGCCGCGGCCGGCTGAACGTTGCGCGGCAGCTCTCACTCGAGCCCACCTACACCGTAAACTGGCTCGACCTCCCGCAGGGATCGTTCACCACGCAACTGACCGGCTCGCGCGTGACCTACACCGTGACGCCGCTGATGTTTATCAGCTCGCTCGTGCAGTACAACTCCGCGACCCGATCGGTCTCCTCCAACGTCCGCCTGCGCTGGGAGTATCAACCTGGCAGCGAACTGTTCGTCGTCTTCAACGAACAACGCGACACAGCCACCTCAGGCTTCCCAGCCCTCGCCAACCGCGCGTTCGTCGTCAAGATCAACAGACTGTTCAGGCTGTAGGCCGTTTATCGCCTGTAGCGTCCGCCTTTAGGCGGACCTCCTGCAGGTCCGGCTGAAGCTCCAGGTCCGGCTGAAGCTTCCAGGTCCGGCTGAAGCCGGACACTACGGCTTGACTACGGCTTGACGGGCGATGAGCCGGCCCGTGCGCGGAGGGCGGCGGCGAGGTGGTCGCGGACTTCGGCGTCGTTTGGATCGAGCTGCAGCGAACGGCGGAACTCGACAATCGCCTCATCCAGCTTGCCCTGACCTGCGAGCGCGAGACCAAGCTCGTCGTGCGCGACCGGATCGTCGGCCGCAAGGTCGATGGCGCGCTCGGCGTGAACGGCCGCCTCGTTGTAGTCCCGCTTCTCCAGGAGCGCCCGCGCCAGGTTCCGCTCGGCGCCGCCGTTTCCCGGGTCGAGCTCGGCCGCCCGCCGAAAGTGCCGAATGGCCTCGTCGACCCGGCCGATCGCGATCGACGAGATCCCGAGATTGGTCAGCACGTCGACCAAGTTCGGCTTCGCCTTGAGCTGCTGCTGATAGTGGCCGATGGCCTCTTCGAATTTCCCCTGCTTGAACAGTGCCTCGGCAAGCAGGCCGTGCGCATCTGCATCTGCCGGTCGCATCCGCACAAGCTCGCGGAACTCCGCTTCGGCGTCGCCGAGCTTGCCCTGTTTGAGAAAGGCCGCGCCGATCGTCTGGCGGGCCGAGATCACCTCCAACAGCAGCGGTTCTTTGCGGACGAATTGCTGAAGCTGGTCGACGGCTTCGTCCAGCCTTCCGTCCTCGAACAAGGTAAGGCCCAGGCCGAGATGGGCTTTGGCATCACCCGCGGTCGCCTCGCGCAGCTGAGCGATCCCCTCCTCCCGGCGGCCCTCGATGATCAACCCCTCCCCCAGCCACGTATGCGCGCGGGCGTGCGGGTACCGCTCGATCACCGTCTGTGCGAGCGTGATGGCAGACTGGTAGTCGCGGTTGCGACGTACCGTGCCCATCGCGAGCGCCGCCGAAAGCAGGACGACGACCACCACCCTGATGGTCGTCGCCCCTCGCACGGTCGCGCTCATCGCGACAAAGAGGACCACGACGGCCGCCAGCGGCAGATACATGCGCCGCTCGGCGCCCACCCAGGTGGCGATGGGAAGGACGCTCGACGCGGGAGCCAGGGTGATGAAGAACCAGGCTCCCAGGAATCCCAGCTTCGGCCGGTACTTCAGCGCCACCATCGTTGAGAGCAGCAGGAGCACGAGCAGCGCGGCGTACGGCATGACGTCGGCGAGCGTCAACGGCTGCGGCACGCCGTAATCAATGACCAACGAGCTCGGCCAGAAGGTCAGTCTCAGGTACCGGACGATCAGCACCGTCTGATTGAGCAAGTAGACCCACGGACTCACGCCCGTCGAGAATCCCGTGGACGACGACCGTGGGCCGGACCACATCAAGGCCGCCAGCACGATCCAGGAGGCGGCAAGCCCTAGGTACAAGCGCCACCGAACGCGCCACGCCTCTTTCAGCGACTCGAAGACAAAGATCCGGTCGAAGAGAACAATCAGAACCGGCACGGTCGCCATCGATTCTTTGCTGCCCGCGCCCAACGTGCAGGCCACCACCGCCAACCATTGCCACGCCCAACCACGGTCCGGCTGAAGCCGGACACTACGTACGAAAGCATGGTCCGCATCGAGGCGGACGCCACGTGCGAGCGTGCTTTCGTGAGCGCGCATGCCGGCGTACAACGTCAGCAGGCCGAAACAGGCCATCAGCAGCTCGGTTCGCTGCGTGACGTAGTTGACCGCTTCGGTCTGCAGCGGATGCAGCATCCAGATGAGCGCGGAGGCCAGCGCGAGGTTCGCAGAGTGGCCGGCGGATTGCGGCAACAAGGTCCGGCTGAAGCCGGACACTACGACTGAAGGCAGGTTCAGCGTGCGTCGAACGACGCCAAACAGAAGAAGCGCGCAGCACAGATGGATCGCGACGTTGACGACGTGATAGCCGTCGACCTCCAGCCCGTCAAACGCGTAGTTCAGCGCAAACGAGACACTGACAACGGGTCGCCCTGCGGTGGAAAGCTCTCGGGCCGGGAACAGCACATCCGGCGGCGGCCACAGGCGGCGAATCTGTTCGTTGCCGACGATCGAGGTCTGATCGTCAAGAATGAAGGGTCCCGACAGGCTGTTCCAATACGTCAGGCCTCCGGCCAGCACGATGACAGCGCCGTACAGCCGGAGGCCGCTCCGCAAGCCTTCAGTCCTTGAGTACTGGTGGGTATTCTCTGCTCTGCCGTGAAACATCCTGATAGTACGTGAGCTGTTCCCCACGCCACACCTGCAGTCGGCCGGTCAATTGGTCGACCAGATCCGGACGAGACGAAGCGATGTTCCGCTTTTCTCCCGGATCGCGGGTCAAGTCGAAGAGCAGCCGCACGCCGTCCCGTTCGGACAACAGGAGCTTGTAGCCCGAGCGGACGATGGCCGACTGGTACGCCAACGGCGTCTGGACGATCATGTAGAGCGAGCGATCCGGGTTGCTGCGACGCTCGAACAGGCTGATCCCCTGAAAACTTGGATGGGCCGGAAGGCTCAGCAGGTCGGACACCGATGGCGGGATGTCGAGGAACATCGCCGGGCGATCGTCACGGCCAGGCAGAAGCCCTGGCGCCCGGACGATCATCGGCACCTTCATCACCTCGTTGAACAGCGGACCGGCGTGAGAAGGAAAGCCGTGCTCGTAAAAGGCCTCGCCGTTGTCGCCGCCCACGACGATCACGGTGTTCTCCCACAGCCCGCGCTGTCGAAGATGGTCGAACAGCCGCGCGATCTGTGTGTCCTCGTAGAACAGGCTGTCCGCGTAGCGATCCTTGACGGTTTCGATCTTGTCGAGTGGGAACTTCCCCCACATGATCGTGAAGTCCAGCTTCTCTGGGCTGAATCGATGCGGGAAGCCTTCGGGCACCACGTACGGCACGTGGCTGCTCTGGAGGTTCATGTGCAGGAAGAACGGACTGCCGGCGACGCCGTCGATCCACTGCATGGCCTCGCCCACGGTGTAGCGATCGTCGACGCTCCCAGCGCCTTTGGTCTGCTTGACCCACTGCGCGAACCCGGCATCCTCCCATGGCGTATAGGTCGGACCGGCGAACGTCTCCGCGTGGAAGAAGCGATCGAGACTGCTCGGCCGATGGTAGTTGAGCATCCCTCCCCAGTTCTCGTTCTGGGAGGAAAAGATGGCCGTCTTGTACCCGACGGCCTTCAGGACGTCGTAGATGAGCACCCGTGGATAGGTCGGGTTCGGCGGATAGGCGTACTCCTCGGTCGACCGCAGGGGGTAATGCGATGACAACGGAACCAGATCCGCGTAATTCGAATGACTCGCCTGGATGTAGGCATTGGTGAACACGCGCGACTCGCGGGCCAGCGCATCGAGCGTCGGCATGACGTCCCGGCCGCCACCGTAGGCGCGAAGCTGATCCGAACGCAGAGACTCGATCTGTATCGAGAGCACGTTCCACGGCTTGACGCGGCCCCGATCGACGCCGGCCAGATACTGCTCCATCGACACGATGGGCCGCCGGACGATCCCGATCCCCTCGTTGAGGACGATGACCGGGAGGTCGGCGGGTGGCGACAGGCGTCTCCGCAGATCCGCAACCGCGTGGGCCAGGGGTCCGGCACGATCGTCGCGGGTCACGGCGTACAGAGATTTCGAGCGATCGGGCGTCGTCGCTTCTCCCCCGTAGGTCAACGCCCCGACGAGCGCCGCAAGACCGCACGCGCCGAGGGCGGCGCCCGCGGTGACGACAAGTTGGCGTTGAAACGAAAGAGGCCTGGCGGCCACAAAGCGAGGAACCCATCGGCCCAGGACCACTGCCGCCGCCAGTGTCGAGACGAGGACGCCGACGGCGAGCGGGGGGTACACCCAGTGGAAGACCTGCACGGGATGAGGCAGCCAGAAAAGGAAGGCCTCGCGATCGAGAAACACGCCGGCGTTCCAGAAGGCCGTCCAGCTCGCCCCGTACAGAAGAACGGCGACCCACACGACGAAGGTCTGCACACGGCCGATCGTCCAGTGGACGACAGGATGTCGTCGGCCCGGGCGGGCCAGCAGCATCAGGAGTCCACAGACGGCGCCCACGCCAGCGGCGAGGAGCGTGAGGCCATACGCAGCGAGGCCGATCCTGGCGCCAAACGGCAGTTGCTCGTTCCGCAGGGCCGTATCTGGAATGAGGGCGCTCAGTCCCAGCTCCAATAACGCGACGAGCATCCAGGGAACGGCCAGGTGAACGAGCACCGGCACCGAGCGACCGAAGGTCCCGGAAGGCTCTCGTCTGGCCATCGCTCCTGAATTTTAGCGGCGCCCCTCAACTGGTGCATCAAAAAAAGAGCGGGGGGATGTTCCGACTTCGCTGGACACCCGGCATTTCCTTTGAGAATCTAAAGGAACAGTGCTACGCCTTCCTCTGGCGACCGTCGCGACCGTCCTGGTGTGGACGGCGCTGTCGGTCCCGTCCACCGGCCAGTCGCCCGGCTCTCCACTGCCCGAATCTGACGGCATTTTGAGGCTCCTGCGTGCGCTCGAGCTCGGCCTGCAGTCCGGCGATCCGCGGCAGTACCTGCCGCTGCTCGCGCCCAACGCCGACCGGGCCCAAGCGCGTCTGTTCGCGGCCGACTGGTTCAGCAGCCGCATTACGCGGGCGGTGGTGCGCGAGCGCGACCGGCAGCCGCTGGCCGACGTGCCGCCGGGCGAAGGCTACGCGCTGTACGCGGACATTTTCACGGAGTTCGGCCGAGAGGGCCGCCTCGGCAGCTGGCGCCTGGACGTCCACCGATCGAGATCGCAAGACGAGGCCGGGCTCAAGTGGCAGATCGCCGCTCAGAACGAGATGAGCGCGTTCGCGGGGTTGCACCAGCTTCAACTGAACCCGGAAAAACAGCTGGCCGGCCGCAATCTCGTCATCACCTCCGAAGACTTCGAGCTGAAGATTCCCCAAGCCGCCGTGTTCGTCTCGGAGGTTCCCGGGGGCGTGACGGCGCTCGCCGTGACCGGGCGCGGCGAGATGACCTTCGCGCCCTCGTCGGAGGCCGAGCGCGGGCAGGTGCGCATCTTCTCGGGCAGCGAGATCCTGCGGACGCGCGTCGACGCCGTCTTCATCAGGCTGAGTCCGGCGCAGTTCAACGTGCGGATTGCCGGCACGCTCGAAGAGCGCCCGGTGGACGCCCGCGATCTGCGGCGGGCCACGGAGCTGTTCGACGACGAGATCCAGAAGTCGTTTGCCGTCGATCTGCGGGATTTGAGCTCGGCCTTGTGGTCCACCGTTCCGGAGCGGGGCGACTTGGTCGCCGAGGTGCGCACGCGCGACTACGACACGCTGACCTATTCGCGGATGAGCGGCAACGCCGAGGACATCGGCCTGTTCGACCGGCGCCGCCGGCGCACGATCTCGCTCTACGCCTCGCGGCAGAAGCTCGATGAGCGGGGGCCGTTCTACAGCGAGGACGATCTCATCGACTACGACGTGGTGAACTACGACATCGACGCGCGATTCGAGCCCGAGCGCCTCTGGATGGAGGGGCACACCGCGCTACGGCTGCGCGTCAAGACGAGCACCCTCGGCATTTTCAGCCTGCGGCTGGCGCGCCAGCTCACGATCTCGTCGGTCGTCAGCCCGCAGTTCGGTCGGCTGCTCGCCGTGCGCGACCTCAACCAGGACAGCTTCATCGTGCAGCTCCCCTCCGCCGCGCCGCCCGGCACATTTTTCGATCTGGTGGTCACCTACGCGGGCCGGCTGCCCCCCGACAGGGTGATGAACGAGCTGCTGACACCGGCCGCCGGCCAGGCCGGGCAGCGGCCGCCCGGGCAGCCGCCGCCCGGGCAACCGCCGGGCTTCGAAGAAACGTTTCTGCTGCCGGCCGAGCCGAGCTGGCTCTACAGCAACAGTGCGTACTGGTACGCGCAGTCGATGGTGAGCGACTTCGCGACGGCGCGCCTGCGCCTGTCGGTGCCCGACAACTACGCGAGTGTCGCAACCGGCGTGGTCGAGGCGCCTCCCGAGCCCGTACCGCCGAGCCCGGGCGCGAGAGACATCACGTGGAGGCAATCCACCTCGGTGGCCGCGCGGCCCGTCCGCTACCTGAGCTGGCTCGTCACGCGCCTGGCGCATGCCGCCGACGCGACGGCGACCATTGCCTCGGACGCCGGCGTCATCCGGGCGTTCGGCGTGTCCGGCTTCCAGACAATCGACGTCAGGGTGGAGGCCAATCCGCGGCAGACCGGCCGCGGCCGCAATCTGACCGGGCGCATCGTCGACATCCTCGAGTTCTACGGGTCGATCGTGGGCGAGTTCCCGTACCCGGCGTTCACGGTGGCGCTCGTCGAGAACGACCTGCCCGGCGGCCACAGCCCGCCCTACTTCGTGCAGCTCAACCAGCCTCCGCCCTTCACGACGCTGCAGTGGCGGAACGACCCGGCGTACTTCTCGAGCTTCGAGGACTTTTTCCTGGCGCACGAGGTGGCGCACCAGTGGTGGGGCCAGGCCGTCGGCTGGAAGAACTTCCACGAGCAGTGGATCAGCGAGGGCTTCGCGCAGTACTTCGCGCTGCTCTACGCCGAGTGGCGGCAGCCCGGCGCCTTCGACAACATCCTGCGGCAGCTGCGCCGCTGGAGCCTGAACGAGTCGGACCAGGGCCCGGTCTATCTGGGCTACCGGCTCGGGCACATCAAGGGCGACTCGCGCGTCTTCCGCGCGCTCGTCTACAACAAGGGCGCCGCCGTGCTTCACATGCTCCGGCGGGTGGTGGGCGACGATGCCTTCTTCGGGGGCCTGCGCCAGTTCTACGCCGACTGGCGGTTCCAGAAGGCCGGGACCGAGGATCTGCGCGCCAGCTTCGGCGCGGTCACCGACGTGCCGCTCGAGTCGTTCTTTGGCGAGTGGATCTACGGTCAGGGCATTCCGCGCATCCGGAGCAACTGGCGCGCCGATAACGGCGGCGTCGTGCTGACGTTCGAGCAGCTCGGAGACTCCGTGTTCGTGCTGCCGGTGACCGTCACAATCGAGCTCGCCGATCGGTCCACCCGCGACGAAACGATCGTGCTCGACGAGGGGACGGTCGAGGTGCGCCTGCCCGTCCCCGGCCGCGTCCGGGACGTCAAGGTCAATTCCGACGAGGCCGCCCTCGCCGACTTCGTGCGGTAATCGCCTCTCGTTTGTCGAGTCTCGCTGGAGCGATGCTGCGGCTCGCGCCGAGTGCGCCGTGGCCCTGGCGAGCCCGAAAATCTACGAGCCCGTTTCCCCTATAATTGAGCGCGACCGCCTGGTGCGGCCCGATTTCACGTAGCTGCGGCTGAAACGGTGCACAGCGGGCATTGACCTGGAAGGACCCCGATATCGTGGGCTCGGCTCTCCTCTACATCCTCTTCTTCCTGTCAGGCATCAGCGGGCTGATTTATCAGGTTGTCTGGGTGCGGGAATTCGGTCACGTATTCGGCAACACGGTGCATTCGGCGTCCCTCGTCATTGCCATCTTCATGCTCGGGCTTGGCGTAGGCAGCTACGCCATGGGCCAGTGGGCAGACCGGCGCTATGCCGTGCTTCCCGATTCGCTCCTGCGAGCCTATGCCTA
Organism: Acidobacteria bacterium RIFCSPLOWO2_12_FULL_65_11; assembly: GCA_001767495.1. Classification (GTDB taxonomy): domain Bacteria; phylum Acidobacteriota; class Vicinamibacteria; order Vicinamibacterales; family CAVVIG01; genus 2-12-FULL-65-11. The sequence goes on along the minus strand of MELA01000123.1, from coordinate 2,958 downwards.
CATGGAGGGGCTCATCGCCGCGCTGGCCCTGGGAGTCTCGCTCGTCCTGCCGCAACTCGGTGCCCTGGTCGCCGGCATGTCCGCCTATACGACTGGAGCGGACGGATGGAGCGATCTGACCCTGGTGTCCTACATCGCTCGAGCGGGTCTCGCGATCCTGCTGGCTGCTCCGATGACGCTGCTCATGGGCGGCACCTTGACCGTCTTGATCCGCTACCTGGTGAGGTCGGACCTCACCGTCAGCGGCTGGACGATCGCGCTGCTCTACGGGGTGAATACCGTCGGCGCCGCGGCGGGAGCGTTCCTCACCGACTTCGCCTTTGTGCCGGTGGCCGGCCTCTTTGCCACTCAGATGGTCGCCGTATCACTGAATGTCTGCGCGGCCGCTGGCGCGCTGTGGCTGGCTGCCCGCAGGCCGGCGGCTCCGGAGGTGCAACCGGAGACACCTAGGGAACCGAAGACGTCGAAGCACGAGAAGAGGCAGAAGCGGCCGACGGTCGCACCAGCGAGGTCGCCGCTGCCATCAGGCGCGGTGGCGTGGGGACGACCCTGGCGCTGGCCCTCTCCGGATTCGGCGCGCTGGGCATGGAAATCCTGTGGTTGCGCCATGCCAGCATCCTGCTGGGCGGTTTCCGCGCGGTGTTCTCGCTGCTGCTCACGCTGCTGCTGGTCGGCCTCGGGTGGGGGCGCTGCTCTGTGGCTGGTTCGAGCGCCGACACGGCCGTCCCGCCCAGGCCCTGATGATGGTACAGGCGCTGTTCGTGCTGACGGTGCTCTTCGGGCTCGGTGCGGCGAGTGTCGATGCGGCGGGTGCCGGGGGAGCGGACCTCCGGGCGATGGCGCCGGCACGGCGGGCCCTGACCGAGCTCTGGTTCAATCTCAAGCTGCTGCTGCCCGAGATCGGGCTGCCCGCTCTGCTGGCAGGGTTCACGTTTCCACTGGCCAACGCCATCGTGCAGCGTGCCGAGCCATCGGTCGGCCGGCGCGCTGGGATGTTGTACCTGGCCAATACGGCTGGGGCCGTGTGCGGCTCGCTGATCGCCGGCTACGTCCTGCTGCCACAACTCGGGATGCAGTCGTCAGCGACCGTGCTGGCGAGCGTGTCGGCGCTGGCGATCGTGCCGATCTATCTGGCGAATCGCGGCACCGTGGCGTTCGTTTCGGCCGGGCTTTGCGCGGCGTCCGCCCTCGTCGTGTGGTTGGCGTTGCCGGGTGACCACGTGTTGGGTCGC
>MELA01000123.1:0-1704 GCA_001767495.1 Acidobacteria bacterium RIFCSPLOWO2_12_FULL_65_11 | reverse complement strand
ACGGTCTCGGACGGGGCCTGCTCACCAACGGCCATGCGATGTCGTCAACAGCGCTGCTGGATCAGCGCTACATGCGGGCGCTTGTGCACATTCCGCTCCTGTCGATGGAGGATCCGGAACGGGTCCTCGTCATCGGATTCGGCGTCGGCAACTCCACCCACGCCGCCACGCTCCATTCGTCGGTTCGGCAGGTCGATGTCGCCGATCTCTCGAGGCACATCCTCCAGCATGCCAGCTACTTCCGCGAGGCGAATCAGGACGCCTTGCAGCATCCGAAGGTGTCGGTCTACGTCAACGATGGCCGTCTGCACCTGCAGATGGTGGGCGAGGCCTCATACGACCTGATCACGCTCGAACCGCCGCCGATCGCGTACGCGGGCGTCGCGGCGCTGTACTCACGCGAGTTTTACGAACTGGCCAGGTCGAGGCTGGTCCCGGGCGGCTACGTCAGCCAGTGGCTGCCGGCATACCAGGTGCCCAGCGAGAGCAGCCTGGCGATGGTGCGCGCCTTCGTTGACGTGTTCCCGCAGGCGGTCTTGCTCTCGGGGACGCAGGCCGAGCTGATTCTGCTTGGCACCAACGGGCCGCGGATCGAAATCGACCCGGTGCGCGTCGCCAGTACGCTCTCGGCCGAGGAGGCCGTGCGCACAGACCTGGCTCGCCTGGATCTCGGAACTCCACGCGAGATTGTGGGCTCCTTCGTGGGCTCCGCCAGCACGCTGCTGCGCGCGACGCGCGCATCACCGGCGGTCACCGACGACCGGCCCCTGCAGGAGTATGGCGTCCGGTCGCAGCTCACGACGACCCTGACGGGCGTGCCGGCGTCGCTCTTCGAGCTGGGCACTCTTGAAGACTGGTGTCCTGGCTGCATGGCGGCCGGAGGCGATCCCGCACCGGTCGTCGCAGGCCTGGATCTATACATGGCGCTCGTGGGGCAGGCGTATGGCGCGCCGGTTGGCGACGTGCTGGCTGCGGCGACCACCGGCGATGGGCCGGCCCGCCGCATCATGGGGAGCACCTATCTGGGGTCGATCGTGCCCGACTCCCCGGCAGTGCACAACATCCTCGGCGTGGCTGCCCTGCGCGAGGGCCGAGTGGCGGACGCGGTTCGCGAGTTAGAAGCGGCGCTCGCGCGTGACCCCGAGCATGAGAACGCGCGCCTGAATCTCGGGCAGTTGTATTACAACGAAGGGGCGCTCTTGCTCGACAAGCGGCGCTTCAAGGAGGCCGCCGCCAGATTCCGCGCCGCCATCCCTCTGTTGCCGGATGGCGCGGAGGCATACAACAATCTGGGAGTCGCCCTGGCTTCTCAGGGCCGCGTGTCCGAAGCGGCAGAACAGTTCGAGCGCGCCGTGGCGTTGAGCCCGGACTTCCTCGAGGCGCGCGACAACCTCCTGCGGGCCCGCTCGGCGCTCGCACCCTGAAACCACACGCCCGGACCAGTCCGTGGAGTGGCCGCGGGCACTCGCCCGCCGGGATGGTGGGTTGCTGCTACGGAGTACGTGAGACAGCCCGCGCCGGGCCTGACGGCCGGACGCGGGCTGTCTTGTGTATCGGCTGTCTGACGGCGCCCGTCCCCCTGCGGAGACGGGCGCCGTCATTGACGAGAAGTTGAAGATTAGAAGGTGAACTCGAGGCTGATCTTCGCCAGCCGGGCGCTGAGGATCTCGTTCGGCCTCAGCCAGCTCGCGTAGGTATGATTCG
>MELA01000122.1 GCA_001767495.1 Acidobacteria bacterium RIFCSPLOWO2_12_FULL_65_11 | reverse complement strand
CTCGTGAGCGTGGCCCATGTCCTCCAGGTTCCATTCCGGGTCCCCGATCTCGCGACCGATCTCGGCGAGGCCCTCGGGCCGTTTCTCGAAAGGCAGCGATGGTTCCTGGGAAAGGCGCGCACGATCGCGGCAACGCATCTCGTGGACTGGTCGCCGGTCGGATCGATGCCCGAGGGTCTGGTGCCGGCCATTGCCGGCGTGACATACGCCGACGGCGGCGAAGAGCGGTACTTCACGCCGCTCGCCGTCCTGTCTGAGGCCGACGTACAACGCGCGCTCGGTGTGGAGACGATCGCGCGACGAGCCGGAGCGGCTCTCGTCGACGCGCTCGAGGACGATGCGGCGTGCCGGGCGTTGCTGGCCGCCATGCTCACCGGGCGTTCGATCTCGCTGCACAACGGTATCGCCCGCGCCAGGGCCTATCGGCGCGACGCCACGTCTGATGGCTTGCCGATCGTCGGCGGCGTCGCCGAGCAAAGCAACAGTTCGATTCGGTTCGGCGATCGCTACGTGCTGAAGCTGCTTCGCCGTCTGGAGCCGGGCCCGCACCCTGAGCTCGAAGTCGCCGTGTTCCTGTCGCGCCAGCGATTCACGCAGATCGCGCCACTGGTAGCCACCCTCGAGTATGCCCGGCCCGGTGAAGAGCCGATGCTGCTCGCGCTGCTGCAAGGGTTCGTCCCACACAGCGGAACGGCCTGGGATCGCGCGGTCGGCGAGGTGCAACAGTTCCTGTTGCGAGACAGGCGCCGCGGCCCCGCCACCGACACGATCCCGTTTCTGGCGTCTGCGGCCCTGCTCGGGCAACGCACCGCCGAACTGCACATCGCCCTCGCCGGCGAGGGCAGCAGTCCCGACTTCGCTCCCGAGGCGTTGACGGCGGCGCATGTCGCAGCCCTGGTGGCGCGGCTGCAGGAGGACGCCCACCGGTCACTGACCGCGCTGGCCGGGCGCCTGGACTCATTGCCGCCACCGGTACAAGAGCGCGCACGCGCCGTCCTCAGCCTGCGTGCCCGGCTCGATGCCCACATCAGCTCCCTGGCGACCGTCCCCGCCTCTTCGATGCGGACGCGCGTGCACGGCGACTACCATCTCGGTCAAGTCCTGTGCGCCGGGGACGATTTCGTGATCATCGATTTCGAGGGGGAACCGGCGCGATCGCTCGCCGAACGCCGCGCGAAGCAGTCGCCGCTCAAGGACGTGGCTGGCATGTTGCGTTCGTTCAGCTATGCCGCGTACGCGGCGCTGGCCGCCGTATCGGATCGCCAGCCGAAGCTGCGCGAGCGGTTTGAAGAACGGGCGCTTCTGTGGGAAACAGGGATTCGGGCAGCGTTCTTGAGCCGCTATCGGCAGACGATGGCGGATGCGGCGCCCGTGCCTGTCGACGATCAACGCTTCGGGCAGCTGCTCGACACCTTCATCCTCGAGAAGGTGCTCTACGAGCTGGCGTACGAGCTGGCGAGCCGGCCTCAGTGGGTCGGCATCCCGCTCGCGGGCATCCTCCAGATTCTGAGCGGACCCGTCGGGCAGGTCCGCGGCCGATGACCGCGCCAATCCCCGGCACGTGGACACCGTCGCTGGGGGCGCACGTCGCCTCCGAGGGCACCACGTTTCGAGTCTGGGCGCCGTCGAGCACCGACGTCGATGTGATCGTTGAGCGTCCCGGCGGACCCCTCGCGTATGCCCTCGCCCCGTCGCCGGATGGCGCCTTCTCCGCTGTGCTTCCCGGCGTTCGCGCCGGCGACCGCTATCGCTATCGTCTCGACGGCGACCGCCTGCTGCCCGATCCGGCATCGAGGTTTCAGCCCGATGGCGTGCACGGGCCGTCGCAGGTCGTGGACCCGCGATCGTTTCGCTGGACCGACGATCGCTGGACGGGCCTCGCGCTCGACGACATCGTCTTCTACGAGCTCCACGTCGGCACGTTCAGTCCCGAGGGCACGTTCGCCGGCGTCACGTCGCGGCTGGCCCAGCTCGCCACGCTCGGCGTGACGGCGATCGAGCTGATGCCGGTGGCCGACTTTCCGGGAGCGCGCAACTGGGGCTACGACGGCGTCGCGCTCTTTGCGCCCGCCCGATGCTACGGCACGCCCGACGATCTGCGGCGTCTGGTCGACACCGCGCACGGTCTCGGCCTCGGTGTGTTTCTCGACGTGGTGTACAACCATCTGGGGCCGGACGGGGCGTATCACTCGGCGTTCAGCCCGTACTACTTCACCGATCGCCATCAGACGCCCTGGGGCGCGGGCGTGAACTACGACGGCGATCAGAGCGCCGCCGTGCGCGAGTTCGTTATCGAAAACGCGCTGCACTGGGTCCACGAATATCACGTTGACGGCCTTCGGCTCGACGCCACGCACGCCATCGCCGACGAGGGCCCGCGCCATGTCCTCGCCGAGCTGGCCGCGCGGGTGCGCGAATCAGCGACCGGTCGGCGCGTGCTGGTCGTGGCGGAGGATCACCGCAACCTCGATGGGATGCTGAGGCCCGAACGCGAGGGGGGCTGGGGCCTCGACGCGGTGTGGGCCGACGACTTTCATCACCAGTGCCGGCGTCTGCTCGCCGGCGATTCGGAGGGGTACTATCGCGACTACAGCGGTCGCACCGCGGATCTGGCGACGACCATCCGCCGGGGGTGGTTCTTCGCCGGAGAGTTTTCGATCCATCTCGGCCGCTCCCGCGGCACCGACCCGACCGGTCTCCCGCCGAATCGATTCGTGATCTGTCTCCAAAACCACGATCAGATCGGCAACCGCGCGCTCGGCGAGCGCCTGCACCAGCAGATCGATCCGGCGGCGTACCGCGCCGCGTCGGTCCTGCTGCTCATGGCCCCGGAAACGCCGCTGCTGTTCATGGGGCAGGAATGGGCGGCCAGCACGCCGTTTCTCTATTTTTCGGACCATCATCACGAGCTCGGCCGGTTGGTGACCGCGGGGCGCCGGGAAGAGTTCCGCCACTTTGCGGCATTTTCAGACCCCAACGCCCGCGAGCAGATTCCCGATCCGCAGGCGCCATCGACGTTTCTCTCCAGCAGGCTCATCTGGGACGAGCGCCACCGCGAACCGCATGCGGCCACCGCAAGGCTGTACCAGGCCCTTCTCACGCTTCGCCGGCACGAGCCGACGCTTCACGGCGCGTCGACGTTTCACGTCGCCTCTCTGAATGACGCCACAATCGCGATCCGGCGGGACGGATCGGACAGCACGTTTCTCATTGTCGTGTGCTTGACGGGAGCTGGCGTGGTCGACTTCCCTGTTGAGCCTGTTGAGCGGCTCGGCGGGCGGGCGGGCCGCACAGAGGCGCTGACGGGGCCGTGGCAGCAAGTCCTGACGACCGAGGATCCCGCCTTCAGCCCCGATCCAGCGCCGCTCAAGATCGATGGCACGCCGCTGGCGGTGAGGATTCGGTTCGCCAGGCCGTCCGCGATCATTCTGAAGCGCGAGCTCGAGGGCAGGCGGCGATGAGTCCCGCGCGGCCGCCGCCCACCGCTCAGACGTGATTCACGTCGTCATCGCCGCGCGTCGGCTCCTGGAGCTGGCGTTCGAGCATCAACTTCACCGTGATCCTGCGCGCGCGCGAGTACGTGGACCAGTACCTGCTCAAGCACGAATTCATCAAACGGCTGCACGAGCGGTACACGCGCGAAGGCATCACGATCCCGTTCCCCATCCGGACCCTGGTCCGGCGGGACGGCGATCAAGAGTCCCCATCACCGGCGCTCACGCGATCGACGAGGGAGGAGCTGCAATGATTCTGTCGCTTCGTGCCGTCGCGCGCTTGGCGGCCGTCGCCGCGGCGGTCGGCGTGGTTCACACCGCCTGCGCGGATCGTACGCCGAAGGTCGAGGTGACGACGGCTCTCATCACCCGCGGGCCGATCGTCCATCGCGTCGTGGCCGCCGGCACGCTCCAGCCCGTGCGGACCGTGGAGGTCGGCACCCAGGTGTCCGGCATGATCGAGTGGCTTGGCGCCGACTTCAACTCCATCGTCAGGAAGGAGCAGGTCATCGCGAGAATCGAGCCTTCGCTGATCCGTGCCCAGCTCGACTCAGCCCGGGCCAGCCTCGAACGCGCACGCGCGGCTCTCTCCAAGGCTCGGAGCGATCTCGAGGGCCTCAGGGTGCTCTTTCAGAACGCGCGGCGGCAGTACGAGCGGGCCACACGGCTCTTCGACAAACACCTCGTGCCCCGGAGCGATCGTGACGCGGCCCAGACCGCCGTCGATTCGTTTCGGGCCAGCGCGGCTTCCCAGGCCGCGGCGGTGAAACAGGCCGAAGCCGCCGTGGCCCAGGCGGACGCCGCCGTTCAACAGCGACAAGTCGATCTGGCCCATACGATCATCCGATCGCCGCTCGATGGCGTCGTGCTGTCCAGAGAGGTCGAAGTCGGCCAGCGGGTGGCCGCGAGCTTCGAGACGCCGACGCTCTTCACGATCGCGGCCGGCTTCGACCGGATGGAGCTGAACCTGTCGATTGACGAGGCCGATATCGGCCAGATCTCGCGGGGACAGCCGCTGACGTTTCAGGTCGCGGCGCATCCAGCCGAAACGTTTGCCGGCGTCGTCTCGCAGGTCCGTCTCGAGCCGGTACTGGTGGCCTCCGCCACGACGACCACACGCAATACGAACCCGCCGGCCACTGTGACGTACAACGCGATCATCGACGTGCCCCAAGCGCAAGGGCGGCTGGTCCCGGGCATGACGGCCATTGCGACCTTCGTCATTCCACGTTGTGAAGACTGCGTGCGGATACCGAACGACGCCCTGGCGTTCCGGCCCTCGGTCACAGTCCTCGAGACGCTCGATCAGGACCAGATTCCGGTGAACGCGCTGCCCACCTCGACGCCCGACGATGCCACCGCCACGCTGTGGCACTACGAAGACGGCGAGCTCAAGCCGGAAGCGGTCGTGACCGGGGTCCAAGGCGATCTGTACACGGAGCTCGTCGAGGGGCCTCTCGAACCAGGCGAGACGGTGGTCACGAGCGCCATCCTGCCAAGGGTCAGCACGCCGATCATGACGTCGCCGCTCGCGCCTTCACGCCGCGCTGGCAGGTTTCGTGGTTTCCGCGGATTCTGACGGCAAACAAGCGGTCACTTCAGCCAGACGCCAACGAGCAGCGGCGGAAAGTAGTTTTCCCCTTAGGAAATCGGCTCATCCCGTTGTTTTCGCGGCCCACCAGTGCGTGTGCGCGCTGCGGTTTGCGAAGTCACCTAAGCGGTAAGGATCCCGCCCGGCGTCAGAGAAGTGTCAGGTTTGTGTCAGGGCAGGCCTTCGGGCCGCGACGGCATAGGCGTCGAAGTACTTCTGGATGGAGGGACCCGTCGAACCGTACTGGTTGGGCCCAGCGAAAAAGTCCGCCACCACTTCCCGCGCCCGCGCAATTTCGCGGAGGCGTGCCGGTGACTGTCGCTGTCGAGGGTCTGCAAGCGTGAGATCCAGCAGCTCGAGCGCGCGGTACACCGCTCCACGCGCCACATCGGGATTGCGCGACGTCCAACGAAGGGCACGACTGATCTCGCTGCCCACATGGCCCAGCTGCTCGGCCAGGGACAGCTGCCACCAGCGCCCGCCGGCCAGATCTCGATGCTGAATGTGACTCATCGGCGCACCACACGATCCACGAGAGCGATGATGGCCTCACGAGTCGCCGGTTCGTCCACGCCACGGGACCGATTGCCGAATGAAGGACGGAGATTGATCATGGAATCGAATTCCAGCCAATCGGCGCCGTCAGCCGCAGGATAGAGATTGATCCCCCACAGGTCTCCCTGCGCCGACCCCTCGGCCAGCAGTTCCGCCTCCTGGTCTGCATGGAGTTCGGCGTCGAGCAGCAGGATGCCGCGCCTGAGGTCCACGACCGCCTTGACCATGTCACCGAAACGCCGTTCGGCAAGCTGCCGGAGTTCGTCCATCGACACGGGGTCCGCCTTGGTGGCTCTCCTCATCACACCTGGAGGAGCATTGTAATCGGGATGTCGAGGTTGGCGAGGCTCACGACTTGCGGCGGGCTCTGAGCCGCAAGCCATGAGCTGCGAGCAATGATCAGCAGCTACCGCACGCGCTTCGCGGTGAACTCGCGTACGGCTCCCTCCCCTGCGCCAAAGAGTCCATTGGCACCGGGGTCGCCACCCTCCCGAACTCGACGTCGCGGCTGAATGCAATCTCATCAGCATTGACCTTGCCCGTGAACGTGATGATGCGGTCGCACTGCGGACCATTACCGCCACAAGGTGGGACGATTGACGATGACGAGGACGATAGGAAACATTAGGGGGTGGGGTTAACGGAAGGCCCGTTCTCAGCTCCGTCCTCCCCTCCGACAACAGGGCGGATTGGCCCCACCCTGACGCGCCGATTGTGTGACGCTGGCGACGGAGAATCAAGACCAACCACCTCGTTCGACGTGCGGCACTACCGCAGGGCACACCTTCGGCGCGCCGTCGGCCGTCGGTCAGGAGCAGGGGTCGACCACCAGGGACTCGTCGGCCTGCCAGACCACGTCGGGATCTCCGGCGGGGAGCGGCGGCGCGCGGGCAGGCTGCGGCGCGGGGATCGATGGCACGCCGCTGGCGGTGAGGATTCGGTTCGCCAGGCCGTCCGCGATCATTCTGAAGCGCGAGCTCGAGGGCAGGCGGCCATGAGTCTCGCGCAGCCCGCCGCCCATCACTCAGACGTGATTCACCTCGTCATCGCCGCGCGGCGGCTCCTGGAGCTGGCGTTCGAGCGCCCGACTGACGGCGTCTCTCGCCCCCAGCCCCACCGCGAGCGCCGCCGCAAGGACGATCCCGCCGAACAGGATGCCAAAGGCCAGAAGCAGGACATTGCGGCCGATGCTGAGGTGATCGAGAGCCATGGCGACCGCGATGAGCAGCACGAGCCATCTGACGGCGAGGCTGAGGAGGCGCGCCGATCGGATCTGCATGTTGACGGCGCCGATGAGCACCGATCGCGACAGGAACCGCGCCGCAATCGCCCCGACGACCAGGATCATCAGGGCGGCCAGGAGGTTCGGGAGGTACTGGAACACCGACAGCGCGAACCGCGACGGGATGGTGGCGTTGAGCGCGGTCAGGCTGAGGAGCAGGCCGAGGACGACGACCGTCCAATAGACGACGCGCGTCAAGGTCTGCGACGGACTGGTCGTCGACGACGGCCAGCCGAGCAGCACCGCCAGGCCCAGATGGTCGGCGTGCCGGTCGAACTCGAGACCGCGCAGTGCGCGGCCGAGCAGCGCGCGGACGAGCGCCGCGGCCACCACGGTCGCCAGGATCAGCACCAGTGCCACCAGCACGCCGGGCAGGAAGCTCGCGACGTGGTCGGCAATCTGCCTGGTCGCCTGCCGCAGGATCTGATCAATTTCTGCCCACATGGCTGCTCCTTTTCTTGTGTTCGCCGCGCCTGGTGTCGGCAGCCCGGCCGTTGGCCGTCATCGAAGGCGCTCCGGCCATCGCCACCGTGAGATCAAGTGGCGCTTCTCCGACTCGAACGCCAGGCACACCCGCTCGACGCGCTCTTCAATTCCCTGCAGCGAGGCTCCCTCCATCTGGAGCACGAACGACGCCAGCCAGCCGCTGTACAACGGCGTCAGGGAGCGCAGGAGGTGGTCGCGGGGCATGACGCGAAGGCTGTAGCCCACCGCAAAGTCGTAGACGATGCCCGCCCAGAGCCGATCGTCGAACCGAAAGCGCTCCGCGGCCGTCTCGGTCAGCGTGCGCAGTTCGACGATCGACCGCGGCGGCAAGACCCACGTCCAGATCTCACGGAGCTCGCGGTAACCGAGCCGGAAGGATTCCATCAACCCGTCGACGTTCCCCGTCGGCGCCTGCGGATCCATCCCGCCGACCGCGCCACGAATCGGGATCGCCCTGGAGCCCCGGACGCGCTGCCAGACGTCGACCCGACGTTCCAGATCGGCAAACAGCGAACCCACGACCTGCTTGAGCGTCGTGCTGAGGTCGGTCGGTGCGCCGCGCGACACCGCCCCCCGAGTCCCCAGCACCGCCTCACAGGAACGGAACTCCCCACAGGCGGCGGCGACGGCCAGCCAGAGGTCGATCCCGACTGGCGCGAATTCGGCGTCCCAGAAGTCCTGTTCCAGGTAGTGCGCCGCCAGTCGCCCGGAACAGCCGAACTCGCCTGCGGCCGGCTGACGCAGCCGGACGCCGTACAGGGCCCTGAACATCGGATACACGATGCCCTTGGTGATCGCCCCTTCGGCGACCGGCCGGGCGTAATACGGCGAGACGTAGTCGAACCCGTCGGCCAGGACGGGCACGAGGAGCCGGTCGATCCATTCCGGTTCCACGGATTGGAGGCGCGCATCGATGACGGTGCAGGCCCTGGCGCCCAGGCGGTGCGTCGTCTCGATAATCGCCCGCAACGCCGCCTCGCGCCCGTGCTGGCCGTGATACGGCGGTTCGCCAAGCTCCGCGCCGCGCCCGGACTCCACTTCCACGAGCGCGGACGGCCCCACCGCTTCCCGCACGGCCTCGCGGGTGCCGTCGGTCGATCCCGCGTCCGCCAGGACGAATCGCACGGCGCTCGACGCGGCGTACCGCGCCAGGCCGTCCTGCAGGGCGCGGACGACCGCGCCGACCGTGCCCACGTCGTTGTGGCTCGTCAACCCGACGATGACGTCGACGCCGGCGCCGCCGTCCGGCACGTCAGCTTCTTGGACGCTGGAGTTCGAACCAGTAGAAGGCATACGGGCCAAGCGTCAGAAAGTACGGCAGCGTGCCGATGGCGGGAAATTCCGTGTAGCCCAGCATTTCCACCGGCACCAGGCCCACGAACGCTCCCAGATCGAGTTCGGCCGGCTGCACGGCGCGGGAGAGGTTGGCCACGCAGAGAATCGTGTCATCGCGGTACCGGCGGACGTAGGCCAGCACCTTGCGGTTCGACGGCGACAGAAACTCCATCGTGCCCCGCCCGAAGACCTTGAACAGCTGCCGCAGCCGGATCATATTCCGCATCCAGTACAGAAGCGACGCCGTATCGCTGTCCTGCGCCTCGACGCTGACCGCGTCGTAGCCGTATACCGCGTCCATGATGACCGGGCTGTACAGTCGCGCCGGGTTGCAGCGCGAGAAACCGGCGTTGCGATCGCCGGTCCATTGCATCGGCGTCCGGACGCCGTTGCGGTCGCCGAGATAGAGATTGTCGCCCATGCCGATTTCGTCGCCATAGTAGACGATCGGCGTGCCCGGAAAGGAGAACAGCAGGCCGATCAGCAGCTCGATCCGGCGACGATCGTTGCCGAGCAGTGGCGCCAATCGCCGGCGAATGCCGATATTGAGCCGAGCCTGCGGGTCCATGCTGTACGCAAGGTACATGTAATCGCGCTCGATGTCGGTCACCATCTCGAGCGTCAGCTCGTCGTGGTTCCGCAGGAACAGCGCCCACTGGCAACTGTCAGGGATGGATGGCGTCCGCTCCATGACGTCGGCGATCGGCTGCCGATCCTCCAGGTGCAGCCCCATGAAGATGCGCGGCATGAGCGGAAAGTGATAGGCCATGTGACATTCGTCGCCGTCGCCGAAATACGACCGCACGTCCGCCGGCAGCTGGTTCGCCTCGCCCAGCAGCATCCGGCCGGGAGTCCGCTCATCGATGTGCCGCCGAATCGCCTTGATGATGGCATGCGTCTCTGGCAGGTTCTCGCAGCTCGACTGATCGCGTTCGACCAGATACGGCACCGCGTCGAGACGGAAGCCGTCGACACCCAGATCGATCCAGAAGTCCAGCACCGCGAGCATCTCGCGGACGACGGCCGGGTTGTCGTAGTTGAGATCCGGCTGATGATGGAAGAATCGGTGCCAGTAGTACGCCTCTGCGACGGGATCCCACGTCCAGTTCGAGGGTTCGGCGTCCACGAAGATGACCCGCGACTGCTCGTAGCGCTGCTTCGTATTGCTCCACACGTAGTAGTCGCGCTCCGGCGATCCGGCCGGCGCCGACCGTGCCCGCTGGAACCAGGGATGCTGGTCCGATGTGTGGTTGAGCACGAGCTCGACGACCACCTGCAGGCCGCGCTCGTGGGCGGCCTGCAGAAACGTCTTGAAGTCCTCCATCGTCCCATAGCTCGGATGGACGTTCACGTAGTCGGCGATGTCGTACCCGTCGTCTTTGAGCGGCGAGGGAAAGAACGGCAGCAACCAGAGACACGTCACACCCAGGCTCTGGAGATAGTCGAGTTTCTGATGCAGACCTTGAAAATCGCCGATGCCGTCCGCGTTGGCGTCACAAAACGACTTGACGGGCAGCTCGTAGATGATGGCGTCCTTGTACCACAGCGGATCGTGCGCGGACCCGGTTCGTCTCATGTCGGGCATGGATCATTCTGACAGCAGTCCTCGTCGAACATCCACTTTCGCGAGGCGCCTGGGATGAGCGGTCTTGCAGTCGCGCCTTAGCTGAGGGGGATCCGTAAGCGTTCGCCGGGCCGAATGATCGTACGGTTGCCGAGCGAGTTGGCGGCCTGGATGGCCGATACGGTGACACTGTACCGCCGGGCGATGGCCGTGAGATTGTCGCCCGGTCTCACCATGTGCGTTCGATACGTCGGCCTCGGCGGCGGTACGCGGATGCGGAGGGTCGTGCCCGCGCGGACCTGTTCATCCCAGAGGCCGTTGTCCCGGATGATCCACCAGGGATCGACCGACAGACGGCCGGCAATCTCAAAGAGCCCGTCACCCGCCGCCACGCGGTACTCGGTGTACTTGCCCGGCGGGCCCAGCGGGATGGTCAGGACCGTGTCGGGCAGGAGCGGCTCGAGCCGCCACAACCCGTTGGTTTCGCGAAGGCGATCGGCGTCCACTTCGAGCGTGAAGGCCAGCTTGAGAAAATTGTCGCCAATCCTGGCCCGGTACTGCAGCTCACTGCCGCCGCCGTCGAACAAGTCGCTGCGGGGCTCCCGGGGATAGGCGACGATCCGGCCGGGCTGCAGCGATCGTGCCGCCAGAAACGGATTATGCAGTCTCACTTGCACAACGGGAACCTTCAGGCGCTGGGACAGCGTCCACCAATCGTCGCCCGCGCCCGTCGTCAGGAGCGCCAGTTCGGTGGCATACGCGCGCACGGCGGGCTCGTACATCCTGAGCACGGCGCGATAGCTGCCGACGCCAAGGACGTACTGCAGCGATTCGAGCGGCATGATCCCACCGCGCGACACCCGCCTCGGGCCGCCGTTATAGGCGGCGAGCGCGTAGTCTTCGCGTCCGAACTGCCTGACAAGCTGGCCGAGATACTTGATGCCAGCCTCGATGTTGCTGGGGACGCGCAGCAAGCGGAACGTGGCCGGCATGACCTGAAAGTAGCCCTTGGCGCCAGCCGACGAGGTCAGGTTGGCGTTGCCGCCCGATTCATACAGGCACACCGCCTTCGAGAGCGACGTGTCCACGCCGTACTTGAGGGAATACCTGACAATCTCGTCCTCGATCTCCATCATCTTCCGGTACATGCCGAGGAAGCCCGGGGAAAACTCCTCGAGCGGCACCGATACCGGCAGAGCCGCCGGGCCAGGCGTCGCGTCATCGGCCGCCGCGGCGGGGGCCGCAGGCCCGATCAACACGGCGGTGGCCAGGAAGAATCTCAGGTAGCGCGGTACGCGTGTTTTGTACATGACTCAGGCTCCTCCGACGCGGATGTGATGGTCGACTCTGACGATATCGGCACGAGTGTGCGCGAGCGCCAGAAGACGCCCCGGCCCCGATTGCGGACGGCAGACGGATCGCGTCTGGCCTTCGCCTAGCGTGCCCGCTCCAGGTACCTCAGCAACTCGCTGTCAGTCCCCAGGATGATCGTCGTTCCTGGATCGATCATCTTCTCGTACATCTCGAGCGACCGCGTGAACGAATAGAAGGCGGCGTCGCGGCCGTAGGCCGCCGCGTAGATGGCGGTGGCCTCGGCGTCCGCCTTCCCGCGCAGGTCCTCGGCCATCCTGAAGGCTTCGGACTGGATCCGCTGCAGGTCCCGTTCGCGCTCGCCCTCGATGCGCGCCGCCTCGCCCTGCCCTTCGGACCGGTACAGCTCGGCGATCCGCTGGCGCTCGGCAATCATCCGCGCGAACACGTCGCGTTGCACTTCATCGACGTAGTTAATGCGCTTGATCCGGAGGTCGAGCAGCTCGATGCCCAGATCCGCCGTCCGGCTGGAGGCCCGCTCGAGGATCTCCCGTGAGACCCGATCGCGTCCCTTCTCGATCCTGTTGAGAATGACTTCCTCCTCCTGCGCCTCGATGGGAATATCGGCCGGATTCCGATTGGTGTTGCGGACGAGCTCGATGAGATCGTACCGGGCGACGGCGTTTCTGGTCTCTCCGTCGAGGATGTCGTCGAGGCGCGACTGGGCGCCCCGCTCGTCGCGCAGCCGCTGGAAGAAGCGCAGCGGATCCACGATGCGCCAGCGCGCGTACGTGTCGACCCAGATGAACCGCTTGTCCTTTGTCGGCACCTGGTTGCGATTGCCGTCCCACTCCAGGAACCGCTTGTCGAAATAGTTGGCCTGCTGAATGAACGGCACTTTGAAGTGCAGCCCGGGATCCTTGATCGGCACGCCGATCGGATCGCCGAACTGGGTGATGATGACCTGCTCGGTCTCGCCGACGCGGAACGCGGAAGCCGCGGCTGCGACGAGGACGGCCAGCACGATTCCGACCACCAGGTATCTGCGATTCATCGGGCACCTCCAGCGGGCGATGCCGGCTGCGGGGCGGCGCCTGGTGCCGCGGTGGCTTTCAGCCCATCGAGCGACAGCAGCGGCACAAGGCCCCGTACGTCGGGATCGAGAAACAGCTTATTTCCTACTCGAGGCAGCACGCGCTCCATCGTCTCGATGTACAGACGCTCGCGAGTCACGTCCGGCGCGCGGCCGTAGGCCGCCTGGATCGATCGGAAGCGCGCGCCCTCGCCCTGCGCGCGGTTCACGCGATTGAGGCCGTAGCCCTCGGCTTCGAGCACCGCCTGCAGCGCTTCGCCCTTCGCGCGCGGAATCACCTTGTTGTACTCGGCTCGCGCCTCGTTGATCATGCGGTCGCGCTGCTGCTGCGCCTGGTTGACCTCGTCCCACGACGGCTTGACGGGATCCGGCGGATTGACGTCCTGCAGCACGACCTGCTCGATCGTGATGCCCATCTCGTACTGCTCGGTGAGCCCCCGCAGCAGCTCTTCCACCCGCGTCTCGATCGCCTGCCGTCCGACAGTCAGCACCTCTGTCACGGTGCGGTCGCCAACCACCTGCCTCATGATGGCCTCGGTCATCGCCCGGAAGGTATCGGTGACGTTGCGGACCTTGAAGAGATAGAGGTACGGGTCCGCGACGCGGTACTGGACGATCCACTCGACCACGGCAACGTTGAGGTCTCCGGTCAGCATCACCGCCTCGGTGTCGAAGCTCTGCTCGCTGAAGGTGCTGCGCACACCGGCCTGGGTCGTACGAAAGCCGAATTCCTCCTTGAGCTGCCGCTGGACGGGGATCTTGTACACCTGCTCGACAAAGGGAATCTTCAGCCGTAGGCCAGGCTCCGCGGTCCGCACGTACTTGCCGAGTCGGACGACCACGCCGACTTCCTCGGGCTGTACCTGATACGCCGTCGCGACGAGCAACACCAGCAGAAGCAGCCCGGCCGCGATCCAGAGAAGGCTCCCGCCGGAGCGCGCGGCGCGGGCCCGCCAGACGTCGAGGGCGCGCACGTACTGGTCGAAGTGGCGAGACCGGTCGTGCCGGTGGGACCAGTTGAACTGGT
This sequence comes from Acidobacteria bacterium RIFCSPLOWO2_12_FULL_65_11, assembly GCA_001767495.1. GTDB lineage: Bacteria > Acidobacteriota > Vicinamibacteria > Vicinamibacterales > CAVVIG01 > 2-12-FULL-65-11. Next base: position 32,444 of record MELA01000122.1, on the reverse strand, counting down.
CCTTGCCTTCTTCATTTCTGTCGTCGCCGTCGTCGTCGTCAAATCTGCTCATAAGGGCTCCTTATCGATCATTCGCCCGTGGTGGACTCTCGAAGCGCGAAAAAGGCATCCGGTCTTAGAGCTTATACCAGCGAACCCGCAGGTCAATCGGAATCGGGGACGCGTCCCTCCGTCATGCCGCGATCGCGGGCCAACATCCCGGCCGAGATCGATTCCGCCTACAATTGGCCGGTGCGATCGGGATTTCAGAAAGCGATGGAGTTCAGCCACTATCGACCTCGAGTGTCACGCGAAACGCGGCTGCTGCTCACGACCGGCGTGCTGGCGGTCGCCGCGCTGTGGGTCCTGGCTCGCATCCGATTCCCTGAGTTGCCCGCCGCGCCAAGTCCGGTCCCCTCGGTGCTCAGTCAGCTGGCGAGTGGTCCACAGTACGACGACCTGGCGTCACAGATCGCGCAGGCGCAGACTCGTCTGGATCCGTTTCTCCTGGCGCTTGACATGCCGCCGGCTGCGCGTGGCCCGCTGCAGCCGCCGCGGCGAATCGTCGCGCTCAGGCTCCGGGACGATCTCGCCGTCACCCTGCTGCCAGCCTGGCCCAACGTGCTGGCGCCGGACGGCATCAGCGTCCAGGCCACCGATCGGGCTTCCGGCCTGACGGTGGTGCGCGTGGCTGGCCAGCCGCCGCCAGCGCCTCCGGTGCCGTGGACGCTCCGACGGGCGCGGCAACCACGCTACCTCATCGCGACCGACGTGTCGCCACTGGGCGTTTCGTTGCGCCCGGCGTTTGTGGGATCGCTCGATCCGGCCGAGAGCCCGCAGTGGGCCGAGCCCCTGTGGGCCGTGCCGGCGCAGAGCGGCCTCGTGCGCGGATCGTTCCTCTTCACCGACGCCGCGGAGCTGGTGGGTCTGGCGATCGAGCACGGCTCCGGGCTGGCGATCGTCCCTGGCGGGACGCTTCTCGCCGACGTGGAGCGCTTGCTTGAGAGACCGAGTGGACCAGCGGGAGCGATTGGCGTTGAGGTACAGCCGCTGACCCCGGCGCTCTCGGCCGTGACCGGCGCCTCGGTGGGCGTCGTCGTCACGTGGATCGACATGGAGGGCGCCGCCAATGGGATGTTAAGGGCCGGCGACGTCATTGAAGCCGTGGACGGCCGCGCGCTCGTGACCCGGGACGAGTGGGACGCCCGCATGGCTCGTCTGTCGGCGGGCGATCGACTCACGCTTGGTGTGCGCAGCCGCGGCGAGGTTCGCGAGGTCGTGTTGGTCGCGAGTGCCCCCGCGGCGCAGCCTGCCGCCCGGCCGCTGGGCCTCACCCTGCGCGGGCGGCCCGGAATCGGCAGTGAGGTGGTCCGTGTCGAGCGGGTGTCGGCGGCCGACCTTGCCGGACTGACCGCCGGAGACCTGATCACCCTGATTGGCGAGATCGCGGCGCCAACGCCGGCGCAAATTGCGCGGTCGTTCTCCTCGATGCCTCAGGGCCAGCGCGTGATAATTGCCGTCACGCGCGCCGACACCCACCACGTCCTCACGTTGGACCGATGAGGTTCCGTCCGGCCAGCTGGCGCGGATCGCTTGGATGGTCGGCCACGTCGGCGCCGGTGGCCCTGCTCCTCCTGTCGGGAATCGCCGTCGGCCCTCAGGGAATCAACCTGTTGTCCGAGGCCGTGTTGTCTGTTCTCGATTCGGTCGTCCCCGTGGCGCTCGCCGCCCTTGGCGTGCTCGTGGGATTGGGGGCGGGCCATCATCGGGCGGGCGATCGGTACATGTTCGCCGCGGCGTGCCTCGAGACGGCGGCGACAGCCATCGTGGTGGCGGGTGGGACCGCGTTTGTCCTGTCCGCCACGATCGCGTCGACGAGCTGGCCCGTCTGGACGCTGCCGCTGGCCGCCGGCCTCTGTGCCGCCACCTCGCTCACGCTGCCGACCGGCAATCCGCTGGAGCCCCGAACCGCGGCCGCGCGCGTCGCCGAGCTCGGCGTCCTGCTCCCCATCGTGGCGGGCGGGCCCCTCATCGCCTCGCTTCGCGAGGGCGCCCCGGCGGCGGGCCTTATCCTCGTAGCCCAGGCTTCCGGCGTCACGCTGGTCCTGGCCGCCGCCGGGTGGCTGCTCTTGACACGGGCCTCTGGCGAAACAGAGGAGCGCGTGTTTGCCATTGCGGTGTTGTTGCTCGTCGGCGGGGTCACGGACGCCCTTTCCGTCTCCGCGTTGCTCGGCGGACTGGTCGCCGGCGTCTTCTGGCGGTATGCCGGGCGGCTGCCCCGCGAAGCTGTCAGTCGCGATGTGCTCTTCGTGCAGCACCCGCTGCTTGTTCTCGTCCTGCTGGTCGCCGGGGCGCACACGGACCTCTTACCCCTCTCACTGGGACTCGGAGGCGCCTACGCGGCGCTGAGAGTCGCGGGCACGCTTGCCGGCGGCCTCATGGCGAGACAAGCGGTTGGGGCCAGGGTGCCAAGCGATCTCGGGCTGCACCTGCTCTCGCCGGGCGTATTCGGCGTGGCCTTCGCGCTCAACGCGGTCCGGGCCGTCGGCTCGGACGCCTCGATTCTCCTGACGATGGTCGTGATTGGCACGATCGGATCCGAGCTGGTCGCGCTCTTCCTCCCGCCTCAGGGAGCGGGCACGTGAGGCGCCTGCTCGCTCTTGCGCTGGCGGTTGCCGCCATGGTCTGGGTGCGCGACCTCGGCATTCGCGCGACGGCCGGTTCGGCCGCCACGGCGCTGGCGCTCGGGTTCGCGCTGATGGGCGCGTCGGTGACGGGCGACGCGCTGCGGCGGTTCAGACTCCCGCGCGTCACCGGGTACCTCGTCTTCGGCGTGATTGTCGGGCCGTATGTGGGCAACCTGATCACGGAATCGATGGCGGCCCAGCTTCAAGTGGTCACGGGGATCGCCACGACGCTGATTGCGCTCATCGCCGGCCTGACGTTGAGCATCGAACGCCTCGGTTCGCGGCTCGCGGCCATCGCGCGCATGACCGGGACCACGCTGGGTGTCGCGATCGCCGGTCTGGCGGCCGTGGGCTGGATGCTCTGGCCGTGGCTCCCCATCGCGGCCGAGGCCGCGGGGTTCGAGCGGCTGGCCATGCTGGCCCTGCTCGTCATCATCGTCGTGTCCTTCTCGCCGACGATGACCGCCGCGATTGTGGCGGACTCGGGAGCGCGCGGGCCGCTGAGCGATACGGTGCTGGCCATGGTCGTGCTGGCCGACCTCGCGATGCTGGTGCTCTTCTCGGTGTCGATGCAGGCGACGCGCGTCGTGTTTGGCACCGGCGACGGCCAGGGGGCCGAGGTGCTGGCACGCCTCGCGTGGGAGATCGGGGGGGCCGTCGCGTTCGGCGTGATCGTCGGCGTCCTCTTCGCGCTCTACATGCGCTACATCGGCCGGGAGATCACGCTGGTCCTCCTGGCGGTGTGCGCCGTGCTCAGTCAGGTCGGCACCACACAGCAGCTCGAGCCGCTGCTCGCGGCCGTCGCCGCGGGCCTCGTCATCGAGAACCTGGCGGTCGCGCAGGGCGACACGCTGCGGGCGGCCGTGCGCCGGGGCGCCCCGCCGGTGCTGGTGGTCTTCTTTGTCGCGGTGGGCACGTCGCTTCGACTCGATGCGGTGTCGGCCATCGGGTTGAGCGCTGTCGCCTTGTCCGCCGTCCGGCTTGGATTCATCCGATTGGGCGTTGGAGCCGGCATGAAGCATTCCGGGCTGCCTGCGGCGATCGGGCAGTACGCGTGGACGGGGCTCGTCTCCCAAGCAGGCATCACCCTGGGGTTTGCCTCCGTCGTCGCCACCGAGTTCCCGGGATGGGGCAACCAGCTGCAGCTGCTGGTGGTCGCGTCGATCGCGATTCACGAGCTCGTGGGGCCGATCCTCTTTCGCCATGGCCTGGTTCAGGCGGGCGAGGTCGATGCGCACGTGCCCAGCCCTCTCGTGGTCGTGTCCAACCGCGAGCCGTACCTCCACAACCAGGATGAGGAGGGCCGGATTGTCGTGAAGGCCGCGACGGGTGGGGTCGCCGTCGCGCTGGACGCGCTGATGCGCGAGCGAGGCGGGGTGTGGATCGCGCACGGGGCCGGCTCGGCGGACCGTCTGGTGGTCGACGCGAACGACAAACTGCGCGTGCCTCCCGAGAATCCTTCGTACGTGCTTCGCCGCTTGTGGATCGAGGAACCCACCTTCTCCGCGTACTATGGGGGTTTTGCGAACGAGGGCCTCTGGCCGCTTTGCCATGTGGTCGACGTCCGCCCGAAGTTCCGGAGCGAGGATTGGGCGGCGTATCAGGACGTGAACGCGCGCTTCGCCGCCGCGGCTCACGCGGAGCTCGGATCGTCGGAGGCGCCGGTATTCCTCCAGGACTATCACCTGGCGCTCGTGGCGCCGGCTCTGCGTGCGCTGCGGCCCGCCGCTCGAACCGCGCTCTTCTGGCACATCCCGTGGCCGTATCCGGATCGGCTCCGCATTTGCCCGTGGCGGCGCGAGATTGTCGCGGGCCTGCTCGCCAACGATCTGATCGCGTTTCAACTGGAGCGCGATCGCCGAAACTTTCTGATGGCCGCCGAAGAGGAGTTGAACGCCGAGGTGGAGATCGAGTCGTCACGAGTCCGATTCGGCGGGCGCTCCACCACCGTCGTCTCGGTGCCGATCGGCGTGGACTACGACCGCATCCAGAACTTTGCCGCCGACCCGGCGCTCGCGGACGAACAGCGGCGCCTGCGGGACCTGCTCGACCTTCGGGCCGGCCTGATCGGGCTCGGCGTCGACCGTCTCGACTACACCAAGGGCATCCCGGAGCGCCTCGACGCGCTCGATGCGCTCATGGAGCGGCGGCCGGAGCTTCGCGGCAGGATGACCTTCGTCCAGATTGGCGTGCCGTCCCGTTCCGATCTCGAGAGCTATGCCGCGATGGAGGCCGAAATCGGGCGGCGGGTGGCGGCGGTCAATGCCAAGCACGCGGTGCCGGGTGGGGCGCCGGTCGTCTGCTATCACACGACGCCGCTCGCGGCATTCAGTCTCGTGGCGCTGTACCGTCTGGCGCACGTCTGCGTCGTCAGCTCGCTCCACGACGGGATGAACCTGGTGGCGAAAGAGTTCGTCGCGGCGCGCGACGATGAGCGCGGCGTGCTGGTGCTGAGCGCGCTCGCCGGCGCGGCGCAGGAACTCGATAGCGCAGTCATCATCAACCCCTACGACGTCGAGGCGTTCGCGGCGGCCCTCTCACGGGCGATCGACATGACGGGTGACGAGCAGATGGCGCGCATGCGGGCCATGCGGAAGGTCGTCGCCGGACGGAATGTCTTCAACTGGGCGTCGGACATCCTGCAGGGGCTCGAGAGCCTCTGGACCAAGCCGTTGCTCTACGCGGTTCGCGGGTGGGAGGAGACGTCGGTCTGAGGCCAGGCCGAAGGCGGTCGGATCCGTGTGCCTTCTGCCGCCTGGCTGGAGTGTCCCGCGCCCTTCCGACCCCGCGTTCGACGACAAGCGCGACTGCTATCTTCAGGCCCCAGTCGTCCGCGAGGCGTTTCCCAGCCTGCTGCACTTCGGCGGCCTTTTGACTATCGAGGCGTCCATGGAAAATCATCGCAGCTTGGCGCATGCTGGCGACAGACTGACACTGGCATGCTCTTGCGAAGCCACGGTGCTCGTCCCCGTGATCATCATGCTCCCGCAGCATCATGTCGTCCGCATCGTAGCTCGTGGAGGGAGATGCCACGGGCTCGAGCACGCGCGAGGGCGTCGAGCCGTCGTGCGGTGGGAACGGAAGAGCGGCCGCCGTGTCTACAGGGATATCCGTGCATAACCTCGACCTTATCCTGCTCCTGTCGATCGGGCTCTCTGCCGCGCTCGTGTTGGGATACGTCACGCAGCGTCTGGACCTATCGCCGCTCGTCGGATACCTACTCGCGGGAACGGCCGTGGGACCCTACACGCCGGGTTTCGTGGCGAACGTCGGCATCGCGGAGCAGCTCGCAGAGGTCGGCGTCGTACTCCTGATGTTTGGAGTTGGTCTGCAGTTCAGGATAGAGGAACTGCTGGCGGTCCGCCGCGTCGCCGTGCCGGGCGCGATGGTGCAGAGTGGCGTCGCCACGGTGCTGGGGGCGGTGATTGCACGCGCCTTGGCTCGTCGTCGGGCGCTCGGATTACAGCCTGCGGGCCGCATCGGAAGCGCTGCCGATGCGAGACGCGTTTGCCGTGCTCTTTTTCGTATCCGTCGGAATGCTGCTGAATCCGATGTACCTGCTTCAGGCGCCGGCCCTGATCGGGGCAACGCTCGCGGTCGTGCTCATCGGGAAACCCCTGATCGCGCTGCTGATTGTCCGGGCACTCCGGTACCCCTTCAGAGTGGCGTTAGCGGTCGCGATTGCGCTCGCGCAGATTGGGGAATTCTCGTTCATTCTGACCAGCATCGGCAGAGATCTGGGGATTCTGACGGTCGAAGCGACCAACGTGAGATGATAGGAAACATTGATCGGCATAGGGGCGACGGTTGCCCGCCGACCCCTGCCACACCACCGTGCGTACGGGTCCGTACACGGCGGTTCGAGTCGGTGGCGCTAAGCCCCGTCGATCAGCGTCGGAAGTCCGAGTGAGGTGAAGTACGCATTAGAAAGCCCGACCGAGAGGGCCTTGGCCCTGGCAAGATACCTAAGGACCGAGGCCGCTGCCGGCCGTGTTGCGGGCCAGTCGCGGACGGACCCCCAGTGCGATGAGAACCGCCCGGCGGCGGCGCGGTGTTTTCCATTGCCGCCACAACGCCGCTCGCAATCGCAACCGGACCCAGCGGGTGAGATACACTAGCGCCTCGGGCGTTTCGCAAAAGCCGAAATAGTTTCGCCAGCCCCGCAGATAGGGAGCCAGTTCCGCTATCGTCGTCTCGATGCTGACGCCTTTGGCCCGTCGCGTGATCTCTCGAACCCTGGCTTTGAACCGGTTGAGAGCCTTCGGCGCAATCGTGCGCTTCACCTCTGGTCCGGCCGTAAAGCTGAATCCAAGAAGCTTTCGATCCTGCGGTCGCGCCACCGCACTCTTGGTCTCGTTCACCTTGAGCTTGAGCTGTTGTGTGATGAATCGCGTCACGCTCTCCATCACTCGTTGACCCGCCCGCTCGCTGCGAACGTAGGCGACGCATTCGGCCAGCGGTTTCGTCCAATCCGTTTTTCAGTCACCGGCGCGGCGAGCCCGCAACCATTGCGCATTCGCCACGCTCCGGCGCCGCGCCGCCGACCGAAAAACGCTCTGGATTAGGGCACAGCGGTGCGCTTGGCGTCCGCAGTCCGTTCGATCGGCTGTGATGGAGGTTAGGCTGCTCAGATACCTGCGTGGCTCGCAGGTATCGGCTGCTGGCGCGCAGTCCCTCAGTCGACGGCGACCTCACCACGATCAGCAGTTAACCTCAACGCGCACGCTGAATCCATGCGGTGGATACCTGCAGCGCTCGCGTGTATGTCCGTGCTGGCGGGCCAACGACGGCATCGAAGCGAGCGTTTTGGGCGTGCTCTCATCCGGCGTCTGTTGGAGATGGAGGTGGCCAGGGGACCGATTGCTGCGCCGTCATACGCAGTGAGCGGTCGCTTCCGGTCTACTCCAGTAACAAGTTGGCCCGACGAAGTGAAAACCGACGCGCCGACGATGTAACGTATCGCCGTGCCGGAACTGTCGCGGTTCTTCGGAATCGTCATTCGAATGTTCGTGGAGGTCGGCGCCCCTCACCATCGGCCTCATTTCCATGCGTTGTATCAAGACGCGCTGGCCACGTTCGCTCTGGACCCAATCGAATGTATTGGCGGCGGGCTTCCTCGGACGCAGCAACGCCTTGTCGAGGCTTGGGCCGAGATCCATCATGCGGAACTGCTGCGAGATTGGGAACTCTTGCAATCCGGCCGGCGTCCGCTCAAGATTGAGCCATTGCGGTGAAGGGAGCTAATCGCATGGGGCACGCCATCCATCGCGTGGAGCAATTTGAAATCGTGGGGCCGTATACGCTGACACTCCGGTTCGCGGATGGGAGTCAGCAACGAATTGATTTCCGCCCGGTCTTGGAAGGCGAAGTATTTGGGCCGCTTCAGGATCTGCAGATATTCAACACCGTTGAACTCGATCCAACCTTTGGGACGTTGCAGTGGCCCAACGGTGCGGATTTCGATCCCGAAACGCTCCACGACTGGCCGAAGTATCGCGAGGAACTCGCCGCGATGGTTCGTCGTTGGGCTGCGACTTCCGATCCACCGGTCGACCCGCGGGCCAACACGCGAATGGAGCCGACGCGCCGTTGAGAGTGCGACGGCGCGCGGCTCATTCGCAACGTCGGACAAAAGCCGCGCCCCTTACACGAACGCGACGAACCGATCCAGGCCGCACGCCGCGCAGCCGAACCGCGCGAACCCGCCGGCCAGCCAGCCGCACCGGAGAAACGCGCGAAATTCCCGCTCGACGAACCGCGGCAGCCGGTCCCCGTCGCGCAGACTCGCGCCCTGCGCGCGGAAGGTCTCGAACTGATCCCGCACGACTTGGTACAGCACACTCCCGGCGGGACACCGCGGTTCGTAGCGGGCGGACGGCAGCGCCACGCGCCGCGGTGTGGCGAGCGGCGTGCCAACGGAGAACCTGCGGGAATCGCCGGATTTCTAAGGGTTCGGCCCGTTACCGTGGCAGTTTCTGCGTACACGAACGCCGCGGCGTCAGCAGATTCCGCGTGTTCTGGACGACGTACAGGAGGCCGCGGCTGAGGACCGGCAGCGTCCACGACTCGCGCGCGGGGAACAGCCACGCCCGCGACACGCGCTCGTAGCCCTTGGGCGTGAGGTCCATCCACAGCAGGTGACCGAGCTCTCCGAGGCAGAGGAACTGTCCGTCGGCCGCGAGCAGCGACCCCCTGAAGGTTCCCAGGATCTGCTGCCTCATCCCGCCACCTTCGAGCGTCTCGGGCCACTCGGGCGTCTCGCGCCACACGATCTTGCCGGTGGCTGCGTTCACGCAGGCGAGCGATGCATCCGGTTCATTCCGTCCGTCAAACCCGTACAGGTGCCCGTCGCGGTGGATCGCCGTGTTGAAATGCAGTCCGAACTCCTGTGTCGTCCACACCACGCGGTGCGTGAAGTCCGGCCTCACTTCGAGCAGTGCGCTTCCCGTGCGATAGCTCGCCGAGATGAACACCTTGCTGTCGAAGACCACCGGGCAGGAGGCGTTCACCGACTCGTGGGTGCGGCTTCGCCATGGAAACGTGAAGTCTACGCGTCCGGTCGCCGGGTCGATCGACATCAGGCCGCCGGTCGGAGGTTGGGACTCGCCGCCGGCAAACACAAACACGCGCCGCCGGCCGTGCATCACTGCCGGAACCGGTGAGGCGTAGCTCGGGCCCCACTCGGTGCCTGCACGCCAGACTTCGCGCCCCGTCGCCTTGTCCAGACCTACCACCGACGGTCCACCTGGCGCGCCGACGTTGATAATCAGCAATCGCCCTTCGACGAGCGGCGTCGAGGCGGTGCCGAAGAAATCCTGCGGGACCTTGTACTCCGCACGCAGATCCCGCTTCCACGCCAGCGTTCCGGATGCGAGGTCCAGACAGTGCAGCTTCCCTTCTGCTCCTGTAATGTAGACGCGTCCCTCATCGATGACCGGGCTCGACCGCGGGCCGTTGTTGTACCCGTACCGGTCCTCGAATGCCGTCGCGTACCGAAACCGCCAGAGGGTTGCACCGGTCTCCGGGTGCAGACACTCAACGATCTCTTCGTTGGCCACACGATGGATGCACACCAGGCGCCCGCCCGCGACGGCCGGCGACGCGTATCCGGTGCCTTTCGGGAATTCCCAGACGAGGGGATGCGGCAGCGTGCGGCTCAGCCGGGTCTCGGTGGAGACGCCATTATGCGACGGACCCAGAAACGAGGCCCAGTCGTGCGTGACGGCGCCGCGCGGTAGAGGCTTGGGCGTCCGATGCACGCGCGTCTGGCCCAACGCAGCGCGAGCGATCAGGGCCTGAGGTGAACGCGCTATCTGCCGCCTCTCCCACCACGGGCTACGCGGTATTCGCGGATGATCTTCAGGTAGTCCTCGTCGGTGGTCCTCGCGCCGGCACTGAGCCCGCTCAGCACTCGACGGGCGAGACGCCGTTCCACGGAGTCGTCCGGTCCGTTGGCCTGCATCGAGAGCTGCTGCCATTTCTGGCGAAGCTCAATCAGGGCATTCTCTCGCTGCTTTGGAAGATCGAGGCGCTCTTCCGCAGACCACACGGACGCCAAGGTCTTTCGTTCGCGCACGTCATCCTCCCGATCGTTCTTGAACGCGTCGAGCACACGCTTGTCACGACCGAGCACTGCGGCTCGAGTCTTGAATGCCGACACGTCCTTCAGCCCTTCGAAATCCGCAACCAGACCCTGCAGAGCGAGAAACGTGTCCTTGTCGTTCCCCGCGCCGATAACCGCTACGCGCTTGTCGAAGATTTGATCGATCTCTCCCGCGTCGCGAGGCTTCAGACCGGTCCTCATCGCCTGAATCTCCATCCACTCCACGGCCTGGAGCGCCAGTGCGCTCGAGAGCCAGAGGTGCCCGCCTTTGAAGATCGCCAGCCGGTGCGGCGTCGCGAGATCGCGATCGAGCTCGCGCATTTCGTAGAGATTGAAGTCTTCCGTTCCTGCGGTCGCGAAGATCGGAAACGGTACCGTCTTGCGCACCACGCCGTCCGGGTATCCGGCACTCGACGCCATGACGCCGGCGATCTTGGTAGACGAAGCGAGGGCCACGCCCAGTGCCACGCGCGCCCCGCCCGACATGCCGGCCGTATAGACGCGCTTCATGTCGATGTGAAAGCGCGTCATCACATCGGTCGACATCGCCGTCACGGCCGTGGTGCTCGCCTGTCCGTTCCGCGAGTTGTTCGACCCGGCGACGATGAAGCCGTACTGTTCGGCGGCGGCCTGGTAGCGCTCCACCCCATTGCGACCGCGGCCACCGGGGTCGAATGCGAGGATCGCCGGCCATTCGCGATCGGGTGTGTAACTGGATGGGACGTACAGCGCGTAGCTCTGCGCCGGGTCCGCGGCGCACTTCACGTCGTCGACGATCTGACCCGCCGGTAGATTCTGGGCGAGGGTGGCCGAGGCGGCGAGCAGCAGCAACAGTGGAAGCATGCGGCTATTAAAGCACGATGCACCGACCACCAACCAATGACAGATCGCGGAAGTTGCAACGGCGCCAGAGCTGAAGTACGAGGTAATTACGGCGTCACGACGAAGGCCTTCAACCAGTCGGTGAAGCGCAACGAGAAGCGCTTCCCGCCTGATTTCCGGTTTCAACTGACCCAGGTGGAGCGGGACGAGGTGGTCACAAATTGTGACCACCTTCGCGGCCTGAGGTTTTCGGCGGTCCGTCCCTGGGCATTCACGGAGCACGGCGCCATCATGGCGGCGTCCGTTCTGAACAGTTCCCGTGCCGTAGAAATGAGCGTGTTCGTCGTCCGCGCCTTCCTGCGTCTTCGCGAGTTCGCCCGTACGCGTGCGGAACTGGCTGCCAAGCTCGCCGTCGTTGAACGCAGAGTTGGCGGGCACGACGCGAAGCTGCGGCAGGTGTTCACCGCCCTCCGCGCGTTCCTCGAGCCTGTGGGCAAGCCGCACCGGCAGATCGGATTCACACCGAAGATCCGCGGCTGATGCCTCACGCCTGCCGTGATCCAGCCCGAGTGCCGTTTGTGTATGATGGCGGCCGACGATCGCACCCTACGCCTCACACGCTGCCAAGAGGAACCAGATGGCCCCAATGCACGAGATTGATTACAAGATTCATGGCGACGACATGCAGTTTGTGGAAGTCGAGCTCGACCCCCGCGAAGCCGCCGTGGCCGAAGCCGGCGGCATGATGTACATGGACGACGGCATCGAGATGGAGACGATCTTTGGCGACGGATCACCCCAGCAGGGCGGATTTCTTGGCGCGCTCGTGGGTGCCGGCAAGCGCCTGCTCACGGGGGAATCCCTGTTCATGACGGTGTTTCTCAACACGAGCGGCCAGAAGAGAAAGGTCGCGTTCGGCGCGCCGTATCCCGGAAAGATCGTTCCCATCCACCTCAGCGAGATCGGCGGCGAGTTGATCGCCCAGAAGGACTCGTTCCTCGCCGCGGCCAAGGGTGTCAGCATCGGCATCGCGTTTCAGCGGAAGCTCGGCGTGGGCCTGTTCGGCGGCGAGGGATTCATCATGCAGCGCCTGCAGGGTGACGGATGGGCGTTTGTCCACGCCGGCGGCACGCTGCACGAACGAACGCTGGCTCCCGGTGAACTGATTCGCGTGGATACCGGGTGCATCGTGGGTATGCAACCCTCGGTCAACTACGACATTCAGTACGTGGGCAAGATCAAGTCGGCGCTCTTCGGGGGCGAAGGACTCTTCTTCGCCACGCTGCGAGGACCCGGACGTGTGTGGCTGCAGTCGCTTCCCCTGAGCCGGCTGGCCAATCGCATCGTCTCCGCCGTGCCGGGCCTGGGGCGCGGCGGGCGTGAAGAGGGCTCCATCCTCGGCGGCCTGGGAAACATCCTCGACGGAGACAACAGCTAATGACTAAGAATCGAGTTCTTCGGGTTGCGGCAGTCATCGCGGCGCTGACGATGGCGGGTTGCGGGAAGCCTGGCGTGGATGGCCTGCGGGAGTCGTTTGCGCAACAGCTCGCCTCGAATCGTTCCGTTCGGGACTTTCAGCGAAACGGGGATGACCTGACCTTCTCGGGCCCAGGCGTCGAGGGCGGCGTTGCCAAATGGCGCGTCCACATCGATTCGGCTGTCATCGAAGCCATCGACGACGCTCGGGCGCCCTACAAGGGCACCGTGAAGTCGTCGTGGTATGCGAACGATCAAATCGTCCGGCCGAGCAGCAGCGGCCGGGACTCCAATCTCCCGGCGGACCTCACAGTCGGCGGCCTGGCCCAGGACTGCTGGGCGCTCTGGGACCCGGCAGCGAAGAAATGGGGCTGGGAGTGAGGGAAGAACCCTTTTACACTCCCCTTCGCTCTTGAGAAATTCTTTCTAGCTCTTCGCAGGCGTGTTGTCCGGACCCGGCGCAGCACCGAACAGGAGAACGTGTCGGTTGTTATCGACGTGCTGCAGCGTCTTAGCGATGTTTTCCGTCATGCGGCGCGTCTCGTAAAATCCGAGAACCTCCCGGTACAACTCGATGCCGGTGAGTGCGGGCTCCTTCGCCGACAGCTCTTGCATGAGGGCGGCCAGCTCCGAGGCAGGTATCTCCGAAAACTCACGCGGGCCGCGACGCCTGACGATAGCGACCGGGGCACCGGTCAGGCGCACGATCCATTCGTCGAAGTCTCGAACGTGAAGTTCATCCCGAGTCACGAGGTATCCGTCGCGCTCAGCACGATGCAGGGCGCGGTGCAATGCTGTTCGGTAATTCTTGCCGACGCGCTGGCCGCCAGAGGCCTTGACGAACACTTGACAGGCGCGCTGCACAGTCATCGGCCCCTCGTGTTCGACGATCGAAACGAGACCGGCAACGACATCGGTGAGGCGCGCCTCCGTCGGATCGGGGAGCGGCCTGATTGGCCATTCGGAGTAGGCAGCGGACTCCGCCCTGGCCATGGGCGGGTCCGGTTGCTCCGCCTCGGCCTCGTCGAGAAGATCGAGGACGACTCCAGCCAGATTCGGCTGTCGCTCCCGGTCTCGCGATGGGGCAGGGACAGGAACCTGAGCGCTGGGTTCCCGTGGGAGGTTCGCCTCGGCTACCCAAGGGGTGGGGCGTCTGGCTTGAGAAGCCTGGACTTCTTGTGCAGCTAGGGTCTTCCAGACTGGCTCCATCGCGGCTTCGGGATCGATTGCAAACGCACTCCCTCGAATTCGGCAGAACGTCCAACCACATCGCTCCAGTACCCTCTGACGTGCGGCGTCCTGCTCATATCGTTCGGGACCATGCCAAAAATCACCGTCGCACTCGACTGCGACCCGGCTTCGCATGCTCTCGACCACGAGATCGAGTCGATATCCGGCAGCTTCATGCTGCGGCAAGGCCCGGTACCCTTTGCCGCAGATCTTGAGATAGACGTCCACCTCAAACCAACTGTCGAACGGGTCCGGGGGCCGAACGAATCTACGGTCGGCAGTCGCCGCGAGTTGAGCGATTTGCTCGAGCGACACGCCCGGAACGTCGCCCCATCCAGGCGCCGGGTTCTGGCAATAGTCAAGCAGTTGATATCGGAAGCACTTTGGACTCAGATCGCCCAGAGACGCGCTGTGAAAAAGAACCATCTGATCCCGCGCGCGGCTCGCCGCAACATTAAATCGACGTCGGTCTGCTTCAGTCGTCAACGTTCCAATCCTGCGCTCGGAATCGAGCGCCGAGACCAAGCTCAGTACCATGACGTCGCGTTCGTCGCCCTGGAAAGCATAGGCATCACCACAAACTAGCTCATGATTCTCCATTTCCTCTGGCCCGATTCGTTGGAGTAGTAGCTGCTGGATCTGAGCCGCCTGCGCCTCACCCAGCAGGCTGATCACTCCGAAGGTCTTGCCTGCGTACTTGGGATCTTGCAGGGCCTCCTGAACCCACGTTGCAACGGCCTCCGCCTCTGGCGGATTCATAACGGACGCGCGAACCCCTTTGAGATACCCGTCGCCTACCTGTCTCGTCATCACGACTGGATCGAGTCGGTTCGCCCCGTACTGTCGCAAGGGAATCAATGGCTCGGCGGCATAGCAGAGCCGATTCGAAAACTGAATGATTTCCGGCATGCACCGGAAATGCTCGCGGAGACGGATGCGTCCTGGATAACGGATCTCGGCGAGATCGAAGAAACTCTGTTCCAGTCCATAGGCGTCCCGGTGTGGCAGATCCGTGAGATGTCGATTGCGCAGATGGATTACGTCTTCTCGGTCGACGCCTACGTGGGACGGGCTGATCTGTTTATCGTCCCCGACGACGATCAATTTCTTCGCGAGGTAGGCGAGCAGGAGGGCTTCAGGCCCCGATTGGCTCGCCTCGTCCACGATCACCACGTCAAAGAGCTCGCTTCCTGGTTGGATCGTTTCGGCGACGCGATAGAGCGGCATGACCCAAGCTGGAATGGCGGACCGGCATTCATTCAGATGCTCGCGCGCGTTGGCACGATGGAGCGGCGCGTACTTGCCGGTGCCTTTGCCGACTGCCCTGACGGATTTTGCCCATGCGACGAGGTGCTGCCGTTCATGTTCAGTCATCCGGCTGAAGCAGTGTCGCCAAGCGAGTAGGCCAGCGATCTCGGCGAGCATCTTCTTGACCCGTTCTCTCGCCGCAGATCGCCGAACTTGAAGCTGTTGCTCCATCGCCGGATCGGCCAGGCGCGTCAGCCAACTCTTAGCCCGAGACCAGAGCCACGATGTCTCAAACTGACTGGCTCGGTTATCCCAGATTGCCGCCTCCGCGTCAGCGCGGAGGGATTCAGCGAGGCGTGGAGCCACGGCGCTGAGTCGACCCTGCAAATCCTTCTGCCTTTCTAAGGCGCTCCCCAGTACGCTCTGGTCGGCCAAAGTGCGCAAACCTGCGCGATATGCTGCGGCATCTCGCCGGTTGAATGCCTGCGCCAGGTCCAGTAGAGCGGGTGTGATGTTCGGTACGGACGCCACGCTTGTGAGGCGCGTCAGCAGAACCGCGGCCTCTTGTTCGACTCCTTGCATCGTCCGCTTGGCTGAAACCGCCTGCAGACAAACGGAGAACTCCTTGACAGTAGATATCTCGTGCCAAGGCAGCGGCGAAACGTCTCGGATTCCGTTCAACGTGGCACGCACGGCGGACGCCTGTTCATGGAGCGAAAGCGCGGTTTCAAGCGGCTCGGACAGGTCCTCTAGCTCCGCGACCACACTAACGACTGTCCGTCCTCTTAGTGGGCAGACGGAGTTCCACATACCTCGGAGCGACTTGAGCCGTTCTTGTTGAACGAGGCGTTCCGCGAGGTCCGTCACGGCTTCTAGCGTGCGACAACGGCGGCCGCCCACGAGAACACCCTCGACGATATAGAGACTCTTCTTTACCGTTCTCGTCCGAAACGGACCCCACCCAAGCCTTCCGCCCTGTTCGAGGTGAGAGCGCAGGTCTTCGGCATCCCGTTTCAGTTCGAGTGAACCATGACGTTCGATTCCAGCGATCGGGTTGTCGTCAGCCCATGCCGCGCGCGGTTTCAAGACTGCGATGTGGGCTGAGGTCGCTTCGCGCAGTTCTCGCCACGTGCGCTCGTTGCCACCGAGGACCTCGATGCCCGCGCGCTCCGCCCAGTGTCTTTGGAAGTGTCTGGCAAGCGAGTCGAACGTACGGAGAAGGCGAGAGACAGCGTCCTGAAGCGCGGCAATCGCGTCTGGAGGCGCCGCCGCAAGCGCCGTGAAATCTTGGTGGTCGCGTCCCGGGAGAGAGCTCTGAACGGATCGGCGAGCCTCATCCTCGCGCGCGAGCAGTGCCTCAAAGTCCGTCGCGGAGGGAACATCGTCAGAACCTGGGAGTCGCCAAGCCGCGTCCTCGAACTTACGCACGTCGCGACGACGTTCGAGCGCAACAAGCTCGATAAATTCGTCCTGCGATAGTGGACGTTCAAGATCCTCCGGAATTGCGTCCCCGATCCAGTCGAGCGTTGTAGCCTCGGCACGCAACCGGTCGCCGATCTTGGAGAGGCTGCCGTCATACGCGTCAAAGACTCCGGTGTGTTGGAAGGTCTCTCGTTCGCGGATGGAGCGAAGGTCA
Organism: Acidobacteria bacterium RIFCSPLOWO2_12_FULL_65_11; assembly: GCA_001767495.1. Lineage (GTDB taxonomy): Bacteria > Acidobacteriota > Vicinamibacteria > Vicinamibacterales > CAVVIG01 > 2-12-FULL-65-11. Next base: position 15,763 of record MELA01000122.1, on the reverse strand, counting down.
CGGAGCACCCGCGCCTCTTGCTCGCGGGCTTCGGTGAGCGTCTTTTCCGCTCGTCCGATTTCCACGGCGGCCTGGCTATTGTCCCAATGATTCTGTTTTTGCGTGATGCCCTGGACCGAATCCTCCATCGCTTGCAGCGCGTCACTGCCTTCGCCCAAAAGCAGAACAGCGAGGGGGGCTATCTCTGGCACACGCGTCGCGATGTAGCGCTTGAGGACCTGGAGAGCGCGCGCCGTGTGGCTCGTGACGAGGACGCGCTGGCCGCTCGCCAATAGGTGGCAGACGAGGTTTACTACCGTGTGCGACTTGCCGGTTCCCGGCGGGCCTTGTACAAGTACACCATCGTGCCCGGACAGCCGCTCAACGATCCTTAGCTGATCGTCGTTCGCTTCGAGTGGAAAGTAGGTTTCGGTGACGTCCTGAGCGCGCCTGACCTCGCCGACGTCCCCCGTTGCGCGTTTCACCTCTGTGACATCAACGAATCGCGCGACCGCATCGGGCACGGGGGCACCTGACTGAAGCTGTCGCAGGATTTCTTGAAATGCGCGGATGAATGAGCGCTCCGTGCGTCGTCTGAGAATGAGCGCCGGACTGAAGACCACTTGAGGGTTGCGCGTTACTGGATCTGTTCGTGAACCCTCGCGGCTATACGATCCGAGTGATGAAGCTGAGTTCGCCCATGATGCCAGGGCTGCATCCACTTGGATTGGATCCCAGATCCCATCCCCAATCCCATCCATCTGCGCTTCAATCGCTCGGAGATCATCGACCGGCGGCCGCTCGCTGGGTTCGAGCATGTCCTGCTCAAGGCGCGGCTTGACACCGTCTGCCGGAGGGCCAACCGCAATGACACCGCGCTTCGCGTCGAACTGAACGCTTGCGGTCGTCACCACAAGGTGCCGCTCCACGGCCAGTCCGCCGGCCAATGCCCATTTCAACAGACCGAGCCCGACGACTACCTCGTACTGCTCCCCGAGACGTTGCTGCTTTTGGTAAACCCGGAACAAGTTCGTATAGACACGTTGGACCGCTTGCGCCCTGCGATCCTCCTCACGCCATGGCCACCACCGGTCCTCAATGTAGTGCTCCCACAGCGACTGCACTCTCGGGTTCTCCGCCAGTCGCGCCTGAATAGCGTGCTCGCCCTCCTCAGGTGGAAGGAGGGCGACCTCATCGCGGAGCCTTGGTAGCTCATTCTCCGAGTCTTGCCACTCACTCTCGATCAGCCAAGGTCTCAGTTCGTCCGGTGGTGTTGGCGCCCTGACGAGTCTCGGCTTCCGGATCTCAATCCACGCCTCGGTCTCCGCTTCATCTCGGCCACCCCGCCATGCGGCGGAATAGCATTCCCGCTCGCGCGGGATCTCGTCCAGCCAAAGTACTTCGTCGTAGCGATCCAGATGACGGACGACCTCGGAGCGAAGCTCCGCAAACTCCTTCAGGAACGTGTAAAGGGCAATGGCCCGTTCTCGGAGGCGATCTGACATGGGTTTCCGATGAGTAATCTACCGGAAAAGCGCTCCTCTTAGGGCAACGCGTGTTTCCAGGACCATCCTCGGAGGTGGCATGAGCACTGGCGAATCGGCACGTTCACGCGGCCTGATAGGATTCAGGGGCACCGGCGTAACGATTATCCTCGCTCACCCCGCGAGTGAACCCAGTCCCTGTAAAGAGCCTTCACTCTGCCGACGACAACGATGTACTCCGCGCCGTCAAAGCGCGGAAACATCTTGATCTTGACGACGAGTTCGTCCTCAGGAAGAATCACGAAGCCAACCGAGATGTTGCAGTCTCGTACAGGGAATTCACGCCGGTCCGAACAGCCAACCCAGCGGCCGATGTCATCAGACTTGCCGAGAATGGCAGGCAAGACGTAGACCTCGTCGAAGGCGTTAAGTCCATACTTCTCCACCGCATATCCGTAGGCCATCTTGGCAATGAAACGGGCGAAGTCTTCGAGGCGAGAGGCCGGCGGGAGCACCTTGTCCGCGCCGAATCGTCGGGCAACATCCTCGCCCTTTTCTTCGAGTTCGAACACGTCCATAGAAGTAGATTCAATCCCGCTACTGTAGGCACGACGGTCGATGTGCGCTGGCACCGGGAAGATCGGCAAATGGATCACCTTCCAGTGGTCCTGCCACCGCGCGTGAATGATCTGAGTCTTTCCGTCCCTTTCGACCCTCATCGGCTGAGGCTTCAATCGATCTTTCGGTCGTCGCGTCGGCGTACGAAGGGCGGCACGGGCCGCGAAGAGACTGTTCCTGAGGACGGTATTCTCGATGCCGGAGGTCATCTTGGCGCAACGGCTACAGCTTGCTTCCAGGAGCGTCAGCCGTCCGCCGAGGCCATACGGCGTTACATGTTCCTCAGAGAGTCCGCCATCGGCCGTTCCGCAGTAGATGCAGCGTCCGATTCGCACCGACTCCCTGGTAGATATCACCCTTCTCATGTGGCTCGAATCCCACTTCGTGTGAGTGACGCGCGCCAGCGACGGCCAACGCTCAGCCGATGACTTGCTGAATCGCGGTACGGAGAGCCACGAGGTCTGTCGGCTGCAACGCTCCGAGCTTTCTCAGGATCAAGCGCTGCTCGACGGTCGTGAACACCGGCTTGATCAGTGACGCCTTCACGAGCCCCGCTTCGCGCCAGTCTTCGATGAGCACGTCGCCGACGCTCACAGCGGTCTTGGCAATTCGACTGGTGATTGCGGCCACAATGACGTCGGGGCGATCTCGGTGATAAGCGTCGGAACTGACGACGACCGCCGGGCGTTTCTTGGAAACCGTCTGGTCCGTGAAGGGAAACGGGACGAGGACGACGTCGCCGAACTTAGAGCCGATCGTATTCGGCATCGTCCGGATTGTCCCAGACCTCGCGGAACGCGCCCTCTGAGAGTCGGGCAGCCGCGTGGACGAGAGCGCGGTCCTGGTCGCGCGTCTTCAGGAAATCGACAAAATCCTCGACTTCCTCAACGCGTTCAGGGGGAAGGCTCTGAATCTTCTCGATCAGCGTCTGGTCCGACATCGATGCCTCACCGCGCATTCTAACCGGTTCGCGGGTCACGCGGCGATATACAAGGATTCGGCGCTCCTTAGCGCAGACCGAGCGGCTCGATGGTGTCCGGCAGATAGTCCTCGAACTCGAGTGGCAGGCGGCCCCACGATTGGAGGCGAAGCCACCTCAGGCCGGCGCATATCAGCAACAGAACGACTGTGACCGCCAGCCATCGCCACAGACCGGAGATCGCAAGTTGCTCGAGCACTCCGCCGATAGGCACCAGCCAGAAGAGCACGAAGATGGCCAGCAGCAGCGTGTGGGCCGCGGGCCGTTTGGCGAACAACACGGTGCAGGTGAACGGAAGTCTGCGCCAGCTGCCCAGCATCACTTCGACAAACATCCAGCCGAGCAGGACGACCACGGGCAGGCACGCCAGCGCGCCCGGAAGGCCCAGCACAGCGGCCTGAACCGGAAACGCAAGAGCCGCAGGAGCCATCACGCCGACGCCGATAAGGGTGTCTCTGACGGCGCCGAGCTGGCGGTGGCGGCAGGCCTCGGCTTCGGTGAATTGAAAGATCCAGGCAGCCCGAAGGTTGGCGGGCAGGAGCATCGCTTCGCGAAGTCCGACCACGGTCGCGACGATGAGCGTGAGGGGCGCTGTGAGCACGGCGCTTGTGAGCCATCGCTCCTGAAGGCCGACGCTCCCGAGCACGCTGTTCGCGGCCTGGGCGAAGCCCGCCGCAAATAGACCGAAGCACACCAGTTGGTGGAGACTGCTCCGCCGCAGGGTGGCTCCCGTAAAGGCTTGAACGGCCTCATAGGCGGGGTGTCTCTTCGGCAGCCACCGGGGTCGCGCCAACGGCATGTGCCAGGCGCGCGGCGTTCCCGTGCGTGTCGCGTCGACGACGACGCGATCGAATCGGCGATACAAGACCAGATAACAACCTGCGGCAGTCAGGGACACCGCCGCCGTAGCCAGAATTGCCGTGAACCCGAGCCGGATGAAATACGGCTCTCGACTGCCAAGCAGCCACTCCTGCACGCCAAGAAACCAGGCGGGAGCGACGAAGTACAGCCAGCTCGCCTTCGCGCGCAGAGAGGGCGCGATGGTCGGGATGCGGTTCACGAGGGGCAAGGACAGCACGATGCCGCAGATCATGCCCGTTTGCAGCACGACCGAGGCGCCGCGCAGCCACATGCGCGGCAGCAGCACGGTGATCACGCCCTGGACTGCGACGATGGTCGCGACGGTGAAGACCGAAGCCAGCGTGCCCGTCACCGTCTGGGCAAGGGCGCGAGAGAGAAGCGTGCTCTCCGCCCAGTGGCCGCCCGACACCAGCGCGAACGGCAGCCCGATCACCATGTTCGCGAACCCGATGAAGAGGCCGGAGAACAGAAAGAGCGCTGCCAGCTTGGCGGCGAAGATTCTCCGCCGAGGCACCGGAAGCGCCATCAGAATGCGAAAGTCCGTCTCGTCGGGAAAGAGCGAGCGCGACACCAGGGCAATCACAAACGCGGTGACTACCATCGGCAGCGAGATCATGAGCAGCCGATCCGCCTGCACCATCATTCTGTACACGTCGACGTTCGGCAGACCGGCATACTTGCCAAGATACAAGCGCATGAGGAGCATGCCGAAGGCGACGATTCCCGAGAGCACCCCGATCATCGCCCGCCTGAACGATTCCTCGCCGGCATCGTCCAGAAAGCTCAGCCGGAAGAAGGCTTGAAAGAAGTGACGCGTCAGGATCACGATCGGACGACCTCGAGGATGTTCTCCGCGACGCTCGTGTAGTCCTCCTGCCGCGTGACCCGCGCGAACACGTCCTCGAGCGAGTGCGACGCCTCCGGACCGCGCACGTGTCCGACGTTCTCGATATTTTCAACGGCAACGACGCGGCCGCCGTGAAGGATGACGGCGCGCGAACAGAGCTGCTCGACCACGTCGAGCCGATGCGAGCTGAAGAGGACCAGGCGGCCGTCGCGAACGAACAGGCGCAGGAGCGTCCGAAACAGGAGACCGGCGCTCACGTCGAGCCCGGCAAACGGCTCGTCGAGCACCAGCAACTGCGGATTGTGAAGCAGGGCCGCCGACAGCAGCACGCGCTGACGCATGCCCTTCGAGAACGCGGACATCGACGCGTAGCGGCTCTCCCACAAGCCGAACGCCTTGAGCAATTGCTCGATCTTTCTGTCGAGGTCCGGCCCGCGCAGGCCTCGAAGCTGCCCGACGAGACGAAGGTACTCGGGAGCCGTCAGGTAGGTATAGAGGTGTGGCTCTTCCGGCACGTAGCCGATCCGACGCTTGTATTCCTCGGGGTCGGCCGTGAGCCGCTGCCCGAACAGCGACAGCGAGCCGCTCGTCGCGTCGAGCAGGCCGACCACCATGTTGATCGTGGTGCTCTTTCCGGAGCCGTTCGGACCAAGATAGCCGAGGATCTCGCCCGGATTGATGGTGAAGCTGACGTTGTCGACCGCGAGCAGCGCTTGATAACGCTTGCTGAGGTTACGCGCTTCGAGCACTTTGGGGGCCGTCCGTCCACGGTCCGCCTAAAGGCGGACACTACATGTTAGGACAGTAGTGTCCGGCATCAGCCGGACCCTTCGTCCTTCAGTAGTGTCCGGCTTCAGCCGGACCCGAGGTTGCGCAAGCGCAACGAATAAAGGCAGTACGAGACGACGAACAGAGCCGCCGCACCGAACATCGCCGAGCCCATCACCGGCTCGAAGATCGGATCTGACAAGAAGGCTCCAGACAGCGCGAACACCAGGCCGAGGCCGACCGTTACATAGCCGGCCATCCGGTGCGTCTGCATCCACAGACAGCGATTTCTCAACGTTCGCGGCGTCCGGATGCCGAGGGCGAGGTTCGGCCTTGTCCGGGGCAGGAGATTGCCAATCCTGACCATGAGCAGACCGAACAGCACGACCGTGGCTCGAGCTTGCCATCCCCGCTCGGTAATGACGCCCGCCAGCGTCGTCACCACCATGGCGTGAATAACAACCACGTACAGAACGAGGGCAAAGACGATGGCGCTATAGGTCGGCTCGAACGCCCCGTCGGCATCTCGGATGGGATCTCGAGCCCACACGCGACAGACCAAGCCGTACATCAGGCCGGCGGCCGTGGGGAGCAGCAAAGCGATGAGCAGCCGAGCGGACAGTGGACCGCCGTCAGGTTCGAAGCCGGGCAGCCTCGAAAACGTCGTGAGGCTCACCAGGTATCCGGCTGCGACGACGATGAGATGTCGCCAGCGTGCGAGTCGAGCCATGTCACACCTCCTGTCCGCGTGGGGCCCGACGCGAGCGCGCACTCCCCTTCCCCATCGCCGGTTTGACCCATTCCATCAAGTGCTGGACCAGATCCTCGAACACCGACGTATTCAGCTCGTAGTGAATCTCCTGACCCTTGCGTGTCGTGCTGACAAGGTCTGCGTCGCGAAGGATGGCCAGATGCCGCGAAATCGTCGGCCAGCTGGAATCGAAGCGGTCGGCGATTTCGCCCGATGTACGGGGACCGCTCCGGAGCATCCGCAAGATGTCGCGGCGGGTCTCGTCGGCCAGAGCACGAAAGGCAGCGCTTGATGCGACCATTTGTAATTAGCAAACTAGCTAATTACAGACGGCCTGTCAACGACAATCTCTTCTCACGACCGGGGGATGCGCTACGGGGTAGCACGCCGGATGGCGTGGATGTCGGCCAGCATGGCGCGGCAGCAGCCCGTGCGCCCGCGCGAGTACCGATCGAACCGGGCTTCGACAACCACCCACTGTCCTGTCAGGCCGCGAATCTCCTCGGTTAACGGCCAGCGGATGTCGAGCCAGACGCCCTTCTGAAACTTACCGCCCTCTTTGTCCTGCTCGTTCGCCCACAGGCTGCTCCCGCCGTACTGGATCTGACTCACGCCTGACACGCGAACCAGTCTCCGATCGTACCGCGCCGGATCGCCGACCAGATCGGCAAGCGACACATCCTCGTACGTGGCGTTGGCGGCAACCTCCGCCGTACGGGGACCGGGTTCGGCACAACCCAGAGCCGACACGGCGAGGCTACACGCAAGGGCACGAAGGCCGAGATTCCGAGGTACATTCATCCGAGCTACCAGAGTCTGGAGAGGAGATCCCGACAAGTTGTAGCACGCGGCGGCCCTGGCGTCGCGGCGGGCGCGGTATTTCTGGCGTGATCGTACGTACGGGAGGGCCGGCGTGCGGCGCCGGCCCTCCCTGCGGTTGCTTTGCGTCCGTCCTTGCTAGTTCGATCCGGCCGCGGCCCTGCCGGCATGCCGCGCGACCTCGGCGAGGTCGACCGTCCGCGCGCCGTGGAACGGCGCGATCGTCTGCACGTCCAGCTTCAGACGCTGAATATTGTCATACAACGTCTGCGCGAAGCCTACGGCGTTCCGGTTGAACGGGGTCGTCGGCGTTGCCGGCGGCGTAAACGCATCCGCCTCGGCCAGAATCTTCTCCTTCGGCAGGTAGACGACCAGCATGTCGCCCACGTGCCGGTAGTTGGTCAGGTTGTGCAGCTCGATTGTCCGCGTGCCGTCGGTCAACGTGCTCATGGCCCCGACGGTCTGGATCTTGACGGGCTTCTTGGACGCCGCCAGCCGATCCGGATTGATGGTGTGGGGGGATTTCGCGACGCGCTCGAGAAACGCCTTGTTCGTCTCGTGCGTGACAATCGTCGCGCCTTCATCCATCGCCGCACGGATCCCGCCGAGGTGGTCCCAGTGGTGGTGCGACGTGACGATGAAGCGAATGGGCTTGTTCGGGATGACTTCCTTGGCCTTGGCGATCACGGCGAGCGCGCGCGGTTCGTTGTTCGGTGTGTCGACCAGAACGATGTGATCGCTCATCTCGACAGCCAGGCTGTGGTGCGTACCGCCCGTCAGGTAGAAGACGCCGTCGGCCAGCCTGGTCGACGTGACCATGGGAGAGGGCGCCGGCTGCGCCGTGCGTACGTTGTCCGGCACCGTGATGTCAACGGGCGCATTGGGCGTGACCGACGCGATCGAGAGGTCGAGGAACGGAAAGCCGTCCTGCTTCTGCACGATGCGCGACGGGAACAGCACGCCGCCGAAGTCGTAGTAGCCGCTGTACTCGGTCTCGACGAGCATGTCGCCCACGATCGACTGGTCGATCCAGGTCTGGACGCGCTCAACCTGATTCCTCGCGTTGATGAGACCGGTCATCTTGTACTTGCCGCCGATGGTGAAGGACACCTCGGTGCCGCCGGCCACCCTCCTGGTGGTCGCGGTGTTCGCCATCGCGGCCTTGATGAACCCCTGCGGGGTTGCCCACAGCATCAGCATCCGCTCGAGCTGATTGGCCGGGGCCGCCGCGGGCTGCGGAGGAGCCGCGGGACCGCGACCGCCACCACCGGCGGGAGCACCCGCTGCCGGCGCAGCCGCCGGAGCGCCACCGGCTGGAGCCGGCGCCGGGACCGGCACGTTCCACGCGTAGTCGCCCGAGACGACCTGGATGAGCCGCTGTTCGGCGCCGCTGAACGCCGCGCCGCCGCCGCGCGGCTGGGGCACGCCCTGGTCGCGGAGCTGTTCCTGGCGCATGCTGGCTGTGTCGTAGTTGATGAAAGCGGCGTAGGACTTCACCATGACAGGCGGCCACACGTCGTTCGCCGTGTAGTTCTGTCCGAGCTGATAGGCAGCACCCGATCCGGTGAACTGCAGGGTCTTGATGTTGGCGACGCCAAGCGCGTCGGCGGCCGCCTTGAGCACGCCAGACTGCTGCGCGGATGGAACCGACGCCAGCGTGAACATCGCGAGCAGGAAGAAGAGAGTCAATCGTCGCATTGCATAGCCTCCGGTGTTGGTTGGACTTAAGGTCGAACAGTCTAACCGGCCAACATGAAGGATGAATGAAGAACTGAATCCGAACCTTCGGATAGAATTTCCCGAGGAGTCACCCTTGCGGACGCGTCACACGCCACAGTTCTTCCCCACTATCGTCGCCCTCGTCCTTGCCGGCCTCGGTCTTGCCGCCCAGGGACTCAGCATCGGGTTCGACGATGACGTGCCGGGAATGGCGCCGCGCGGCTTCCTGTTCGCGGCCGCCCGCCAGACGTCGCCCGGCACGTGGGAGGTGCAGGGCGCCGGAGGGCGACGTCACCTCGCGCACGTGGCCGACGCTTCAGCCGGCGGCTTGTCGATAGCGGTTCTCGCCGCCCCCGCGCCCGCCAACGTCAGGGTCACGTCGCGCATCCGGCTCGTGGACGGAGGGCGCGCCGGGGGCCTCGTCTGGCGGTACCGCGACGGCAGCAACTACTACGCCGTCGGGATCAATCTTGAGCGGCACGAGGCGGCGCTGCACCGCATCATGGGCGGCAACCGCATCCAGCTGGACCACTCGAGCGATCTCGAAGTGGATCCCGAAGCCTGGCACGCGCTGGGCGTCGTGCACCAGGGCGACCAGATTCGCGTGCACCTCGACGGCATCGCGATCCTTCATGCCACCGATCGTGGATTCGACAGCGGGCGCGCCGGCGTCTGGTCGGGTGGCGCGGCCTCCACCTGGTTCGACGACCTCAAGATCGACGAATTCCCGGAGCCGGCCCGGTGAGACTGCTGGTCGTCGAGGATGAAGCCGACCTCGCGCGGACGCTCAAGAAGGCGCTCGAAGAGGAAGCCTTCGCCGTGGACCTGGCCGCCGACGGCGAGGAGGGCCTCTTCAGGGTCGTCGGCACGGCGTACGACGCAGCCATCGTCGACGTGATGCTGCCGCGGCGCGACGGCTGGTCGCTCATCGAGGCCGCCCGCGAGAGTGGCGTGCGGACGCCGGTGTTGGTCCTGACGGCGCGGGACACCGTCGAAGACCGGGTGCGCGGGCTGAATCTGGGCGCCGACGACTACCTGACCAAGCCCTTCGCGCTGGCGGAGCTCGTGGCCCGAGTGCAGGCGATCATCCGCCGGTCGTACGGGAGCCCGTCGCCGCGGGTGACGGCGGGCGACGTCCACATCGACACCGCGGCCAAGCGCGTGTACCGGGACGGGGCGCTCATCGACGTCACATCACGTGAGTACGCCGTACTCGAGCTGCTCGTGCGGTCGCGCGGCAAGCTGGTGACGCGAGCCAGGATCTGCGAGCACATCTACAACGAAGACACCGACGTCCTCTCGAACGTCATCGACGTGCACGTCGCGAGCCTCCGGCGCAAGCTGGGGCCCGATGTCATCCACACGCGACGGGGCGAAGGCTACATCATCGATGCTTGACTCCCTCCGCTCGAGGCTGCTGCTCTCGTACGCGCTGATTCTCGCGTTGGTGATCGTCACCTTCGCCGGCACGGTGTGCTACCTGTACTGGCGCTCCCTGCTGAAAGACATCGATAGAGATCTCCAGGCGGATGCCCGCGCCATCTCGAGTGTCCTGCGTGCCGTCCCTTCGGGCGACTTCGATCTCGAGCTGTCTGCCCAGTACCGCGAATCCGAGTTCGTCAACCGATCGCCGCACACGTACTACGCCGTCTGGAACAGCCGGGGCGAGCTCGTCGATCGCTCCGATCCGGATGCCGTGCTCCCCTCAAGCCGCCAGACTGGGACCCGCATCCGGGACGGTCAGCGGGAGACGATCATCGACGCCTCAAGTGGATCGCTCATTCTGGTCGGCCGGGATCTGAGCGAGGCTCATCGCGAGGTGCGGTCGCTCGCCACCACGGTCGGAGCCTCTGGCGGCGCGGTGCTCCTGCTGTCGCTGCTCGGCGGGTGGTTCCTCGCGGGGCGTGCGCTCGCGCCTGTGGCCAGAATCAGCCGGGCCGCGAGCGCGATGGCCGGAGGCGACCTCTCCACGCGGATTGCCGTCGAACGGACCGAGAGCGAGCTCGAGCAGGTGGCGCGTGCGCTCAACGAAGCCTTCGACCGGCTGAGCCACGCGGCCGACCTCCAGCGGCGCTTCACGGCGGACGCGTCGCACGAGCTCCGCACGCCGTTGGCCACACTGCGCGTGCAGTTGGACTGGGCGCTCAGTCGTCCCCGCACGCCGGCTGACTACACCGAGACGCTCGAGACCTGCCGGCGAGCCTCCGACCGCATGACGCACATCGTCGACGAACTGCTGACGCTGGCGCGCGGGGATGGGGAGCGGCAGGCGTGGCGCGAAGAGGTGGCGCTCGCCTCCGTCGTGCGGGATGCCATCGGGCTGCTGCAGCCGATGGCCGCTGAGCGGCGCGTGGCGGTCGAAGCGGCATGCGAGCCGGCCTACGTGATGGGCGACCCGGCTCGGCTCGGCGACGCGGTGGGAAATCTTCTCAAGAACGCCATCGAGTACAACCGCGAAGGTGGACGGGTCGCGGTCAAGGTATGGAGCGATGGTTCGACCGCCTACGTCCGGGTGCAGGACACCGGAATCGGGATTGCCGCCGATGAGCTGCCGAAGGTGTTCGACCGCTTCTACCGCGCCGACAAGGCGCGCACGAGGAAAGTCGGGGGCGCCGGCCTCGGGCTGGCGATTGCCAAGCGCGTCGTCGAAGACCACGGTGGCAGCATCACCTGCCGCAGCCAAGTCGAGTGCGGCACCGAGGTGATCGTGAGCCTGCCCGCCACCCTCGACGCGCAGACAGCCGCCACGATCCACTAACCGCACGCGGACGGTACGACCATGGCTCGGACGAAGGCGAGCCTCTGCGTCAGACTTGCCAATGTGGCCACATGTGGCTATATTCGGTCGATGGAAACTGGAATCCGTGAGCTCAAGGACAACTTGAGCCGCTACATACGTCGGATCGAGTCTGGCGAGCGTATCGCGGTGACGGCGCACGGTCGTGTGGTGGCCGAGCTGGTGCCCCCATCCAAGGCGTCGAAGGCCGCTCGACGGAGCCGATATGACGAGTTGGTCGCGACAGGGGTCATCCGGCCCGCACTCGAAGGTGGCGACCCCCTCGAGGAGTGGCCAGACATCCGGCTCCCGCGAGGGACGGCTGCGAAATTGATCGACGCCGACCGTGGCGAAGCGTGACGTGTGAGCCTCGCCGACGAGCGGGCAGCGGTACGAGCGCTGCAGGTGTTCGCGCGCCGCTGCAACCTTGTCCGTATCACGGATGCCGTCCTTGCCCGTGTTGGCCGTCCGTTTCCGGTGGAGCCGATTCGCACGCTCGACGCCGTGCACCTTGCGACCGCCTAGTTGCTCGGCGAACCGCCGCAACTGGTGACGATTGTGACGCGAGACGCGCGGGTTCGAGATAACGCCCGAGCGCTCGGATACGCAGTTGGGTAGCTCCATGACTCTGACGGTCGGTGGTCGGCGGCTTACCGCCCGATCCAGTAGGCGATCTTCACGAGGAACACGTCGTCTCCGGGCGCCGAGAAGAGCGCGCCCGCATCCCGACCGAGCGTGAAATCACCGGGATACGCCTGGTCCTGCTGCTGGCGCGTCCACACCGCGTAGAAGGCCGACCCGGGCCTGAGCTCCCAGCGGAACACGGTGTTGACGCGCAGCGACTTGAAGTTGAAATCGGGATTCCTGAACGTAAACGGGGCGGCCGGCCCCACGTCGTCGGGATCGGCCGTGAAAGTCTGTGACGCAGCGTCGTAGCCGAGCAGCGTGCCGGGGCTGCCGTAGTAGCGAAAGTCGAAGGTGCGTGGCCTGGCCAGCTCCCTGAAACTGCTGTACCGGCCAACGGCGAGGAGCGGCTGCATGTACACCTGGAGCGACACCTTCGGCGTCAGGATGGCGTTGACGCGCGTGGTCATCGACAGCTGCGTCTGATCGAGCGAGCCGAAGACGTCGCGCTCGCCGTACGTGTCCACCGCCGTGGCATCGGCGACCGTCCTGACGTACTGCGCGATGGTCAGCGACCGCGTGAGCTGCGGACCTGTCGAGATCGTCAACATCGGCGACGGTTTGAGGTTGACCGTCATGCCGACGTTGCGGTTCCAGCTGCCGGCCTCGTTCGAGAAGCCACTGACGTAGCCCTGGAGCGACAGCCACCGGCGCGAGTCGGTGCCTCCGTTGAGGTTCCAGAAGTTGCCGGACGGAGAGACCATCGAGGGTCCACCGCGCGTCTGCCGATCGTCCTGGGTACGGGCGAACCAGTTGCCGCCCCCGTTGAAGTACCAGTAGTTCAGGAAGGTGAAGGATGCCTGGCCCTGCACGGCGTCGCTCTGCATCTGCTGGTTGAAATTCCAGGTCCACGACTTCGCCACCCACCACGTTTTCGATCGCGTGAACCGGTCCGGGGTCACGTAGCGCCGCAGAAAGACGACGTGCCCGCCGGCCCGATCGCTCGTGCCCATGAATCCAAGATCGTTCGACTCGAACCCGGGGCTGACGCCCCACAGGGAGGCGTTCACCTGCCAGAGCCCGCTGTTCCGGTTGAGGTTGGTCCGTCCGGCGAACCCGGCGAGTGCTTTCCGGTTCGGGTCAAGGGAGACGTGCGACGCGTCTGGACGCTGGTAGTACCGCTGGGACGCCCGCTGCGCGCGCGTGATGGCGGCGGTGGACCCACTGATGCGACTCACCGCAAGCTTGCCGTTGACGACCCACTCGCGCTTGTCGCTCAGAAACCAGTAGCCGTCGCCGCCGACGATGTCGGCGTTGTCCGAGAGCGTGTTACCAAGCGCGGGCGTCCGGAGGCTGCGCGTCACCGCCGTCGTCATCACCCCAAGGCCGCCGCGGCGGCCGACATCGCGCTGCACCCGCGCGACGAAGTAATTCGTGAGCGGCTCGACTTCGCTTTCGCCACGGACCGAGCCCGTCGCGGTGCTCGCAAACTCGCGATCGGTGACGGCATTCACCAGTCCGACGCTCCATCCGCTCGGCGTTTTTCCGGTGAGCTTCGCGGCGCCGAGAATGGTCGTGGCGGTCGGCGGATCGACGAAATCGCCAGAGGCCTGCAGCTGCGGCGATCGGCCGATGCGCCGCGAATAGAAGATCTGCGGGTCCGAGGTGTTGAACCCCCAGTTGCTGTTGGCGCCGTTGCTACCGAAGTTGTTGAAGATCTGGCTGCCTTCGAGGAAGAACGGCCGCTTTTCCTGGAAGAACGTCTCGAACGCCGAGAGGTTGACGACCGCCGGGTCCACCTCGACCTGACCGAAGTCTGGATTGATGGTCCCGTCGAGCGTGAAGGTACTGGTGATGCCCCACTTCACGTCCACGCCGGCCGCGCCAAACCCGCGCGAGCCGTCGTTGAACGGATCACCGGGCCTCGGCCGGACGAACTCGGTGCGTGCCGCCGTGTACGGCAGCGCCTGTACATGGGTCTTGGGGCGGAAGCCATCGAAGCCGTCGATGTGAGCCATCCGTGACGCGAGACCGGCCTCCTGCTTGGGCACGAACTCGAGCCAGGTGGTCTCGTTCTTCCGGCGGATATACCGCTCGACGTTAATCCCCCAGGTCTGCTGTTCGGCAACCTTAAACCTAAGCTGCGACAACGGAATCCGCACTTCGGCGGACCAGCCCTCCTCGTCTATCGACACGGCAGACTGCCAGACGGCGTCCCAGGTCGAGTCCTCAAAGGTGTCGTTCGAGATGGTCGAATCCCTCTGCACGCCCGACGCGCTCACGCGCAGGGACACACCGGTCAGGTGGTCGAGGAGGGGATCGAGATAGATCGTCACCTGGTCCGCGTCCGAACTGTCGTCTCGCTTGGAGAGCCGCCGCGAGATGAGCGCCGGCTGGCTGTCGAACAGGCGCGCACACACATACAGGGCGTCGTCGTCATAGAGCACGCGAACTTCCGTGCGCTCGCTGGCAGGCTTCCCCTCATCTGGATCCCGCTGGGTGAAGCTCGCCGCCGGCCGCGCCAGCGACCAGACTTCGTCGCTCAGCCGGCCGTCGATGACCGGCGGCAGAGGCGCCCGCATGGCTTGCAGCGTGGCGTGCGCGTGCTCCGCGCGGACCGGTCCCTGGGAACCCTCACCGGCGGCACCATCGACGGACCATAGTGCGAGCACCGTCACGAGCGCGCAGATGTGCAGTGGGGCGATGGAGCGACAGTGCGGGCATGCAGCGGCGCTCAGGTGCTGAGGTGCCGAGGTATTTGGGTGCTCGGACATCCGCGTGCGTGCTCAGTATAGACGTATGCGGCGCCGGATAGTTTGCTGTTTCTCTTCCTCGGCCCGCTCCTGGGGGTGAAAACCCCGGAAACCGGAAAAGGTTACAGGATATGATCGCCGCGCGGAGGTTGAGAGGGCCGTATGGGCGCCGACACGCACTGTCCACATGTCTATGGGATTGCCAACGTCAAGCCGCCGCAGGTGCGCCAGTGCGACGAGTGCGTGAAGACCGGCGCGAAGTGGGTGCACCTGCGCACGTGCCAATCCTGCGGCGCCACCCTCTGCTGCGACGCCTCGCCCAATCGACATGCTCGCGCACACGCCCAGGCCCGAAGCCACCCCGTCGTCGCCTCGGCCGAACCGAGCGAGCGGTGGCTGTACTGCTATCCAGACGACATCGTCACGGAGTACTGAGCCTGGCGGAGGATCGCAACACATTGTCGGCATAGTGAAACCCGCCGGCGCGGCGCCGCCGTCCGGTCAGCGGAGGAGAAACGACCGTGCCGAACGACAAGACCGTGAGAACGAGCGCTCAGCTGGATTTCAAGGCCATCACCGGCCGGCAGCAGCAGACCTGGGCGACGGGCGATTTCAACGCCGTGGCCATGACGATCGTGCCCGTGTCGGAGGCGGTGGTCGCCGCCGTCAATCCGCACGCCGGCCAGAAGGTGCTCGACATCGCCTGCGGCAGCGGCAACACGGCGCTCGTGGCGGCCCGGCGCTTCTGCGACGTCACGGGTATCGACTATGTGCCCGCGCTCATC
>MELA01000121.1 GCA_001767495.1 Acidobacteria bacterium RIFCSPLOWO2_12_FULL_65_11 | reverse complement strand
TGCTGCGGTTGAGCGCCCGCTCTCCGACGTACAGCTTGCCGTCTTTGGTCATGGCGAGCGCGCCGCCGGTGTACGTGTCGGTGGCAACAAGCTCCACCTTGCCGTTCAACCCGACCTTCAGGACCTGGCTCTTGTCGTTCTGCGCGACCAGGACGCCGTCTTCAACGCCGATTGGGCTGTCAGCGTTGTTGCCGGTGTCTGTCCACAGCACTCTCCATCGCTGTCCCGCGGCGATGACGCCGGGAATCGCGGTGACCATGTAGTTGGCCGGGGCAGCTGCCGGCGCGGCGCCGCCTGCGCGACCACCGCCGCCACCGCCCGCGCGCCCGCCGGCCGCCGCGGGAGCACCGCCGGCCGCGCGTCCGCCGCCAGCAGCTGCAGGGGGAGCCGCCGGATTCTTGCAATTCGCCATGAGGAACTCCGCGCGTTTGGCGTCCCCCCCGGCCTGCACCCCCGGTGTACGCTGCGGATCCGCGGGCTGCTGCTGACCAAACGCCGTGACCGCGCCAACAACAGCACTTAGCGCGGCTGTCAGCAGTATTCCCTTCGCTCTCATAAAACCTCCCTCGAAGCGTTGTTGAGCTTGCGTTATCCTACGCCGTCCAGGGCAGCTCGGACAAATTTTCATTTGAGGCATGATTAAGGTCGCATTGGCATCCTCCTCGATGCTAAAGAACGACGCGAAACGGGCCGGCGTACAGGTGCGTGCCTACCTGGCGTCCTTGCCGCCCGACGCTCGGAAGGCCCTCGAGAAGCCCCGCGCGGCCATCCGCTCCGCGGCGTCCGGCGCCGTAGAGGGCTTCAGTTATGGGATTCCCGCTCAGACGCCCACCTCTGCCAGGGCGCGACTGATGCGTCCGGCAAATCCTGCCTTGTTCTGCAGGAACCACTGCCGGGCCGCGGTGCCACGCGCCGCCATCTCGTCGGGCGTCATCGCGAGGGCCTGTTCGACAGCAATCGTGAGTGCCTGTTCGTCGAATAAATACCGCTCCGCCAGCTTCTGCCGCAGGATCCGGTCGTAGGCTACGAGGACGCCGCGCTCGCCCATGACGAGCTCGTTCATCGGCGGTGCGTCAACGGTGATGGTCACGGCGCCGACGCTCATCGCTTCGACGAGGTAGTGACCCCACCCTTCGGCTTCAGACGTACACACATGGAAGAGGCAGCGATTCTGCAACTGCTTGAGATCGGCGTCGTCCACGTACGACGGGATCACCTGGACATTCTCCGAAGAGGGCGGACTGGCGCTCCCGTCTGCCAGGTGTTCGATGACGATGAGCGTGGGCCACTCGAGATGCTGGCGCCAGAGCTGGACCAGGCGCGCCGTGCCTTTCATCGGGCTGTTGCCGGCCAGGTGAAAAAAGATCGGCTCGCGCGCGACTGCCGGATCGTAGTGGTCCTGGCTGTCGAATCCGATGCGCGAGACGCGACTGCCGTAGCGCTCGAAGATACGAACGGTGTTGCCGGTTTTCGCCCACACGCGATCGACATTGGCAAGGGCGCGCACGTCGCGACGGTCGAACCACTCTGGATTGGGCACGACCACGTTGCGGCGAGCCTGGCCGAAGAACCGCGGCCACAGATGCTCGAGCATGATGGTGAGGTCGTAGGAGCGAGCCACGTCCTGGCCGGCCGCGTCTGGCCACGCCCCACGGAGCCGGGTGCCCATCTCCTTGAGCGAGAAGCCGCGCCCGCGCGGCTCGCGCGGGTCGAGTGCGGTCACCGCGACTTCGCAGCCGCACTCGCCGAGGGCCGTCGCCATCAGGCTCAGATCGTGTGACACGCCGACGCCGGTTGACTGCCCGATGAGGTGGACCCGCATTGAAGACATTCAGTGTGGAGGACTCGGAGTCTCCTCGCCGCCGCTATCCGCCCACATGGAGAGGGTGCTGATGTCGTCTGGGCTCAGGCGCGCGGCAGAGTGGAGGGGGATGTAAAACCACAGCGGCATCTCGCCTTCCTGAACGACCGTCGAGAGCAGCGCCAGTTTCTTCCACCTGTCGGCCGACGAGTACTGTCCCCAGTCCGAGAAGTTCAGATGGCGCCGGCCTTCGTGGACATCGCGCGCGACCAGCCACGAGACGGGCGCCACGTAGCTGTACCAAGGCCAGATGGTGTCGTGCGAATGGCAGTCGGCGCACGCTCGCGCGAGGATCGACTGGACCGGCGCGGGGGCCGTCAGCCGACGTGCGGAAGACGGATTGTCGCGGCGAATCGGCACGAGTTGAATGGCGATGAAGAGTCCGCCGAGGGCGAGCCGCGCCGAACGCAGCGTGGGCCTTCGCACGTCCCGGATTGTAGCGTAGAGTTGAGCGGTGCCCTACGAAGTCACCTTTACCAAGCGCGTGGAGATCATGGATCGCGGACATTACATCAACGAGTGTTGTGTCGGTGGCGACGCGGTCGTCGAGCACCTCTTGCCCGCGGTGGAGCGGCGCTATGTCGCGGTACGGGCCAATCAAGAGGATTGGGGCTGGTTCATCTGGTGTCGTCAGCAGGGCGTCAAGCTGGCGATTGACATCCACGCCGACGACCCGGAGCAGGGGAGATTCCGGATCCACCTGACGTCCCGGCTGCGACGCTGGGGGCTCATCGATTCGACGAGAGACACACCCGAGCTCGACGAGCTGCGCGATCTGGTCGTCGCCGAGCTGACGCCGTGGGTGGACGGCCCGTGTCACTTCGCGCGCGTGGACAAGAGTGACCAATAGCAGGATGTTCCAAAGGTTACAATTCAGGAACGGAAGCGGAGGCCAAAGTCGAACATCCCATGGACACCATCAACTTTACTCGCGGGGTTCCCGCCAACGAGTCCTATCCGATAGACGAAGTGATTGAGGCCGCGACGGCGGCTCTCAGAGCGCGAGGCGTGGCGATGCTGCAGTACGGCCCGGCCCTCGGGTTTGCGCCGCTGCGCGAATGGCTGGCCGAATGGCAGCGGGTCGCCGTCGATCGCGTGCTCACCAGCAACGGGTCGCTTCAAATCGTCGAGTTTCTGTGCCTGCACATGTTGCAGGACGGTGACGTCGTGTTCACCGAGGCGCCGACCTACGATCGCACCATCACGCTGCTTCGGCGCCATAGGGCACGGGTGATCGGCATCCCGATTGAGGCGGACGGTCCGAACATCGAGGCGCTCGAACGGTCGCTCAAGCAGCACGTGCCGAAATTCTTCTACGTCATTCCCGACTTCCAGAACCCGGCGGGCGCGACCTGCTCGGGCGCCAAGCGCCGGCAGATCGTCGGTCTCGCCGAGCGGTACGGATTCCTGCTCGTCGAGGACGCGCCCTACCGTCTCCTTCGGTATCGCGGCCGCGAGGAACCAACGCTTTACGAGTTGGCGCCCGATCGCACGCTGCACATGAGTTCGTTCACCAAGCTCATCGCCCCCGGTGTGCGCACGGGATTCATGATCGGCAGGCCCGACCTCATCGCCGGCATCGCGAAAATGGCCGAGGACACTTACATCTCTCCGGGCTACGTCGCGCAGGGCGTCACGCACGAATGGTGCCGGCGTGGGCTGCTGCCGCCGCAGATCGAGCGGCTGAAGAAACTCTATGCGCCGCGCCTCGATGCCTGCCTGGCGGGCCTCGACAAGCACATGCCCGATGCGGTGGCGACGCGGCCCGACGGCGGGTTTTTCCTCTCGGTCACGCTTCCCGAGGGCGCCCTCACGAGCGCCGTGCGGAAGGAGGCGGCGACACGGAGCCTCAACCTCGCCGACGGCCAGGCCTTTTTCCCAGAGGGCGGCGGCGAGCGGTTCCTCCGGCTGCCGTTCTGCGCGCTTTCGCCGGCGGAGATAGACGAAGGGACCCGGCGTCTTGCCGAAAGCGTGCAGGCTGCACGAAGAGTACACGTCCAGTCGGAAGGAGTGCGATGAAGGCGGAAGACCTCAGGTCGCTGCAGGCGCCACTGAAAGATCGATATCGCGAGCAGCCCGCAGCCGCGCTCGTCACGCTGAAGGCTCGCGGCCGCCTGGGAGAGGGGATCACCTGCAAGGTAGACACGGGTCGCGCGCTCGTCGAAGCGGGACTGCATCCGGCCACCGGGGGCGACGGCTCGATGGTGTGCTCGGGCGACATGCTCCTCGAGGCGCTGGCGGCGTGCGCCGGTGTGACGATGAGCGCGGTGGCGACCGCGCTCGGCATCGAGATCCGCGGCGGGACGGTCCGCACCGAAGGCGACCTTGATTTTCGCGGCACGCTCGGCGTCGACAAGGAGGCGCGCGTCGGGTTTCAGGCCATCCGGCTCCACTTCGATCTGGACACCGATGCACCGGAAGAGCAGCTTGCCAAGCTCGTGCGACTCACCGAGCGGTACTGCGTCGTGTATCAGACGCTTCGGCAAGCGCCAGCGATCACTATCGCGCACCGTGTGACGGCTGTGTCATGACCTGGAGGGTCCGGCTGAAGCCGGACCTTCCAGGTCGCGGACTTGCGTCTGCTGGCCGCTCTGGTAGCGATCGAGTCCCACGATCACCACGGCATCGGCGCCCTTCTCCCTGGCCTTGTCCATGATCTGTTTCTGGACCTTGAGTAGAATGAGCGCTGCAGTCATGAGAACAAGACCCTCGCGGATCAGCATGGCCGTACTGGTCGCGGCCCTGGCGTTGGCCGAAGTCGTCGTCTTCACACAGGACCGTCTAAGGACGCTGCCCGGATACGACCAGTACCAGCGGATGGTTCGCGAGATTCCGACGGCCGTCAGATCCGGCGCGCTCTCGATCACCTGGAGCGACGATGGACTGGCGTTCGAGTATGCGAAGGATGGCAGACGGTACCGGTTCGACGTGGCCATGCGACAGGAGACCGAGACGACTTCGACGGGCGCGTCGGGGCGCGCTGGTCGAGGCGCGGCCGGAGGGCCCGGCCAACCGGAGCGTGGCCGGCAGTTCGAGTTGGCCCTGTCGCCGGACGGAACGCTGAAGGCATTCTATCGAGATCGAAATCTGTGGCTGAGCGCCGCCGACGGCACGAGCGAGGTGGCCGTGACCACCGACGGGTCGGCTGCGAGCCGCGTCAAGTACGGGACGGCGAGCTGGGGGTACGGCGAGGAGCTCGATCAGCGGACCGCCATGTGGTGGTCGCACGACGGCCGCAAGCTGGCCTACTACCGTTTCGACGAATCGAAAGTCCCCGATTACTATGTCGCGCTCAATCAGACGGACCGGCAGACGACGCTCGATACCGAGGCGTACCCGAAGGCAGGCGCACCCAATCCGCTGGTCGATGTGTTCGTCTACGACGTATCGACCCGGCAATCGATCAGAGTCGACGTGCGCGACGGCAAACCCTTCGACAACGAGGTGGTCGGGCACTACGTCTACCACATCACCTGGTCGCCGGACAGCAGCGAGCTCGTCTTCTTCCGCACCAACCGCCGGCAGAACATCATGGACGTGGCGGCCGCCAATCCCGCCACCGGCAGATGCCGCGTGGTGCTGCGCGAGGAATGGCCGACCGGGTGGGTGAACGCCCTGCCGCGGATGGTCTTTCTCGGTGACGGCCGGCGCTTCATCTGGGAGTCGGAGCGCAACGGCTGGAACAACTTCTATCTCTACGATCTCTCCGGGCGGCTCATCGCGCCGCTGACCACGCACACGACATTCGAGGCGGCTTCGCTCATCAAGCTCGACGAGCGAGCCGGCGTTCTCTTCTACACGGCGCGTGACGGCGGCAGTCACCTCAAGATGCAGCTCCACCGTGTGGGCCTCGACGGCAGGGAAGACAGACGACTGACCGATCCGGCCTTCCATCACACGGTCGGCAACTGTCTGACGTCGGCTGGCGCGCGGCCCGAGCGGACGCTCGTGCCCGGGCCATGCGGCATTTCACCCGACAACAAGTACTTCGTCGACGTGTACCAGGCGCACGATGCGCCGCCAGCGACACGGCTGGTCGATGCGTCGACGGGCAGTCCCGTGGTTGAGCTCGCCAGAAGCGATCTGAGCAGGTTCGATGAGCTTGGGTTGAAGAGGGCGGAGATGTTCACGTACACGGCGGCCGATGGCCGGACGCCGCTAGGCGGCCTCATCCAGTTTCCGTCGACCTTCGATCCAGACAGGAAGTATCCCGTGCTCGTGAGCACGTACGCCGGGCCCGAATTCGCCAACAACACGGCGCGTGAAACGTTCGTCACGCCAAGCACGCTCGCCGAGTACGGATTTCTCGTCGTCAGCCTCGACTCGCGCGCGGCGCCGGGGATCGGCAAGCGCGCACTCGACTCAATCTATCTGAAGCTCGGGCAGGTCGAGGTGGACGACATGGCGGAAGGCGTCAAGGCGCTCGCGCGACGATCGTACGTCGACCGGGCGCGCGTTGGCATCTTCGGCACGTCGTACGGCGGCTACGCGGCGTTGATGGAGCTCTTGCGTCATCCCGATCTGTTCGCGGCTGCCTCGGCCGCGTCGCCGGTGACCGACTGGCGCAATTACGACACGATCTACACCGAGCGCTACATGTGGATTCCGCAGGAGAACATGGCGGGTTATGACGCGGCGAGCGCCATGACGTACGTCAAGGATCTGAAGGGCCGGTTGCTGCTCTACTACGGCACGGCCGACAACAACGTCCATCCCGCGAACACCCTGCAGCTCATCCAGACGCTGCAGGCGGCTGGCAGAAGCTTCGATCTGCAGGTGGGCCCAGACCGCGGCCACACGGCGGTCAACACCGATCGGATGATGGAGTTTTTCATCGAGAACCTGGTGCAGCGATAGGCCGGCGCATATAGAATTTGCCGGGGGGAGGCCGAGTGGCCAAAGCGGAGAGCTCCGATCAGCACATCGAAGGCGGGCCGGCGATTGAGATCGGCATCAAGGCGGCGCATCGCAAGGCGAATGCCGACGGGTTGTCGCGCCTGTTGGCCGACACGTACACGTTGTATCTGAAGACGCATAGTTTCCACTGGAACGTCACCGGCCCGATGTTCCAGACGCTGCACCTGATGTTCGAGCAGCAGTACACCGAGCTGGCGCTGGCGGTCGATCTCATTGCCGAGCGCATCCGGGCGCTCGGCCACGAGGCGCCCGGCAGCTACGCCCAGTTCCTGAAATTGACGTCGATTTCCGAGCAAACAGGCGTACCGGGAGCCGAAGAGATGCTCCGTCAGCTGGTGGCCGGGCAGGAGGCGGTGGTGCGCACGGCCCGCAAGGTGATTCCCGCCGCCGAGCGGTCGGGCGATCAGGTCACGCTGGACCTGCTGACGCAGCGCATGCAGGTCCACGAGAAGACGGCGTGGATGCTGCGGAGCCTCCTGCAATAGAGGCGGCAGCGGTGCCGCTTCGTGGTACTCTAGGGCCGCAATCGTGGCATCCGCATGAGGCGGACCCTCGAGGCCGGCGACACCGGCTGGATCTGCCAAGGAGACGACATGGCGACAAAGAAGAAGTCAGGCCGGAAACCAAGCGCGGCGTTCATGAAGCCGATGACGCTCAGCGCGGCGTTGGGAGAGGTCATCGGGACCAAGCCGATCCCGCGGACCGAAGTCACCAAGAAGCTGTGGGCCTACATCAAGAAGAACGGGCTGCAGGACAAGAAGAACAAGCGGATGATTCATGCCGACGACGCGCTGAGGCCCGTGTTCGGGAAGCCGCTCGTGAACATGTTCGAGATGACGAAGCTCGTCAGCAAGCACCTCAAGTAGGGCGCGCTCGCTTCGTTGTCGGTTGTCCAGGGGCGGCGGTCGAGGGACCGCCGCCACTTTTTTGATCTCCGATTGTCATGGATTCCATTCCTGGGATCGCTCGTCGCTGCACTGGTCGTGGTCGAACGGAGTCGAGGGCGGACCGCAGCCGCCAGGGAGAGGTGCTCGTGATCTGGGTTATGACCGGCGTGTTGACGGGGATCGTTGGCGGGCTGTTCGGCATCGGCGGAGCCGCGGTGCTGGTGCCAATCTTGGTATTGGCTTTCGGGTTTTCGCAGCAACAGGCCCAGGGCACGTCATTGATGGTGTTGCTGCCGCCAATCGGCATCCTGGCGGCGCTCCAGTACTACCGGGCCGGATTTGTCGATGTGCGCGTGGCCTTGCTCATTGCAGCCGGGTTCTTGGTGGGCGCGTTCGGTGGCGCCACGGTCGCCGTGCGGGTCCCGAGCGTTCTGCTTCAGCGCGGCTTCGGCGTCCTGCTGGTGGCGCTGGGCTTGCAGATGGTGTTTCGACGCTGAGTACGTCTAAGATCCCTAATCCTAAATCCCAGTTCTTATGTCCCACGACTGGATCGCGGTGCGCGGCGCTCGGGTCCACAACCTCAAGAACATCGACGTCGACATTCCGCGCAACAAGCGCGTGGTGATCACTGGCTTGTCGGGCTCGGGCAAGTCGTCGCTCGCCTTCGACACCATCTATGCCGAAGGCCAGCGGCGATATGTGGAGTCGCTGTCGGCCTACGCGCGGCAGTTTCTCGAGCAGATGGAGAAGCCGGACGTCGATCTCATCGAGGGGCTGTCTCCCGCCATCTCCATCGAGCAGAAGACCACGGGGTCCAATCCCCGCTCGACGGTCGGGACGGTCACCGAGATCTACGACTATCTGCGGCTGCTCTTCGCCAACATCGGCGTGCCGCATTGTCCGAACTGCGGCAAAGAGATCACCAGCCAGTCGCTCGAGCGCATCGTCGACATGTTGATGCTCTATCCGCAGGACGAGCGCATCAACGTACTGGCGCCGATCGTCCGCGGCCGGAAGGGCGAGTTCAAGAAGGAGCTTGCCAATCTGCGCGGCCGCGGGTTCACCAAGGCCCGGATCGATGGCCAGTTCCGCGCGCTCGAAGAAGATATCAAGCTCGACCGCCGGCGGAATCACACGATCGAAGTCGTCGTCGATCGGCTGATCGTGCGCGGCGGCATCGAGCGGCGGCTCACCGAATCGGTGGACACCGCGCTCGGCCTGGCCAACGACATCGTCGTCATCAATACCTACGACGGCGGCGATCGGCTGTTCTCGCGCCGGCTGGCGTGCGTCGATTGCGGCCTCAGCATGCCGGAGATGACGCCGCGGGCGTTCTCGTTCAACTCGCCGCACGGTGCGTGTCCCGACTGCCAGGGACTCGGCGCGACGGTCGACTTCGACCCGCAGCGGATCGTGCCTGACGAGTCGAAGTCGCTCTCAGAGAGTGCGATCGCGCCGTGGGCGCGCGGCGATCAGAAGCTGGTGCGCGAGGCCCTGCAGGGACTGACGCGCGAGTTCGGCATCGACCCGAGCGTCCCGTTCTCACGCCTGCCTCGCAAACACCGCGAGGCATTGTTGTTCGGCGCCGGAAAAGGCAAGTTCGAGGGCCTGGTGCCGAACCTGCGACGGCGGTACGAGGACGGCAGCTGGGCCGAGCAGGAGGAGATCGAGCCGTACCGGTCGCTCCGGCCGTGCCCGACGTGTCGAGGCCAGCGGCTCAAGGCGCAGAGCCTTGCGGTCAAGGTCAAGGGACGCGCGATCTCCGACTACGTCAGTCTGCCGATTTCCGAGGCCTTGACGGTCTTTGGCGATCTGGCGCTCACCGATCGCGAGGCCATCATCGCCGAGCGGATCCTTCGCGAGATCCAGGAGCGCCTACGGTTTCTGAGCGACGTCGGCGTCGGCTACCTGACGATCGGCCGGAGCGCGGCCACGCTCTCGGGCGGGGAAGGTCAGCGCATCCGGCTCGCGACGCAGATTGGGGCAAACCTCATGGGCGTCCTGTACGTGCTCGACGAGCCGTCGATTGGTCTCCATCAGCGCGACAACCGTCGGCTACTGGCGACGCTGTCGCGTCTGCGAGACCTCGGAAACACGGTCATCGTGGTCGAGCACGACGAGGAAACGATTCGGACGGCCGATTACGTGATCGACCTCGGGCCAGGTGCGGGCGATCTCGGCGGCCACGTCATCTTCCAGGGCACGCCGAGTGAGTTGATGGGACACGCCAATTCACTCACCGGCGCGTATCTGACTGGGGCTCGCTCGATTCCGACGCCCAAGGGGCGGCGGCCTTCGCTCAAGGGCGACCTGATCATCCGAGGCGCACGCGCGAACAACCTGAAGAACATCGACGTCAGGATTCCCGTCGGCGTGCTGACGGC
The DNA here is from genome assembly GCA_001767495.1 of Acidobacteria bacterium RIFCSPLOWO2_12_FULL_65_11. GTDB lineage: Bacteria > Acidobacteriota > Vicinamibacteria > Vicinamibacterales > CAVVIG01 > 2-12-FULL-65-11. The sequence continues at coordinate 14,146 of MELA01000121.1, read as the reverse complement.
CGTCACCGACGTCAGCGGCTCGGGCAAGTCGACGCTCGTCAACGACATCCTGTACAAGTCGCTCGCGCGCACGTTGTACAAGGCCGGCGACGAGCCGGGCGCCCACGATCGGATCGACGGCATCGAGCTTGTCGACAAGGTCATCGAGATCGACCAGTCGCCCATCGGTCGGACACCACGATCGAATCCCGCCACCTACACGGGTCTGTTCACCTTCATCCGCGATCTGTTCGCGATGATGCCGGAGGCGAAGACTCGCGGCTTCAGGCCCGGGCGGTTTTCGTTCAACGTCAAGGGCGGCCGGTGCGAGGCCTGCCAGGGCGACGGGGTCATCGCGATCGAGATGCACTTCTTACCGAATGTTTACGTGACGTGCGAACATTGCAAGGGCCGCCGGTACAATCGCGAGACTTTGGAGATCACCTACCGGGGCAAGTCGATCGCCGACGTGCTCGACCTGACCGTCGATCAGGCGTTACCGCTTCTCGAGAATCTTCCGGCCATCGCCAACAAGCTTCGGACGCTGCAGGAGGTCGGCCTTGGCTACATCGAGCTCGGGCAGTCGGCGACGACGCTATCGGGGGGAGAGGCGCAGCGGGTCAAGCTGGCCAAAGAGCTGTCGAAGCGGGGGACAGGCCGCACCCTGTACATCCTCGACGAACCGACGACAGGCCTGCACTTCGAGGACACGCGCAAACTGCTCGACGTCCTGACCAAACTGGTCGACCAGGGCAATACGATCGTCGTGATCGAGCACAATCTCGATGTGATCAAGTCGGCCGACCATGTCATTGATCTGGGACCCGAAGGCGGCGCGGATGGCGGGTACATAGTCGCTGAGGGGACGCCGGAGGAGGTGGCGCACAGCAGCCGGTCGGCGACCGCCGCTTTCTTGGAGCGCGTGTTGTTCGGGACGCAAAACGACGAAAGTCCTGCGGCCGCTTCGTGAGTCGTTGTGATAGCATGGCCCGAAACTGAACTGTCCGGCGCCTGAGACGCTCATGAACGCACAGCGCACACTTCGCCGTCCGATCTCCTGCACGGGCGTCGGATTGCACTCGGGCCACAAGGTCAATCTCACGCTCAAACCCGCGCCGGCGAATTTCGGCATCCGCTTTCGCCGGACCGACCTCGGCAATCTCGAGGTGCCCGCGACCGTGCACCATCTGCTGGCCATTCAGCTCGCCACAGGCCTCGCGCGCAACGAAGTCTCGGTCGAGACGGTCGAGCACCTGCTCGCGGCCCTCGTCAGCATCGGCATCGACAACGTCATCGTGGAGCTCAACTCGCCGGAAGTTCCGATCATGGACGGCAGCGCCTCGCCGTTTGTCTACTTGATTCAGGAAGCCGGTGTCAGGCGTCTGTCGGCTCCGCGCAAGTACCTGAAGGTGCTCAGTCCGATCGCCATCACGCGCGACGACAAGAGCATCGCGCTGCATCCGTCGGACCACTTCAAGGTGACCTACAGCATCAGCTACGACCATCCGCTGTTGCGGCACCAGTTGCGGACGCTCCGGATCACCCGCGAGACATTTGTCGAGGAAGTGGCGCCGGCCCGCACGTTCACGTTCCTCAAAGACGTTGAAACAAATCGACAGAGGGGTCTGGCGCTTGGCGGCTCGCTCGAGAACGCCGTGGTGCTCGGCGACACGGGCGTGCTCAACAGCGCACTCCGATTCGAGGACGAGTTCGTCCGCCACAAGATCCTCGACGCGGTCGGCGATCTCGCGCTCGTCGGCTATCCCGTCATCGGTCATCTCGTGGCGCACCGCGCCGGTCACGCGCTGCACACCGAGTTTGCCGCCAAAGTACTGGAGCAGACGCAGGCCTGGCGCCTGATCGAAGGGCCTGTCAATGGAGACGCGTCCTTGGCAGTCCCGATGGCCGACGATGCCGTCCCGCCCCTTGTAAATTGATTGACACCCCGTCCGCCTAAAGGCGAACACTACGCAAACAAAGGAGAGAGCATGAGCATCAAGACGACGTCATCGATGGCCGTGGCCGCCGCACTTGTCGCGGCTGCCGCGGTGCTGGCCCAGCCGCCGCCGCCGCCGGCCGTGCAGGCGAATCCGGCGCCGGCATGCACCGCGACGCCCGCACAGCTCGAAGCGAACAGAAAGGTCGCGATGGAGTTCTTCCGCACGACCGGAGAGGCGCGGGTTGCACTGGCCGACCCGAGCTACAAGCAACACAATCCGGCGTTCAAGAAGCGCGCGCAGCAGAACAAGGTCACCGACTTCGAAGAATTCAGGAACACGTTTGTCGCGCAGGCCGCTGCCGCCGCTGGACGACAGGGCGGCGCCGGAGGTGCTGGAGGACAGGGTGGCGGCCGTGGACCTGCTGCCGGCCCCACGCCGCCACAGGGCAACCCGTTCGAGGTCGTGACGGCCGAGTGCGACATCGTCACGGTGATTCACAAGGCCTATCGGCAGGATCCAACCGAGGCGGCCGGTGTGTTCTATGAGGTATTTACGTTCGACTCGTTCCGCGTCAGGAACGGCAAGCTCGTGGAGCACTGGGATGGCGCGGTGATCAACCCGCCAGCGCCCGCACTCGCTGGTGGCGCGCCGGCCGGCGGTCGCGGCAACTGAGGCCGCGTCAGCCGACCCTGACCGCCATCATCGTCGCATCGTCGAACAGTTCGCTCGATCCCCGGAACTGCTGCAGCGCGCTTTCGACGCGCTGCAGCACATCGTTTGGCCCCTCGCTTCCGGTCGCGAGCAGCAGTTGCTCGAGGCGCTTGGCGCCGAAGGGCTCGCCCGATTCACTCATCGTCTCGACACAGCCATCGGTATAGAAGAACAGGAGATCTCCAGGCGCGACCTCGGCCTGGACCTGCCGATAGCCGTGGCCGGCCATCAGCCCGACCGGAAGGCCCGTCGAGCCCATCGGCTCGAGTTCTCCCTGGCGTCGCAGCACGAACTGCGGATGATGACCGGCGTTCACGTAATGGAGCCGGTGTGCGACCGGATCGAGAATGCCGAGAAACAGCGTCGCGTACATTGGGCCCGGAGCGTTTCGGTCGATGTCGGCGTCGATTTCGTTCGCGATGGCCGACAGGTCCTGCCCCAGGGAGAGGCGGAGGCGCAACGAGGCCTGGATGTTCGACATAAGTAGCGCCGCGCCGACGCCCTTGCCCGACACGTCACCGACGACGAGCGCGAGGCGATCGTCTGGCAACACGAAGTAGTTGAAGAAGTCGCCGCCGACCTCGCGGGCGGGCACCGAGACGCCCTGAATCTCGGTCAGACCGTGCTGCAGCGGCTGGTGGGGCAGCATGTCGTGCTGAATCTGCCGTCCGAGTTCCAGCTCTCGCCTCAGTCGTTCCTGACTCGCGATCGCGCGCTGGTGCTGTTCGACGTCCTCGGCCATCTGGTTGAACGCCCTGGCGAGCTCGCCGACCTCATCGCGTGCGTTCACCGACACCCTCGCGGCGTAGTCGCCGTGGGCGATCCGGCCGGCGCTGCTTGTGAGCGTGTTCAGGTCGCGCGTCAGCCGCGACGCCAGCGGCACGACGCCGACGATGGCCAGCCCGATGAACAGCAAGCCGAGCCCGACGGTTCGTCCGGCCGTCCGCCGAAGAGCGGTAAGCGAGTCGCCCACGGGCCGGGCGATGCCGAACCGCAGGCCAGATCCTGAGGGATCGGCGGTCATGACCACGATCCACTGAGGCAGGATGGTCGTGCCGAGTGGGCCGTCTGCACGCGCGATCGGTCCGAGCGCCGCGATCTTCTGACCGTCTTCGTCGGTTGGCGTGTAGATGCGGCCCTCTTTGTCGACGGCGAAGGGCACCTCGCCCTGCTCGCGTCCCATCGTCGAAAAGACGGTCATCAGCACGTTCGACAGATTGAGCTCGACCCTGACCGTGTTGACCTCGCCGTTGCGCTCGCTCGTCACATCGAGCCGGCTGCCCGAAAAGGCTGATTTCCTGACGGTCGTCTGCACTTTGATCGGCGCAGCGACCGCGTCGGTCGCCGCACGCGGCTTCGCTGCCGCTTCGGCGGCGGCCTTGGCGTCCGCTTCGGCCTTACGCCGTGCCTCGTCCGCTCTGCGGCTGAGCTCGGCTGCGCTCAGCCTGATGCCCTCGACGATGCCGAGCATGTGCTGATTGATCTCGAGCGCGATGCGCTGGCGATCCTCGCGCGTCAGGTTGTCGACCCGTTCCATAGGCACAATCTGTCGGTACAGTCTGCGCCGGATAGGCTCCAGATCGATCGTGACGCGATCGCCGGCGGCGGCTGGTGGCGTCTCGCCGGTCGGACCCGCTCGATCGGGAGGCAGGGGCGCCTCGCCAGGCTGCCCGAGAGCCGGCAATGGTGGGGGAGGTGGGGGCGGAAAGGGCCTCGCACCGCGCTCGCCTTGTCGTCCGCGTGGAGGCTCGCCCGGACGGTCCGGTGGCCGCGCACCCCGCCCGCGTCCTGGCCGCCTGTCGGGCATCTCGACGTTATTCAAGAGAATGGCGGCCTCGCCCAGCGCATCGGCGATCTGATCGTTCAGGAGACCTGACTCGACCGTCGCGTCGACGGTCTCGGCCGGTGCGGCCGAGGTGCTGCGGGGAGCCGGCCCGCTTGTGGGCGAAGCGGGCGCGGGCAGCGCCGGCAGGTCCAGCAAGCGATCGACCCGCTCGGTGAGCCTCGCGGTCACGAGCTGCATGCGCTGGCCGAGCTCGTCGGCCAGCAGATCGGCTTCCTGCGTGGCCGCCTCCCGCAGCGCCCTGACGCTGCTTGTGTATGAGTAGAAGGTGATGGCGCCGAGCGGAGCCACCGAGAGGAGCAGGAAGACCACGATCAGGCGCGTGCGGAGTTTCATTGAAGACCGTCCCGGGACCAACGCCGGTCCGTTACATTAGCCTCGCGAGGCAGCGCCTCAGTCGGCAGACAGCCTCAGCAATCAATACGGATGGGCGACGCGTCTGTTTCAGACGATTCACCTCTTTCTTGCCAGCTTCTTCATATACGACTCGAGCTTGTCGTTCTCGTATTTCACCGTGTTGAGGAAGAGGCTCTCGGCGAGGTACGTGCGGCGCTCGCCTTCGTCCATCTGATCGATGACGTGCTGGATCTCCCGTACCATGTCCTCAAACGATCGATCGAGTGCACGCCTGGCGGTCACTTCGTGATACAGGGCCTCCATGATCGCGAGCAGATCGCCGTCCAGCGTGATGGGGGCGCCGGTGGTGGTCTTGATGGTGCGCATATTACACCCCGAAGCTTCTGACGGCGCCTGGCTCGTCGGCGTGAATCTCGATGAAGTTCTGGGCGCCGGTCATCTTGAGCATCGTTTCGACGCGCTTTTGAACGCCGGAGAGCTTGAGGTGGCCTCCGGCGACGCTGATCTGCCGGTAGAGATCCATCAGGCATCCGATGGTCGCGCTGTCCATGTAGGTGACCTGTGCGAGATCGATCAGGATCTCGCGCTTCCCCGACGAGATGAGGCCGTTGACGGTCGAGGAAAAATCGCCCAGCATCGGATACGTCAGACGCGTTTCGGCGACGCGGACGATGGAGACGCCGCCGGTCTGTTCGGTTGTCAGGTTCATCGATAGGCTCCCGTTCGTTGGCGATGCCGGCCGGTGCCACGCGATCCCGGGCCGGAGGGACTGAAATCGTCGCCGCGTACTTTCCTAATCTGTCTGGCCAGCTCGGCGCGCCCACGGTTGATGCGCGACTTGACGGTGCCTTCCGGCAGCCGCAGCCTGTCGGCGATCTCTTGGTACGAGAGCTGCTGGATGTCGCGCATCATCACGGCCGTGCGCAGTGTCTCGGGGAGGCCCGTGAGCGCCTGGCGGAGCAGCGTGACGCGGTCGCGCTGCTCGAGCACGGCAAAGGGGCCCGCCTCGCCGGATGCCGGCGTCAACTCGCTGGCGTCGATGTCGCGGTTGATCGCCTCGCGCTCCTTGCGCGCGCTGCGATAGTGATCGATGCAGAGATTCCGGCTGACGCTGATGAGCCACGTCTGGAAGTTCGCGCGCCGGTCGAAGGTTTCGAGCGACTTGAAGACCTTGAGAAATACGTCCTGCGTGAGATCCTCGGCCTCTTCGTGCCTCCCGACGAACTTGTACGCGACGTTGAAGACCTTCCGCCAGTACTGTCTGACGATGAGCTGCCATGCTTGGTCGTCGCCGCGCAGGCACCGTTCGATGAGCGCTTCGGTCGCGTCGAGTGACGGAGCCGGCTGGTCGGCGGTCATGTCTTGTGCTCGCGGTCAGTTAGTATACGCTACAGATTGCTGTGTCTGGCTTCTCGCGCACGTCGAACGAACTCGTCTGCGACGGCGTTCCGCTGTCGGCCGTCGCCGACGCTGAAGGCACGCCGCTCTACGTGTACAGCGCCGACGTGCTGCGCGAGCGCTATCGGGCCTTCGATCGGGCCTTCGGCGAGTACCCGCATCGACTCCACTATGCGTTGAAGGCCAACTCGACGCTGGCCCTTGCGCGGTTGCTCCATCAGGCAGGCAGCGGCGCGGACGCCAATTCGATCTGGGAAATCGAGGTCGCGCGGAGAGCCGGTTTCCTGGCTTCCGAGATCGTGTTCACGGGCGTGGGCAAGTCGCCAGCCGAGCTCGCGTGTGCCGTGCCGCTGGGCCTCAAGGCCATTAACGTCGAGTCGGCGGGAGAGCTCGCCAGGGTCGAGGCCGTCGCCGAGCGACTCGGCTCGGTTGCCCGCGTCGCAGTTCGAATCAATCCGGACGTTGACGCCAGGAGTCATCCACACATCTCGACCGGGCTGAAGATCAACAAGTTCGGCATCCCGTTCGACGAAGCCACGACGCTCCTGGTCTCGTTGTCGGGGCGGCCCAGACTGAAGCTCGTTGCCGTCCATGTGCACGTCGGGTCGCAAATCACGACGCTCGAGCCGATCCGCCGCGCGGCTGCGCTGGCGGCCGAGATGGCTGGAGCGCTTCAACGAGAGGGCGTCGCACTCGAGTATCTGGACCTCGGAGGGGGACTCGGCATCTCATACGACGGCCACCGCGTGCCCTCCCCCGAGGAGTATGCGAGCGCGCTCGTCGACAGCGTCCGAGCCACGGCGCTCCCCATCGTCATCGAACCAGGTCGCGCCATCGCCGGCCCGGCCGGCGCGCTGGTGGCACGAGTGGTCGACGTCAAGCCACGAGACGGCGACAGCGATTTCGCGGTCATCGACGCCGGGATGACCGAGCTACTGCGCCCGGCTCTGTACGGGGCCTTTCACCGCATCGAGGCGATCACGCCACGCGAGGCGTCCAGGCGTCGGTACGAAGTCGTCGGGCCGGTGTGCGAGAGCGGCGATGTCGTCGGGCGGGACCGCGAGCTGCCGCGGCTCGAGGTGGGCGACCTGGTGGCCATTCATGATGCCGGCGCGTACGGATCCGCAATGGCTTCCAACTACAATCGCCGTCCGTTGCCGGCCGAAGTCCTCATCGACGAGGGGCGTTGGCAGGTGATTCGCCGGCGGCAGACGATCGAGGACATGCTGGCCCTCGAGACTCACGACTAACGACTCACGATCGACGACGACATGCCCGGTCAGCTCATAGCCTTTGAAGGCCTCGATCAGAGCGGCAAGCAAACCCAGGCCGAACGTCTGCGCGATCGGCTGAAGCAGGAGGGCCATAAGGCCCGTCTCGTGTCGTTTCCCGACTACGGGACGTCGATCGGCGAGGAAATCGCGCGCGCGCTGCAGGGCGAGCGCGAGTACGGGCCCGATGTCATGCAGCTGCTCTACATTGCCAACCGGTACGAGCGAAAGCCCGATCTGCTGCGGTGGCTGGACGGCGGGCTGCTGCTCGTCTGCGATCGCTACATGGCGTCGAGCGTCGCCTACGGCGAGGCCCAGGGGCTCGATGCGGCCTGGCTCACCGAGCTCCAGAGGTTCCTGCCGGCGGCCTCGCTCACGGTGCTGCTCGATATTCATCCCGAGACCGCCGTTCTGCGCAAGTCAGTCGATCGCGATCGGTACGAGCGCGATGTGGCGCTTCAGGGACGCGTCCGCGAGAGTTACCGGCGGCAGGCCTCGGCAGGCGGCTGGCTGGTGCTCGACGGCGAGCGAGACAAGGACGCCATCGCAGACGCCGTGTTCAGCAGCGTCGCGTCACGACTCGCGCGGCGGTAAGGGCCCGTACCTCACGCGCGCCCGCCTCTTTCAGCACGCGAGCGCAGGCATCCAGCGTGGCGCCGGTCGTGCTGACATCGTCGACGAGGACGACACAGCGGCCGGCCAGCTCGCCTGCTGCCCGCGCGATTACAAACGCGCCGCGCACGTTGTGGTGGCGCTGAGCCGCCGGCAACCCGGTCTGCGTGCGGGTCGGCCGGACGCGCCGGAGCGCCTGTCGCACGGGCCGGCCGAGATGGCGCGCCAGATCCACCGCCTGATTGAACCCGCGTTCCCGACGCCGGGATCGATGCAGGGGAACGGGGACGAGCCAGTCGGCGCCGTCGAGCACATCCGCTCCGCGCATGCGCATCAGCGCGGCCAGCGGCCGCGCCAGCGAGCGGCGGCCTTCATATTTCAGCGCATGGATGACCGCTCTGAGCGCGCCGTCGTACGTGCCGACGGCGCGTGCGCGATCGATAGCGCGTGGCGAGCGGCGGCACCGGGGACACCGCTCCATCGAGACGCTCGTCGATCGCCACGTGGGTAGTGCATCGCCGCAGCGATCGCAGAGCGGTGGCGTGAGGGGCAAGATCGAACGCCAGCAGCCGGCGCACACCGGTCCGCGCGTCGGCTGATCGAGCGGCGCGCCGCACGCCGCGCACACCGGCGCCAGCGCGACGGCCAGGACGGCGTCGAGAACAGTCAGCAGTCGACAGTCGGCAGTCAGCAGTCCCGACGCAGTCGGCCGAGATGACGTGACTGCCGACTGCAGACTGCTGACTGCCGACTTCAATCGAGACCGTAGCGTTTGCGCTTCTCCCACAGCGCCTTTCGACTGATGCCGAGCAGACGGGCCGCCTCGGTCTGGTTGCCGCGCGCATGCTGCAGTGTGGCCGCGATGTAGCGCTGCTCGACCTCGTCGAGCGTGGGACGCCGCGCGGAAGGCCCCTCAGCGAGAAGGGCCGGTGGCTCCAAGATCTCCGGCGGAAGATGGTCAAGCGCAATCGCCCGGCCCTCTGCGGCTCTGAACGCACGCTCGACGACGTGCCGCAGCTGGCGCACGTTGCCGGGCCAGGCATAGTCGGCCAGCGCGGAGGCGGCCTCGGGCGTGAAGACGGGTCGCCTGCGCCGCGCGGCGTCGGCCGCGAGCCTCAGAAAGTGCCGGGCGAGCGGCAGCACGTCGTCGCGCCGCTCGCGCAACGGCGGCACGACGAGCGGCAACACGCGCAGCCGGTGGTACAGGTCGTGTCTGAATCGACCCACTCGCACCGCGTCTTCAATGCAGGCGTCGACCGACGAGACAATCCGCGCGCCGATGGTCACCGAGGTCTGCGAGCCCAGACGTTCGACCCGCTTCTCCTCGACAATCCGAAGAAGCTTGCCCTGGGCTTCGAGCGGCAGTTCGGTCACCGCGTCGAGATACACGGTGCCGCCGCCGGCCATCTCGAAGCGTCCGGGCCGCGCCGCGATCGCATCGGTGTACGCGCCGCGCTCGTGGCCGAACAGCTCCGAGTCGATGAGCGAGGGGGAGAGGGCCGCACAGTCGACCGTCACGAAGGGCCGCCTGGCGCGGGGGCCGCGCACGTGAAGTTCGCGCGCGATCGCGTTCTTGCCGGCGCCGGTTTCGCCGGCGATGAGCACGTTGGCGTCGGTGGCGGCGAACCGGCGGATCGTGTCGACCAGGTCGCGCATAACGCGGCTGTTAGCGATGAACCTTGGTGCTGCCGTCATGTCGTGCCCTGTCGACGCGCTCGGCACTCCCCCACAGGCGTTCGAGCCCGTAGAAGAGGCGGGTCTCCGGCGCGAAGACGTGCAGGATGAAATCGAAGTAATCGACGAGCACCCACTCGCATCGGTCGTACCCTTCGACGTGCGCCGACCGTGTGCCAGCCGCGTCAAGCGCCTCGATGACCGCGTCGGCGATCGCACGGACCTGCCGCGCGTTAGCTCCCGAGGCAATCACGAAAAAGTCGGTGAAGCCGGCGGCCTTCCGGAGGTCGAGCACGATGAGGTCGGCCGCTTTCTTGTCTTCGGCGGCCCGGACGGCTCGCTCGACCTGTTGTGGGAGAGGAATGGCGCCCTTGCTCTTTTCACGCTTTGCCATGCAACCTGCCTGCCGCCGCCGCCGGTCCTCGGTCCTCCGGACGTCGGCCTGCCTCCGTCAATGAGTAAAGTCCGTGTCGCTCAATGTGTTGCTCCACGATCGGCGGCACCAGGCCGGTGACCGGCTCGCCCGAGGCGCGCCGTTGCCGGATGGCAGTAGATGACACATCCGCAGTCGGTGCATCGATCAGAAATATCAACGGGCCCCCAGGCACGCTGACGGCCGCGGCGTGTTCGGGCCTCACCATCCGCCGGGCAAGCCGCGGCAGACGGTCGGCCAGCACGCCGACGCCGAGCCGCGCGCGCGACACAACCGCAAAGTGGGCGCGATCGAGAATCGCCGGGTAGTCCTTCCAGCTTTCGATCTCTGCGAACGCGTCGGCGCCGATCACGAAGAAGAGCTCCGAAGCGGCGTATCCACGCTGGTGGAAGCGCTGCAGCGTGTCGGTCGTGAACGACGGGGTCCCGAGTCCGAGCTCGAGATCCGAGGCGCGCCAACCTTCGCGCCCGGCAACGGCCAGCGCGACCATGGCGAAGCGGTGGTAGATCGATGCCACCGGTGTGCGATGTGGGGGAACACTGGCGGTCACCACGAACATCTCGGTGAGCCGGAGCGAGACCTCGGCGGCGTGGCCGGCGTCAAGATGGCCCTGGTGAATCGGGTCGAAGGTGCCGCCCAGAATGCCGATGCGCCTGAGACTCATGCGGCCTCTCGGTGGGCCGCCAGCTGCCGCCAGACGGCTTCGAGCAGCTCCGGCACGCCGGCGCCGGTCACGCCGGAGATCCGGAAAAAGGGGAGCCCGAGCTCGGCCGCCCGGTGCGCGAGCGCCGCGATCCGCGTCTCGCCATCGGTCGCATCGACCGCGTCCATCTTGTTGGCCGCCACGATCTGTGGCTTGGCCGCAAGCGTTTCGTCGAACAGTTCCAGCTCACGGCGTACGGTGTCGAGATCGCGCACGGGATCCCGACTGGCGTCGGCCGACATGTCGACCAGGTGCACGAGCACCCTGGTGCGCTCGAGATGTCGCAGAAACCGGTGGCCGAGTCCCAAGCCGCGGTGCGCGCCCTCAATCAGCCCCGGCACGTCGGCGACGACGAAGCTGCGGTCGCCGCTCAGACCGACCACGCCGAGATTCGGCGTCAAGGTCGTGAAGGGATAGTCCGCGATCTTCGGCCGTGCCGCGGAGATGCGCGCGATGAGCGTCGACTTACCGGCGTTGGGGAAACCCACCAGACCGACATCAGCCAGCAGCTTCAGCTCGAGCTTGAGATCCTTTTCCTCGCCCTCTTCACCCGGCTCGACGCGTCGCGGCGCCCGATTGGTCGAACTGGCAAAGCGGGCGTTTCCTCGTCCACCGCGTCCGCCGCGCGCAACGAGCACGCGGCTCCCGACTTCCGCCAGGTCGGCCAGCAGACGGTACGGCGCGGCCGGGTCGCCCGTCTTCTCGTGGACGAGCGTGCCGATCGGCACGGCCAGCTCGAGATCGGCGCCGTTGTGGCCGGTCCGATTCGATCCCTGACCGTGTTGGCCGCGCTCGGCGTCGAACAGCGGGTGAAATCGATAGCTGATGAGCGTATTGGTGTGCGGGCTGGCGACAATGACGATCGAACCACCGTGGCCGCCGTCGCCGCCGCTTGGTCCGCCGCGCGGGACGCGCTTCTCGCGGCGGAACGCCAGGCACCCGCGTCCCCCGCTGCCAGCCGCGACATGAATGTCGACTTCGTCGACGAAAATTGTGTTACTCCAGCGGCTGGATACTGATCACGCGGCCGTGTGCGCCGTGATCCTCGAACCTCACGCGGCCGGCGACTTTGGCGAAAATGGTGTCGTCCTTCCCGCGGCCGGCGTTCAACCCGGCGCGGAACCGCCGACCGCGCTGGCGCACGATGATGGTGCCGCCGGTCACGACGTTGCCGTCGTGCGCCTTGACGCCGAGCCGCTGGGAGTTGGAATCGCGCCCGTTGCGGGAGCTGCCCTGTCCTTTTTTGTGAGCCATTCTCTTGAATCCCTAGAGAAGAATATCTTTGATCCGCACTCGGGTATACACCGCCCTGTGGCCCTTGGTGCGGCGCATCCCCTTGCGCCGTTTCTTCTTGAAGACGCGAACCTTCGGCCCGCGTGCCTCCCCCTCGACCACCGCAATCACCTTGGCGCTCGCGACAAACGGCGCGCCGGCGAGTACCTCGCCGCCGTCCTTCTCGACGAGCAACACCTGATCAAGGGTCAACTCGGACCCCGGCTCGCCAGCCGTTCCGTCGAGAACGGCCACCGTGCCCGGCTCGACCCTCAGCTGACGTCCGCTCGCCTGGATGATGGCGTACATAATCCCCACTTGTGGAAACCGAAAGTGTACAACCTGAATCGGCGGTGTGTAAAGGCGAACAACGGTTGGGTCTCGCCTCGAGTCAGACCGGCCTAGTTCAACAAGACGCGGGTGCCTTTGATCTTCTGGCTGCTGAGCGCGCTCAGGAAGCTCGGGACAAGCCGGTCCATCAGCTCGAAGTACGACGACAGCGGCGGCGTGTTCTGCTGGGCACTGTAGAGAATCCCTTCCCCGTACTTCTCGGAATACAGCAGCACACCGCTTCGGCCGTCGATGAACACGAACTTCAGGTCGAGCTGAAAGCCCTTGCGCTCCATGAACGTGCGCTCCGGCAGTGTGCTTCGCACGCCGGCGCTGTTGAACACCTCACGGTCGCGCTGCACGACGCCTGAAGACGTCTTGGCCGCGAACAGCACCGTGCCGGTGACGATGAGCGGGCTCTGGTGCTCCTCGCCGATCTTCTTCCAATAGGCCGTGTTGGCGAACAGCCGCTCGTAGGGCTCGAGATCCTTTTCTTCCTTGATCGCCTTGGGCAGCGCCATCGGGTCGCCTGCGCCCTCCGGTGGGCTGCTCTTCTCCCCCACCGCAGGGACCTCATTGCGCGCGCCAGAGGGCTCGTCGCCGGCCGTCTTGTTCTGATCCCGAGCAATCTCGATGAGCGGCATGACATCGGCATCGATCACCCTGAGGGCCGATTTGGTGCGGAGCTGGCTGCGCAGCAGCCGAACCGTTTCGAGGTTGGCATCGACACCCTCGTGGCCGCCCGCCACGAAGCCGGCAATGAGCACGCGCTGAAACGGCGACACGTCCAGCTTGGGCTGAATCGGTGTCTCGATCGCGATCTCGTAGGCAGTGGGTCCGCAGGCGAGCGCCACCGCGGCCAGAACGGCGGCCAGCAGGGCGAGCGGCAGCCTACGGGTTGTCTTAGTCTTTTCCTTGAGTCGCCCGGTCATTGATTTCCTTGAACAGTTCGTAGTTCTGACGAATCTGGACGTTTTCCGGATCCAGCGCGAGTGCTTTTTCGTAGGCGGCGCGTGCCTTCTCGAACTGACCCTCGTGTTCGTACGCGATCGCCAAATCGTTGAAGGCGGCCGCGTAGGTCGGATCGATTTCGACGGCCTTCTCCCAGCGATAAATGGCCTCGCGCCAGAGGCCACGTTGCGCCACGCTGATGCCGAAGGCGACCTGCTGCTTCGCGTCACTGCGAGCATCGGCAAACGACGCTGACGCCGACAAGATAGCCGCGACGGCGAGCGTCGCGACGCGCGCACGCATGGGTCGATGATAGCGATTCGGATCAGAAGGTTGCAAGGCTATTAACCCTCGTACGGCCTGTGGAGCAGGGGATCCACAGGCCCGGATTTGGCGGCGATCCCCTGTCTCTCGTGAAGTCAGGCCACCTTGTGACACGCGCTCTGCTGGCATCGAGTGTATAATCTCGCCTTGGAGGTCAGGCCCCGCGTCAATCGCGGCGGTCCAGGCCTCCTTTTTTTGTCCTGGCCGAGCCGCGTAATCCAAGGAGCACGGCCATGACTGACCTGACGAATCTCGTTGCCCTGTCGCTGCTGCCGACCTCGAGCTGGCGGCAGGCGGCCGAGTCTCTTCGTGCCGGCGATCTGCCCGGCACCGTCTTCGATCGGCTGG
>MELA01000120.1:50344-51838 GCA_001767495.1 Acidobacteria bacterium RIFCSPLOWO2_12_FULL_65_11 | reverse complement strand
CACTGCGCCGGCTTTCCTCGTCTGGCAATCGCGGAATGCCTCCGCCTGGCAGGTGCCACCCCCGCCGATGTCGAGGTCTTTGCGGTGTCGCGCGACCCGCACGCTCATCTGTGGCGCAAGGCGCTCTTCGTTCTGAGGCACCGGCCCAGGCAGATGCTGGGAGAGCGCGCCCGCAACGTATCGAGCATCAGCCGCGTGCCGGCTGTGCTGGCGGCGTCCCTGGGGCTCGACGAGCCGACCGTCCGTCGGCGCACCCGGTGGATCGAACACCATCCCGCCCATCTGGCGAGCGCGGCGTTTGTCAGTCCGTTCGAGGAGGCCGCCGTCTGCGCGATCGACGGGTTCGGTGACTTTGTCAGCACCTCGTGGGGCCGGGTCGCCGGCCGCCGGCTCGACGTCGATCGTCGCGTGTTCTTTCCACACTCTCTCGGCCTGCTGTATCTGGCGGTCACGCAGTATCTGGGGTTTCCGAAGTACGGAGACGAGTTCAAGGTCATGGGACTCGCCCCGTACGGTGAGCCGCGTTACGCGGCCAAGCTGCGTCCGCTGGTCGCGCTGAAAGACGCCGGCGCCTTCGAGCTGGACCTGTCGTACTTCTCGCACTGGTCCGACGGCGTGTCGATGACGTGGGAGGACGGTGAGCCGACGCTCGGTCGCGTGTTCACGCCGAAGCTCGAGGCGCTCCTCGGTCCCGCCCGTCGGCCCGGCGAGCCGATCACGGCGCATCACGAGGCGGTGGCCTCGTCGCTGCAGCTTGTGTTCGAGGACTCGGCGTTTCACGTGCTTCGCCACGTCCGACAGCAGACGCGCGCGACGCGCCTGTGCCTGGCGGGCGGCTGCGCCATGAACAGCGTCGCCAACGGCAAGATTCGCGAGCAGACCGGCTTCGATCAGGTGTTCATTCAACCAGCGGCCGGGGACAATGGGACGGCGCTCGGTGCCGCATTCCTCGCCTGGCACGGGCTGTCGGACGCCCCTCGTCGCTTCGTTATGGACCATGGCTACTGGGGCCCATCGTTCGGCGATGAGGCGATCGATGCGGCCCTCGAGCGGGAGCGAGGGGCCGTCGATGAGCGCGGCTGCCAGCGGCGCCGATGGAGCGACCTAGACGCCCTCGACGCATGGACGGCCGTGCAAATCGCGAACGGGCGCATCGTCGGCTGGTTCCAGGGGCGGATGGAGTGGGGCGCCCGCGCGCTCGGCAATCGGAGCATCCTGGCCGATCCACGGCGCGCCGACATGCGCGACATCATCAACACGCGGATCAAGTTCCGTGAGCGTTTTCGGCCGTTCGCGCCGTCGGTGCTCGAAAGTGCGCTCGACGACTATTTCGTCGGCGCCGTGCCCGATCCGTTCATGCAGCAGGTGTATCCGGTTCGCCCGGACAAGCGGGCGCTGGTCCCGGCCGTTACCCACGTGGATGGCTCGGGTCGTCTCCAGACGGTGAGCTCGCGATCGAATCCGCGCTACTACAATCTGATTGCCGCGTTCGCC
>MELA01000120.1:0-50334 GCA_001767495.1 Acidobacteria bacterium RIFCSPLOWO2_12_FULL_65_11 | reverse complement strand
GCGTACCGATGCTGCTCAATACGTCGTTCAACGAGAACGAGCCGATTGTGCTGACGCCGGCACAGGCGCTCGATTGCTTCCTCCGAACGCATATGGATGTCTTGGTGATGGGCAACCACGTGATCGAACGGCCGACCATCGCAATCGAAGACGGTCCGGCTGAAGCCGGACACTACGCCAGTTCACGGTCCGGCTGAAGCCGGACACTACGCCAGTTCGCTGTAGTGTCCGGCTTCAGGCGGACTTCCGGCCGGCCAAAGCCGGCCGCGACGCCATCCGTCGTAGTGTCCGGCTTTAGCCGGACTGCCAGCGAGGAGCATCAACGTTGACACTTTCCGATAAGCGGGTCGTCGTGACGGGCGGCAGCGGCTTTCTGGGTCGCCACGTTGTGGCGGCGCTTGCACGTCACGGGTGCCGCGACGTGCTCGTGCCGCGGAAGGCCCAGTACGACTTGCGGCACGAGCCCAACGTGGAGCGGATGTATGCCGACTTCCAGCCGCACATCGTCATCCATCTGGCCGCCGTGGTCGGCGGGATCGGCGCCAATCGCGAGTCGCCGGGCCGTTTCTTTTTCGAGAACATGATGATCGGCGCCCTGGTGATGGAACATGCGCGACTGACGGGCGTCGAGAAGTTCGTCGGCATTGGCACCATCTGCGCGTATCCCAAGCTGGCGCCGATTCCCTTTCTCGAGCGCGACTTGTGGAATGGCTATCCAGAAGAGACCAATGCGCCCTACGGCATCGCGAAGAAGCTGCTGCTCGTGCAGGGACAGGCGTATCGCGACCAGTACGGCTTCAACGCCATCCACCTGCTCCCGGTCAATCTGTACGGGCCCAATGACAACTTCGAGCCTGCCTCGTCTCACGTCATACCGGCTCTCATCCGGAAATGTGTCGAAGCGGTGGATGCCGGGGCGTCTGAGGTCGTCTGCTGGGGCAGCGGCAACGCCACACGCGAGTTCCTCTACGTGGAGGACTGCGCCGAAGCCATCGTGCTCGCCACCGAGCGCTACGACGATCCCGAGCCCGTCAACATAGGGGCCGGTTTCGAAATCAGCATTCGTGAGCTGGCCGAGCTCGTCGCCGACTTCACCGGATTTACCGGTCGGCTCGTGTTCGATCGCAGCAAGCCTGACGGGCAGCCCCGCCGTACGCTCGACGTGACGCGTGCGCGGGATCGGTTCGGCTTCAGCGCGAGCACGGATTTCCGAGAGGGGCTGCGGCGCACCATTCTGTGGTATCGCGACGCGCGGACGAGGGCGCCGATCGGCACGTGAAGATCTGTTTTTTTAACCGGTCTTACTGGCCCGACCAGGCCGCGACCGGGGAGCTGCTGACCGAGCTCGCCCAGGATCTCGTGAGCCGGCATGAGTGCAGTGTCTCGGTTGTGGCCGGGCGCGCGCTGCGCGGCTCCTCAGGCGAGGCGGCTGGTGGGCGCCTTGTTGGCGAAGAGTCCCGCCATGGCGTGACCATCGTGCGGGCGAACGGATCGCGGCTCTCGCCCGGCCGATTTGCGGGCCGCGCCGCCAACTACCTCACGTACTTCGCGTCGGCCACCGCGGCCAGCTTTCGCATCGGCAGGCCCGATGTGGTCGTGTCGCTGACCGACCCGCCGATTATCGGCCTCGCCGCGCTCTGGGCGGCGCGCCGCGTGGGCGCGCGGTTCGTCTTTCTCTGCGAGGACGTCTTTCCAGAAGTGGCCGCGCTCGTCGAAGACTTCCACAGCCGATCCGTTGACGCCGCGCTCGAGCGCACGAACCGGTATCTGCTCCGACAGGCCGACGCCGTGGTCGCCGTTGGGGACCGGATGCGGCGCCGGCTCGTCGACGAGAAGGGCGCCGATCCCGCTCGCATGCACGTCATCAGCAACTGGGCCGATTGCGAGGCGATCGCCCCGGGCTCAAAGGACAACCCGTTTGCCCGCGCCCACGGCCTGACCGATCGGTTCGTGTTGATGCACTCGGGCAACGTCGGGCTGGCGCAAGACCTCGACGTGCTCATCGAGGCCGCGGATCGTCTGCGGAGCAAGAACCGCCTGACGATTGCGATTGTGGGTCACGGTGCCAGACGCGACGCGCTCGAGCGGATGGTCGCGGCCCGCGAGATCGGCAACGTGCGATTCTTCCCGTATCAGCCGAAAGCGTCGCTGTCGGACTCCTTCGGCACGGCCGACGCCTTTCTGGTGTCGCTCAAGCAGGGACTCGAAGGCTACATCGTGCCGAGCAAGGTGTACGGGATCTTGGCCGCCGGCCGTCCCTACATTGCCGCGACCGATCCCAGTTGTGAGGCGGCGGTCATTGCGCGGGACGCGGGTTGCGGCATTGTGACCACGCCAGGCGATCCCGATGCGCTGGCGGGCGCGATCGTCGCCCTCTACAACAACCCGGACCTCACGCGAGAGATGGGGATCAAGGCTCGGCGGGCGGCGGCGCAGTTCGATCGGCGCGTCGCGGTGCAGGCGTATCACGACTTGTTCGAAAAGCTTGCCGGCGCGGCGCGGGCGGCATGATGAAGCGGCTCTTCGACATCTGCGTGGCCTCCGTTGGGCTCCTCGCGTCGGCCCCCTTGTGGGTGGCGATCGCCACCGCCATCAAGATCGAGGATAGGGGGCCGGTGCTCTTCCGTCAGGCGCGCGTCGGCCGGGGTGGGCGGGTGTTTGGCGCGCTCAAGTTTCGGTCCATGATTCAGAACGCCGAAGCGAAGACTGGACCCGTGCAGGCCGCCGAGGACGATCGGCGGGTCACCCGTGTCGGGCGGCTGCTGCGCGCGACCGCGATGGACGAGCTGCCGCAGCTCTGGAACATCCTGAGGGGTGACATGAGCTTCGTCGGTCCGCGGCCGCTGCGGCCGGGCGAGGTCGAGGTCCGAGGTGACGGCCGGCTCGTGCACCTCGACCAGATGCCCGGCTATGAGGAGCGCCACCTCGTCAGGCCCGGGCTGACCGGACTCACGCAGGTCTACGCACCCCGCGACATCTCGCGGACGAGCAAGTTCCGGCTCGATCGGCTGTATCTGCGGCGGGCCGGCTTCTGGCTGGACGTGAAGCTCATCCTGCTGTCGTTCTGGATTACCGGGCGCGGCGAGTGGGAAAGTCGGAATCGCCATCTGTAACCGGCTTTATAATGTTCGCGTTTGAAACCTCATTCGGTCGACGTGCTCATCGTGGGCGGCGGTCCTGCGGGATTGTTTCTCGCCGCGCGACTGGCCGCTCAGGGCGTGCGCACCCTGGTGTGCGAAGAGCACCAGACGGTCGGCGACCCGGTGCATTGCACCGGCGTTCTCTCGGCTGACAGCTTCCCGCAGTTCAATCTCCCCACCGACGCGACGCTCAACACGTTGACGACGGCGCGGTTTGTCTCTCCGGGCGGGATTGCAGTCGAATACTCGACACCCACGCCGCTGGCGATTGTCATCGATCGGCCCGTGTTCGACCGGGCGCTCGCGTTTCGCGCCGTTGCGGCCGGGGCCGAGGTGAGGTCTGGCACGCGCGTCGCGACGATCGACATAGGTCCGTCGGGCGTCCGCGCGATTGCCGGCCGCGACATGATCGAGGCGCGCCTCGCCGTGCTGGCCTGCGGCGCCAGTTACGCGTTCCAGCGCCGGTTCGGGCTCGGGCTGCCGCGGACATATCTGCATTCGGCGCAGCGTGAACTGCCGGTGACTCGGACGGCCAGCCTCGAAATGCACTTCGGTCAGGACGCGGCACCGTCGGGCTTTGCCTGGTCGGTGCCTGTCTCCCGTCCCGACGGTCCACATGTACGCGTGGGCGTGATGACGAGCAGCGATGCCGTCGGCTTCTACCGTCGCATGGTCGATCGGGTGGCCGATCGCTGGGGCGTCAGGGGCGGAGACCTTCCGCCGCGCCAGAAGATTCTGCCGCTCGGCGCCATCGAGCGCACCTACGGCGACCGGCTGCTGGCTGTTGGCGATGCCGCGGGGCTCGTCAAGCCCACGACCGGCGGCGGGATTCACTACAGCATTCTGAGCGCGTCGCTCGCCGCCGACGTCGCCGTCGACGCCCTGCGCCGAGATCGGCTGGATCGGGAAGCCCTGTCGGTATACGAGCGCCGGTGGCGCACCGAGCTTGGCGGTGAGTTCCAGGCTCAGCACGCGCTGCGCGACGCCGTGACGCGATTGAGCGATCGCGGCATCGACAGCTTCTTCGAGCTTGCCCGCACCGACGGCATCATGCCGATCGTCCGCGCGACGGCACGGTTCAACGAGCACCGGCCGCTCATCCGGGCTCTGTTCAAACATCCGCCCTCCCGGCGTCTCCTCCTTCGCTCCCTCGTCGGCGTATGAATTCTCTGCTGCGCTTGATGCGCCGGACCTGCGCCCAACACCGCCCGCTCATCGGGCTGCCCGCCGGTGCTCCGGCCTGCCACGCTCTCGGATAGCCCACCCTCGCAGCCGAAACCACTTCGGCGCCCCAGTTAGCATTCCCTGCAGATAGAGCCACGGAAGCGAGGAGGGCCGGCGTGTGCCGTCGGGGAATCCAGAAGCCATGAGCAGAAGTCTGTCCTCAGGGCGACAACGGGTCTGTTGACTATAGTCCGTGGTTAAAGGGCGGCCGTGCCGTACGATTACCGCTCCACACGCCTACGTATGGAGTGCGAAACGTTATGTCGTTGAATAAGAAGTTCGTCTCGTGTGCCATCGCGGCGGTTGCTGTCTTCCTCGGTGCCCAGGCGGCTGGCCGGGCGGCGCAACCCCCCGACCATTCCAAGCTGGACGCCGCCCTTCGTCGCGGCGCGAGCGGACCGATCAGAGTGATCGTGCGGACTCGACCTGGCGCTTCGGGCTCGTTGGCCGTCCGGCTCCAGCAGCGCGGCGGATCCATCTTGAAGAAGCACGCGATTGTCGAGGCCGTCACGGCCTCGGTGTCAAGCGACGAGATCTCAGTCCTTGAGAACGACGCCGATGTTGAAAGCATCTCGCTCGACGCCCCCGTCCTGCACAATGCCGACAAGGCGTCCGATGCAGAGAGCGTCCAGAACACGCTGCTTTCGACGCTCGGCTTGCCGATGAACGGACTGACCGGCAGGGGCGTTGGCGTCGCGGTGATCGATTCGGGTATCGACCGGAACGGAGACTTCACCGGCGTCAGCATCTACGATTTCACCGGCGGATTCGGTCCGTACGCCAACGACGACCATGGGCACGGGACCCATGTGAGCGGACTGATTGCGGGCAGGGGTGCGCTGTCGCAGAACTCGGCGGGCGCGCCCTACCAGGGCATCGCGCCCGGGGCCCGCATCATCAGTCTGAAGGTGCTCGATGCGCAGGGATGGGGGCTGACGAGCACGGTCATCGAGGCCATCGAGTTTGCGGTGGCCAACCGGCAGACGCTCGGAGTCGACGTCATCAACTTATCGCTCGGCCACCCAATTCTGGAGCCCGGTCGCAGCGATCCGCTGGTGCAAGCGGTCGAGGCCGCCGTCGGTGCGGGCATCGTGGTCGTCGTCTCTGCGGGGAACGTCGGACGCAGTGTTGTCACAGGACAGCCTGGCTATGCTGGCATTCTCAGCCCGGGTAACGCCCCCTCCGCGATCACTGTCGGCGCCGTCGACACGAAGAACACGACGAAGCGGGGCGACGATGCGATTCCCTCGTACAGTTCGCGCGGGCCGAGCTGGTACGACGGGCTCGTCAAGCCGGACATCGTGGCACCCGGCCAGAACCTGGTGTCGGATGCGGCGCCGGCGGGAGCGCTGTTTACGCAGTTCCCCGACCGGCAGGTTACCGCGAAGGGGAATGTGGCGCAGTTCTTCCGATTGAGCGGCACGAGCATGTCGGCGGCGGTGACGAGCGGTGTGGTGGCGCTGATGATTGAAGCGAGCCGCGCGACTCATGGCACGGGTCTTCCGCCCGCTGCCATCAAGGCGATCCTGCAGTACACCGCGTTGCTGCTGGACGGCGTCGACCCGCTCACGCAGGGTCGCGGCGCTTTGAACGCGTCAGGAGCTGTTGCGCTGGCGCAGGTTGTCGCTCTTCCTGTGCCGCTGGGGAACTGGTCGCCTGCCGACCTGCTCGCGCCAGCGACGACGATTGGTGGCGAGAGCTGGAAATGGTCGCAGACCTTCGTCTGGGGCGCCGACGAGTATCTTGACACGATCGTATGGGGCAACATCGACTGGAGCGACACGATCGTGTGGGGCAACTTCGACTTGGGCGACGACACCATCGTCTGGGGCAACTTCGAGTGGGATGACACCATCGTCTGGGGTAATGGCGAGCCCGTCGATTGATTGGCGCACCGGACTCCCGGACCTGATTGGCGAACGCCTGACGCTGCGCGAGCTTCGAGAGTCCGACGCGGACACGCTGTTCGTGGAACTGACCACGCCCGAGGTGACGCGCTTCATGTGGGCGCCACCCGCGAGCGCGCTGGCGTTTGAACATTTCATCGGATGGGCCCGGGGCGAACGCGCCACTGGCAAGTACATCTGCTACGGCGTGGTCCCGCGCGGCGAGCAACACGCGTGCGGAGTGTTCGAGCTGCGCCAGCTTCAACCGGGATTTCTTCGAGGCGAACTCGGCTTCGTCATCGCGCCTCGGCTCTGGGGTACCGGCGTGTTTGACGACAGCGTGCGGCTCGTGCTCGATTTCGCTTTCCGCGTGGTGAAAGTTCACCGGGTTGAAGCGCGCGCCGCCGTCGACAACGATCGGGGGAACGCGGCATTACGCAAGCTCGGCGCCATTCGCGAAGGGACGCTGACCGAAGCTTTTTGGCGAGACGGCCACTACGTGGACCAGTACCTCTGGGCGATCCTCGATACCCGCTGGGGCCGGCCCTCACCGGCGGAGGGGCGCTGAAGACGAAGTCCACTAGCCGAGCGACAAGGACCGGCCTAGCTCCCAGTCGAATCCCTCGGCGCGGTGCGGCCCATGCCCGCGCAGGCGAGGCCGTTCGGCCGGTCCCCTAAAGGCGACGCTCATCCGATCGGATTCCCGAGGTGGCCATGTGCTCTTGGCCTGCAGCAGATCGCAGAGCGGTACCTGCAGCGCGACCGCAATCCGGGCGACGTTGAGCACCGAGACGTTCCGAAGCCCGCGCTCGATGCTCGACATGTACGAGCGATCGATACGAGCCAGATCCGCAAGCGCCTCCTGCGACAGCCCTTTCTGACGCCGACAAGATCGGATTGTCACGCCTATCGTCCTTAACATGGGGTGAGTAGACCTGCGCATGGCGCAATCATAGCGGCCCTCGGGGACAGATCGTCAATGGATTATCGTCCACAATCATCAGATTTCCGTGGAGCATAGTCCGTGGACGAATCACGCCCCAGTCCTCACACTCTTGGGCGTTGCAGAACAAGAAATGGACGCCCGCCGTTCCGACGCTTCTGTAATCGCGCGACCCGAATTGGAGCACGTGGGCGGAGCTGCGTTCGACGTAATTCACCTGAAGTCGGTTTCGCGCCTTGGTTGGCGATGCGCCTGATCGCTGGCTCCGGCTTTGCAGTCTGAGTCGCGACGCTTTCGATGCCCGTTCATCCCGGCCGTAGCCTTACGGCACAGCGCGCGCACCTTCAAGACCACAACGGATTCACGGCAACGGAATGGATGATGACCATCGTCCTCATCGAGAGGTTACGCCATGCGATCTGGTGAGGCCGGGTACAGCGCCCTCGAAATGCTCGTGACGGCGGGCATCATCGGTGTCGTGAGCAGCATCGCCGTCATCCAGATCGGGCAGGCCCGGCCCTACATGACAGGCGACGGCGCCATGCGCGTCATCATGGGCCAGCTCAATCTGGCGCGCGAGATGGCGATCACACAGCGCCGTCAGATGGAGCTGCAGTTCATCGGCACCGATCAGCTGCAAGTCGTCCGGCAGGAGGTGCCGGCCGGCGCGACGGTCGTGTCGATGGTCGTCTTCGAAGGCGGCGTGCAGTACGCGCTCATCAACGGCGTTATCGACACGCCCTTAAATTTTGGCAACAGCACGCCGACCGATTTTGGCGCGTCCCTCAGAATCCTCTTCAACAGCGATGGGACGCTCATCGATCAGTCGGGCAATCCGCTCAACGGGACTATCTTTGTTGCGCTTCCGAACGAGCCTCGGTCGTTCCGGGCGATCACCGTCCTCGGCGGAACCGGCCGCGTACGGGCATACCGGTGGGATGGTGGTCAATGGACCGTCGTGTAGCCATGAAACCACATCGCGTACTGCTTCGCTCCGAGCGCGGATTTTCGATTGTCGAGACGCTAATCGCTGTCTCTCTGTTGACGGTCTGCGTGCTCGGTGCCGCCGGCGTTCTTGGCGTTGGTCTGCAGCTCGTCTCGAGTTCGCCGGGCGATCTCACCGCGACACAAAAGGCCGCCGAAGCGATCGAGAGCGTGTTCGCCGCCCGCGATTCACACGTTCTGACGTGGGCGCAGATCCGCAATGTCGCAGGCGCGTCCGGCCAGGACGGCGGTATCTTCCTCGACGGCCCGCAGCCGCTCAGATTGGCTGGCACCGACGCCCTCGTCAACACCACCGACGACGCCGCGCAGCCGATCGAGAGCGTCGAGCTTCCCGGTCCAGACCAGAACCTCCTGACGCCGTTCGACAACCAGACCGTCACGCTCGACGGCTATACGCGTGAGATCCAGATTCGCGACATCCAGCCGAACCTACGGTCGATAACGGTCGAAATTACGTTCCAGTGGGGCGGAGCCACGCGCCGCTACACGCTGGTCACCTACGTCTCGAATTTCGCATGAGGCAGGTCATGGCACCCATGTCGCGCGAGGAGGGCTTTACGCTCCCGGAGTTGCTCATCAGCACGGCAATCGTGCTGATGGCGCTCGGCGGAGCCATGTCCGCCTTCATAAGCGCGGTCAACCTCAACCAGGCGACCACGCAGCTGGTCGACGCGAACCAGAACCTGCGCGCGGGCACCAACCTCCTGATTCGCGACCTGCTGCAGGCCGCGCGCGGGATCCCGACCGGCGGCATTCCGATTCCGTCCGGCGCCGGCTCGCAGGCGATCAGTCGTCCCAGTCCGCCCGGACTGAACTATTCGTTCGACAACGTCAACTCGGACGTATTGCCGGCGCTCATCGCGGGGGCGGGGCTGGGTCCGGTGATCGCTGGCGCGACGACCGACATGATCACGATCCTGATGACCGACCCCCTGCTCGCGCCGCTGTCGATCAACACCGGGCTCGCCGGCCAGGCGACCCTGGCGGCCGACGGGTCGAGCATCAACATCGGTGGGAACGCCGCGTGGTTTGCCGGCGACCCGCTGAACGGCGTCTTCCCGGTCGCGCCAGGTAATCTCTTGTGGATCAGCAACGCCAACGGCAGCACGCTGCAGACGGTGACGCGCACCAATCCCAACACCATCTTCTTCGATGTGGCGGACCCGATTGACAGGTTCAACCTGAATCAGCCGGTCGCCGCCCAGGGCTCGGTGACCCAGATCGTCGACAATCCCATGCCGCAGGGCCTGGTGACGCGTGTGATCATGCTGACCTACTACGTTGACGCGGTGACCGCGCCTGGGACGCCGCGGCTGACGCGCGTGTGGAACTTCGGCACGCCACAGGCGCTGGCCGGGGTCGTCGAGGACCTCGACATTGCCTACGACCTGGTCGACGGCGTGACGAACCCGACGGGAGTCGTGACGTTTCCCTTTGTGTTGAACGGCGTCACGTACTCGGCCAATCAGGTTCGTAAAGTCAATCTCCACATCGGCGTGCGCTCCGACGTGGTGTCGACGCAGTCGAACGACTTCCTGCGCAATCACATGCAGACCAGCGTCAGCATCAGAAGTCTCGCGTTTGTGGATCGCTACCAATGAAAGGAATGGCAAATCCCATGCGTCCAGCCAATGAACGCGGCATCGCGCTGATTACCGTCTTGCTGGTGACGGCACTCGTGTCGGCGCTCCTTGTCGGTTTCACGGCGTCGGTCATGAGCGATCAGCGGTTCCGCAGTGTCGACCGCGATCGTCAAGAGGCCTTCTACGCCGCGCACGCCGGACTCGAGAAGCTGACGGCCGATCTGGGCAACTTCTTTCGGACCAACTACGCCCCGACGGCGGCGCAAATCAACGCCTTGACGGCCGCCCCGCCGGTACTTCCCAGCGTCACGTTTCCCCCTGGGAACACCGGCTATGCCGTCGCGTGGGCGCTGTCGGATGCCAACGGCAATCCGCGGGGAACGGCGCGGACGATCTCGTCCGGTCCGTACCAGGGACTGATTGCGCTCCTCACGCAGTACACGCTGGAGTCGACGGCCCTCACGGCCTCGGGAGGCGAAGTCCACCTGAGGCGCAGTCTCGAGACCGTGGCGATCCCGGTCTTCCAGTTCGGAGTCTTCTCGGACACCGACTTGAGCTTCTTTCCGGGTCCCAACTTCAACTTTGGCGGCCGGGTGCACACCAACGGCAATCTGTTCCTTGCGGGGCCCGCAGCGTCTAACCTGGCGTTTAACGACAGGATGACAGCTGTTGGGGAGGTCATCCGTCAGAACATGTCGAACAGCGCAGCGATTACGCTGCCGGCTACGCACGATGGGATCGTGCGTCTCCCCAGAGCGCCGGGATGCCCTGCCGCTGCCGGCGCCTGCCGGGATCTCCTGGCCACCGAGGGCAGCCTCCAGGGATTCCTCGGCAGCCCGGCGAACCCGGCGTGGACGAACATTTCGCTTACGTCGTACAACGGATACATCCGGAATGGTGCGACTGGCGCCAGACCCCTGAACCTGGCCGTGCTGACCTCCGGTGGAGCCAACCCGGACATCGTGCGCCGGCCGGCCGCCAACGAGAACGTCGTCAATCCGCTGCTCTTCGGCGAGCGCTACTTCAGCAAGGCGAGTCTGCGGATCCTTTTGTCGGACGCGGCGGCTGACATCACCAATCTGCCGACGGTGACGGCGACGCCGCCGGTGTCACTCGACGGCAACTGGAACAACGCGCCACCGAACAATGGCACGCCGTACGGTCCGGTTGATGCGACGCATCCGCCGATTGCGACGACGCAGGGTCCTGCGACGACGACGGTCAACGCCCTCGTGGCGGCAGCCGGGACCACGATTACCGTCAACGGCATCCTTCCGCTCGAGTTTCAGATCCCGCCCATCCTCAAACTCAACGGGGTCGACGTGGTATGCACCGGCAGACTGGCTGACAGATTCACCGGCTGCATTACGCCGGTATCGGCCGCAGGAAGTATCGTGTCTCTGCCCGCAGCAGCTCCCCTCTACGCCGCTTACTCCCCCACGACAGCGACGACCAACGCCACGGTGTTGAGTGCCAGCGCCGATCTCCGCGTGGTCAGCACGGCTGCGTTCGCTCCCACAACTTTCTGGGTGACCGATGCGGCGAACAACCGCGTGCAATTGATCTCGTGCTCCGGTTATACCACTGCCCCCGCCTTGAACGACCAGCTTCTGAACTGTCAGGGCAACACGCAGGCAATTGCCGCGAACTCGACAATTACCAACAACTCTCTATCCGCGGCTGGCACGAGCACGATTGGCGGCTTCATCAAGATCGAGATGCAGGACAACGCCAACGTGTGGACCGACGTGACGATGGAGATCCTGAACTACGGGATCGGTGGACCGAATCTGGCGGGCCAGATTTGTGACGATCCGACATTGAATGCGATCCTGCGAATCCAGCGCCTCAAGGACAACGGAGGTGTCGGCGCGGGTTTCCCCGCAAATGGCTGCGCGTACAGCACGGTAACCGTCGCAGGCGTACCCACGGGTACGACCAGCCTGGACTCCAGAGACTACTGGCCCAACGTCCTATTCGATCCACGTGAGGCGCTGCAGCGCGACACGAATCCAGGCCCGGGTACGGGCGTGCTCGGCCTCAGGCTCGGCGGCGTGATGCACTACGTCGCGCTCGACGTGAGAAACCTGTCGCGATGGCTCACCGGCGTGGCGCCTTACAACGCCGGAACCGGCACGCAGGCGCTCAACAATCTCGGGACGGGCTACGCCGTCTACTTCTCGGACCGGCGGAACAATCGCGACGCGAACAGCCTGGAAACGGGCGAGTTCGGCTGGGAAGACATCATGAACCGGGCGAACCAGAACGGCGCAGAAGACAACGCGCTCGAACCGCCCGTCCCTCCATCAACAGTCTCTCCCGAGGATGTCAACGCGAATGGGCTCCTCGACCTGTACGGGCGGCTGCCAAGCTACAACGGCACGGCCAATAGCGTGCCGCCGGGGGCCGCGGCGCCGCTCGATCTCAACGCCCGGCCGACGACGGCGGTTAACCGCGGCCAGGCGCAGGTGAACCGCGCCATCCTGTTCAGGCGGGCGCTCAAGCTCATCAACGGTGACGATGGTGACGCCATCCCCGACATCGTCGCGCCCGGTCTGGCGATCGTCGCGGAAACCCCCGTCTACATCCACGGGAACTGGAACGCCCGTGCGCTGGGCATGAACGCCACGTGGAACCAGCCACACGTCGCGACCTCCGTTGCGGCCGACGCGGTGACGCTGCTCAGCAGCAACTGGAACGACACGACGTACTCGTTTGCGAATCCGTACGACCGCACGCAGCGCGATCGCCCTGCCCAGAGCTACTATCGCGTAGCGGTCATCGCCGGGAAGAATCCGTCGTTTCAGCTCCCGGCCTGGGCGCCTGTCGCGAGCGATTTCGGCACCGACGGCGGCGTGCACAACTTCCTGCGGTTCCTCGAGGAGGGCGGAACCCTGAACTACAGGGGGTCGCTGGCCAGCTTCTACTACGCCCGGCAGGCCATCGGTATCTACAAGTGCTGCACGACGGTGTACGGAGCGCCGACCCGCGCGTATTCGTTCGACGTCGACTTTCTCAATCCGGCGCTTCTGCCGCCGCTCACGCCGGTATTTCGCGACCTGAACACGCTGGGCTTTTCTCAGGAAACACGGCCAGGCAGGTAGGAGCCTCGTCTGAGCAGGCGAGCGGTGTCGTCGTTCGCCTGGATCAGGAGATAGTCGAACAGCGGAACGAACAGCCCCCGAGGGACGCACCCGCTGCGGATCAAGCCGGCCACCCTGCGCCCACAGACCCGGTAGACGCTGACGAGAAACCACCACCGGCACCGCTCGTCGTACACCCGAGTCAACCAGGCGCGAAGCAGCGTGGTCCGTGGGTCGGATTCGCCGTAGATCGCTTCGGCGATCCAGCACCCCCGCGACATGACACCTCCACCGTCATTCATCATGCCTCCGCCACCTTGAATGATGTCCTTCACGTGGCCGTAACAGATCAGGCGCGGTTTTGAATACGGCTTTCGCTGGGTCGGCAGCCCGGAGTTGGCTGGCGTGTTGGGGCGATTCATGAGACCAAGTGTGAGGACTTGGCTGCAGCTGGTCCACGGACTATGTTCTACGGCGCCTGCTCGGCGACTTGTGGACGATAATCCGACGGTCAGCAGGTCGCCCACACGCGTCATAGCAGCATCTGGGGCGGCGACTGGGCGCGACGCCGGCGCCTTTACACGCGCGCGCCCGGCGCGTACCATGGGCTCCCGAGCTCTACGATGAACCGATTCACACGCTGGCTGTCGCTGACCGCCTCGGACTGGAGACTCTTGATTGCCGCGTCCCTTGTCCAAGTCCTGACAGCGTTCGGCCTCCGGACCATGTCGCTGCCGACCTTGCGTAGAGGGGCAGCGCGGCTGCGGTTGCTCGCGCATTTCATCCTGCGTGGGCCTGAGGCGCGGGTGATTTGGGCCATCGAAGCCAGCGGCCGCCGGCTCGCGGGCGTGAGTACTTGTCTCGTGAGGGCGATCGTGGCGGACCTGGCGTTGGGATCGCCCGAACGACCGTTGCGGCTGACTGTCGGCGTCAGATACGAGCCGGGCGGTCGTCTTCAGTCACACGCCTGGCTCGCCGATCGGGACCGCATTGTGATAGGCGGCTCGACGGCCGACCAGTACGCGCCACTGACGGTATGGGACAGCCTTTTCGCATGAAGCCACGCCAGTGTCCCGAGCGGTATCACTACTCGATCTACGGCGTTCGAGTAACCAGCGACCATCGGTTTGCGTTCCCAAGGGCGCACGACGGACAGCAGCTACTAGCCGACGTGGAGTTCGTGGAGGGTACCGCCGAAGACTTCGAGCCTTCTGCGTGCGAGCAGCCGTCCGCCGATGAATGGGTGGTCCGTCCACGTCCGGCAGACGGCACCACCTACCTGCGTTGGGAACATTTGTACGAATTTCGTGTCGCCGCGGATGGCTCGTGCGTCGTGTATCGGCCGCTCAACGACTGCCCCCGCGCGGTGCTGCAGAACTTCCTGTTCGGACAGGCGCTTGCCGTGGCACTCGTCCAGCAGGGGATCGAGCCGCTGCACGCCGCCGCCGTGCGCGTGGATGACTGGGCGGTGGCGTTTCTCGGCGACTGTGGATTCGGAAAATCGACTCTGCTGGCGGCCTTTCTTCAGGAAGGCCACCAGGTCGTCACCGACGACATGTTGATACTTGAGCGACGCAGTGGGAATCTCGTTGCGCATCCTGGGTCGGGGCGCGTCAAGCTCATGCCGGATAGCGCCGGCACGTTCTGGGACAGTCCCGCGCGCGGCACCCCACTGACGCCAACGGCGACCAAACGGTCGTTTCCGCTCACGGCGGCCGCTCGGCAGCCGGACAGCCTGCCGCTGCGGCGCCTGTTCGTCCTGCCGGAACCCGACGAACGGAACCGTACTCGCTCGTTCGAAATACGCTCGATATCGCGCGTGGCGATGGTCAGAGAACTACTCAAGAGCAGCTTCACCACAACCATTCTTCACAGAGAACGTCTCGCAAGGCAGTTCGCGTTTGCGACGCAAGTGGCCTCCGAGGCGATCGGTTTCGAGTTGCGGTATCCAGGAGGGCTGCAGCACCTTCCGGCGTTGCGCAACGCCATCGTCGAGCATGTCCGGCAGACCGTTGTCGAGAAGGAGCCTTGCAGGAGAACTGCGTGAGGGCACGGAGGATTCGATGAGTGCAACAGACAAGTCGGTCGATCGAAGGGCACCCGGCGCCAGAAAACCCTATGCCAAGCCCCGCTTGGTCTCCTACGGCCACGTGAAAGACATCGTTCAGGGAACCGGCGGTGTCATGGGTGACGGCGCAACAAACATGTCAAGGATCTGATGGAGCGCCGCCCCAGCGCCGCCAGTTGCGTGCTTGAATGGGGTAGATGAGCGGTATTGTCGGTGTCTTCAATCTGGACGGTCGCACGGTTGAGCCGTCCGAGCTGAAAGGGCTCGCTGCGGCCTCCGCTCATCACGCACTCGATGGTGAGGATTATTGGATCGGCTCGACGGCCGGCATCGGTCATCAGCATTCTCGGGTCACACCCGAGTCGCTGACAGAGCGTCAGCCCCTCACCTCGCCCTCCGGCACGGCCGTCGCGTTCGACGGCCGCCTCGATAACCGCCAGGAAGTCCTCGATGCATGCCCTTCCAACGTTGGCTGGCCGGAGGCCGTGTGCTCCGATGCGGCGCTCGCGCTTGCCGCTTACTCGCAATTTGGCGAAGCGTTTGTCGCTCGCCTGAACGGTGACTTTGCTCTCGCGTTGTGTGATTCGACACGCCGACGCCTCCTGCTTGCTCGCGACCGAATGGGCGCCCGCGCGCTGTACTATTGCCCGCTTCCGGGCACGTTGTTGTTCGCGTCAGAAATCAAGAGCCTTCTTGCGCACCGCGCGGTCAGGTCCCGCCCCGACGAAGACGCGCTCGCAGACCTGGTCCTCGACGGCTACAGCGACGGCACGCGGACGTGCTTTCAGGGCGTGTACAGCGTGCCGCCCGGACACGTCCTCATCGTCACAACCGATGGGCGAGTCCTCCGGCAACACTGGGACTTCGATTCGGCGCGGGAGATTCGCTATCGATCCTTTGAGGACTACGCTCAATGCTTCCGCACGCTGTTTGCAGAGTCGGTCCGGCGCCGGCTGCGCAGCGATCGTCCGGTCGCCGTGTCGGTCAGCGGCGGCCTCGACTCCTCATCGATCTTCTGTCAAGCCAGAGCGCTCATCACGAGCGGTGCCGCACCGGCTGAGCTACGCGGCTTCGCCCTGACATTTCCCGGCAACGCCGCGGCTGACGAGGTCGCGTATCTGGACCAGGTCGAGACGGCGTCGGGCCTGCCGATCGTTCGCCAGGCTGTTTCGGCGCTCCGGTTGTTAACCGACGCGGAGCGGACTATCTGGCACATGGAAATGCCCGGCCTGACGTGGGATGTTCAGTCGGTGCTGTTGGCGACCGCGCGGCAGTCAGGATGTACCGTCGTTCTGGACGGATTCTTCGGAGACCAGATCCTGTCCGATCAGGCATATCTGGTCGATCTGTTTCGTCGGGGACGATGGTTGATGGTCCGGCGCCACTTACGTGAGTGTGACGCCTGGATGACGGATGTCGAGCCCGGCCTCTTCGGGCGTCAGCTTCGGAGCAGGCTGGTGCGGGCACTACCGCCTCGGTGGCTGTTTCGATTCGTCAAGAAGCGAACCTCGCGCCGGCGATTCAGGCGCAGACTTCCGGCGTGGTACACCGCGAAGTTCCTGGAGCGTGCGATCGAGCGCTCGCTCAGTCGGCCCAATCTTGATCGGAAGTTCGCGAGCAGCCACGCGGAGCAGCTCTACCGGAATGCGACGTCGGGATTTTGCCAGGTGCAGACCCACCGGTCCAATGCGACTGGCCTCATGCATGGCCTCGAGGTCGCCTATCCGTTCCGAGACAGGGACCTGGTGGCCTTCTTGATGGCGATCCCCGGCGACATGATCAATCGAGACGGGGTTCCTAAAGCGTTGTTGCGCCACGCCATGCAGGGGATTCTGCCCGACGCGATACGCCAGCGCCGGTGGAAGGCGGATTTTACCGGCGCCGGCAACCGGGCGATTGTGTCGGAGTATCCAGCTATCCTGCGCTTGCTGACGCGAGATTCCTTAGCGGTTCAGGCGGGCCTGGTCGACGGCGACCGCCTGGCCAGAGAGTTGACGACCTTCGAGACGCGCATCGCTCGGGCAGATACGGCGCTTCCGGCGTGGCAGATTGGCGACGTGGTAGGCCTGGAGCTGTGGCTCAGGCGATTTTTCGGAGCATCCTCCTCGTGAGTGGAAGCTCGGTGTACGGCTTGCTCGACTACGGCGACATGATCGCCGACACGACGCGGGTTTCAGCCTACGCCCGCGCACTCGAAGCGAGAATCACCCCTTCGTCGGTCGTGCTCGACATCGGCACCGGGCCAGGCTTCCTGGCGCTTCTGGCGTGTCGTGCCGGTGCCGCGCGCGTCTATGCCGTCGAGCCTGACGACGTGATTCAGGTGGCCAGGGAGGTAGCGGCAGCCAACGGATTCACCGATCGCATCCAGTTCGTACAGGCCGTCACGACCGACGTCGTTCTTCCCGAGCGCGTCGATGGGATCGTGGCGGACATCCGTGGCACGCTGCCGCTTTTTGGCAGGAGCCTCGTGTCTGTCGTCGACGCCCGATCGCGACTGCTCAAACCGGGCGGCTGGATCGTGCCGGCGCGCGATACGATCTGGGCCGCGCTGGCTTCCTCGACCGCGGCCCATAAGCGCATCATTCAGGCCTGGACCACCGAATACGGGTTCGATCTCTCGGCTGTCCGCGTCAGGGCAGCCAATCAGTGGTCCAGGCAGCGACTGGATGCCGACGATCTGCTCGTCGAGCCGCAGTGTTGGGCCGTGTTGGATTACGACAGCCTCCAGGGGCCAAATGTCAGCGGTCCGATGAACTGGACGATCGAACATGCCGCTGTCGGCCACGGATTCGGCGTGTGGTTCGACGCCGAGACCGCGCCGGGGATCGGCTTTTCCAATTCGCCGGCCTCCCACGAGCGGCTGGTGTACGGGCAAGGGTTCTTCGCCTGGCCCGATCCGATTGCGCTCTTGCCAGGCGATGAAGTTCGGATCCATCTGCGTGCCGACCTCATCGAGGATGACTACCTGTGGGGATGGGACACGCAGGTAGTGGACGGTGCCTCTGGGCGCGCGAAAGCCGCATACCGGCAATCGTCTTGGCTGGCGGCGCAACCCAATCGGGAGCTGTTGCGCAAGCGGGCGGATACGTTCGTGCCACGCCTCAACGAAGCCGCGCGCATCGACAGGTGCATTCTCGACCTCATGCATCAGCGGATGCCGTCGGGGGAGATTGCGACACAGATCTTGGCGGCGTTCCCTTCCTCGTTCAAGAACTGGGATGCCGCCCTCACCAGAGTTGGAGACCTTTCAGATCGCTATAGTGAGTAGCGCGCCGCCACAACGCCCGTTATGACTGACGTCCGTCGACGTGTGTGTGCCTATCTGCGAGATGACGCCCCGCCGGCCGGTTGCGTGCCGGCGGAGGTCATGGCCGCCGCTCGCCTAGACGGCGTGCATCTGCTCCTGGCCGATCGGCTTCGACTGCCTGTGATGACCGACGAGCTACGGGCCGCGGCCGCCGTAGAAGCCGTCCGCGAACACGAGCTTCGAGCGGTGCTCGCACAGATGGCGGATGTCCCCGTGCGGCCGATTCTGCTCAAAGGCGCCTCGCTGGCGCACACCTGCTATCGGCGGCCGGAGCTGCGTCCACGCGCTGATGTGGACATGATGATCCCGTGGTCGAGCCGCGAGGAGGTGGCGCGCGGGCTCGTCGCGCTCGGCTACCGCCGCCTGGCGGAAGTCGATGGCGACTTGGCGACCGGTCAGTGTCATTTTCAGAAGCACGATCGAAACGGACTGCTGCACGCGCTCGACCTCCACTGGCGGGTGTCGAACGTGCGGGCGTTTGCCGACGTGTTGACGTTCGAGGAGCTGGCGCGCGACGCGATGCCGGTGCCGACGCTTGGTGCCAACGCCTGGTGCCCGTCGTCCGTTCATGCGCTGCTTATCGCCTGCGTCCATCGAGTCGCGCACCACGGCGATACCCCACATCTGCTGTGGCTGTTCGACGCGCACCTCCTCGCCAAGGCCTTCGATCCACGCCAGCGCGCCGCATTCAGCGAGCTGGCCTCGGCGCGGCGAGTCCGCGCCGTCTGCGGAAAGACGCTTCGCCTGGCCCAGGCGGCCTTCGGCGGCATTGACGTCGACTGGATCGCATCGCTGGCTGAAGTGAGCGATGCCGTCGAGCCCAGCGCCGCGTTTCTTGGAGGCGAGCTGCGCCAGGTCGACATCCTGAGATCAGACCTGGCGGCAACGCCGACGTGGCCGGCGCGTCTTCAGCTCCTGCGAGAGCATCTGTTCCCAAGCTCTGCGTTCATGTACGCACGCTATGGCACGAGGCTCAAGCTCGCCCTTCCGTTTCTCTATTTGCACCGGACGGTCCGTGGCCTGCCAAAGTGGTTTCGCCAGGCACGGCGACCTTGACCAGGCCCTTGGCAACGAGCTCGTTCACCAATTGCAGCAGGTCGGCGCGCAGGACGGCCGGTTCGACCTCATACGATGTCTCCAACGCGCTGGCCACTTCGTTCAACGGCGCGCCGATCTGGAGGCCCCGCCACATATCAGTCGCAACCGGGTCAAGACCGAAGTAGACGCCGCTCTCGAGGTTCAGCACAACAGTTTCTCCATCGATTTCCTTAGAGAGCACACCGTCGGGTACGACGACTCGATCGTTGAGGGTCACAGGGCTCACGTCGCGTTCCTTTCGATTCCGGTGTCTGGTTCGTACGTGGCGATGGCCGCCATCACCGCAAACAGCGCGCCGTTAGCGGGAATTCTCAATCCCGTATCCCAGATGCTCTGTACCGCCACGGCGAGCATGCCAGAGGCCGCCCCGGCCCGCAGCCAGAACAGCGGCGACCGATCGGCGCCAAGCCGGCGGGCGGCGAGGACGACGCCCGCCACGAGCGCAACCGCTGCAGGCACGGCCAGCAGCGCGCCTCCTTCGGCGAGGATCTGCAGGTACTCGTTATGGGCGTGATTATAGAAATACTGCCGCGATCCTTGCTGGTACACCAGCATGCCGCGTTCGTAGGCTCCCGAGCCGACACCGGTCAGCCAGAAGTCTCCGGCCATCCGCCACGTGTCGCTCCAAATCGCGCGGCGTCCTGCAGCGCCAAGCTCGAGCGCCCGGTTCATGCGCGTGGCGAGCGCGCCCAGATTGGCGAACATCGTCGCGGTCGCAACCATGAGCCCCAGAACGAAGACGAAGCCTGCGACACGCCGTCTCCCGGAGACACGGCTTGAGGAGAGACAGACGAACGCCGCCAGACCAGCCGCACCTGCAACGATCCCCGCGCGCGACAACGAACCGAGCAAGCCCCCCGTCATCAGGCATGCCGACGCCGCAAGCCACAGGTCGGTGGCGTCAAGGGTCGAGACGCGTTGGGCGAAGCTCGTCGCGACGATCGAACGAGACCGACTCCGTGCGATGGTGTAGCCGACCACCAACGGAATGGCCATCACGAGCCAGGTGGCGAAACTGTTCCGGTTCACAAAGGGACCGTACGGTGCCGCGCCCGCGGTCAGGGGCCGCCAGTACCAGTACAAGAGCGTAGGCTCGGTGGCCCGCTGCACGATAACGAGCGTGGTCAAGGCGAGACCCATCCAGGCGACCGCGCGTGCAACCACGCGTACGCCGCCACGGGCGAACGCATGGCGCGCGCACCAGAACAGCCCGATGCAGCCCGCGGCCAGCGCGAGCGCCCACGCCGTGGAGTCGGCATCGAGCGAGAGGGCTTGGAGGGGCTGCGCCAGTGGACCGTCGGCGGCGGTGAAGCGCAGCGCGCGGTCAACGTCGATGCTTGCGGGCGACAGCGTCTGCCGCGCTGCGAGAGAGAGGGGGATGAGCTGAGCGGCGACAATCCCCAGACAGATCATCAGCGCCCCATCGAGGAGGCGCGTTCGTCCTTCGGCCACGCTCGGCTGCTCGATGGCGCAGAGCAGGGCGACGCCAAGGCAAAAAGGAACCGTGGTCCAGCCGTACGAGCCGGCAAACGCGACAAGGACCCAGCCGATCAGGAGGACGAGCGGGTAGGCCGCGGCCGAGCCATCAGGACGCCTTTTCTGCGTAGTAGTTCTTGTACTGATGGCCGTAATACCGCGTGTAGTAGTACTTGTTTCTCGCGAAGTCGACCTTGTTCAGCACGACGCCGACCTGGCGCGGGCGCGCCTCCATGATGGTCTCGATCGCCCGCTCGGCCAGCCGCCGCCGGGTCATCTCGGCACCGATCACGAACGTCACGCCGTTGACGAGCGGCGCCAGAATGACCGCGTCGGTCACGGCGAGCACCGGCGGGGTGTCGATCACGATCCAGTCGAAGGGGCCGCTGCGAAGATTCGTGATGAGCGTCTTCATCCGTTCCGAGGAGAGCAGCTCCGAGGGGTTCGAGGGCGGCCGCCCGGCGGTGATCGCCAGCAGGTTGGGATCGACGGTGCGTTGAATCACGTCGCGCACGCGGGCCTGGCCGACCAGGACCTGCGACAGACCTCGTTCGTTGGCCAGCCGCAAGGTTCGATGGAGCCCGGGCCGGCGCATGTCGGCGTCGATGAGCAACACCCGCGCGCCGCCGTACGCGAGCGCCATCGCGATATTGCACGCCGCCGTGGTCTTGCCTTCGAGCGGCTGCGCGCTTGTGACCGCCATCAGCTTGGTGCCTTCGCCGCTGTACCGAGTCAGCAGCGTCGTCCGCAACGATCTGAACGACTCGCTGAAGTCGACCGGCGCGTGGCTCGAGGTGAGCAAGGGCTGTTGTTTGGCGCCGCGAACCGACGGCACCAGTCCCAGAAACGGGAGTCTGAGGCGTTTAGTCACGTCCTCGGGCGTCTTGATCGTGTCGTTCATGTAGTCGAGGCCCATCGCCACCCCGACGGCCAGCACCAGCCCGACGACAATTGACAGCAGCCACGTGCGCCGTCCGCCGGGCGTGACGGGCGACCCCGGCACTTCGGCGCGATCGACGAGGCGGACGTTGTTCGCTCGACTGTTGCTCGCGACGCGCAGCTCTTTTTCCCGCTGGAGCAGTGCTTCGTAGACTTGACGGTTGCTCTGCGCCTCGCGCTCCATGACGCCGTACCCGATGCCCTTGCGGTTGAGATCGCTCGCTTCGACCTTGGCGGCCTCGAGGTTTTGCGAGAGCGTGCGTTCTTCGAGCACGGAGGTCTCGAATTCGTTGCGAACCGACTGCACCGCGCGGGCGGTCTCCTGATCCAGCTGCCTCTGCGTGTCCTGCAGGCTCGCGTTGACCGCGATGACCTGCGGGTGTTTGTCGCCGTAGCGCTCGAGCAGCCGGACCTTGTCCTGCTGGAGGCTGCTCAGCTTGTTCTTGAGGGCCTGGACGTTGGGGTTTTGCGCGATGATCGGAATCGAGTCGGGCGCCGCCCCTCCCGCGATCGACTTCACCTGGTTGTACAGGGCTTCCCGCTGAATTCGCTGGGTCTTGGCCTTTGTGACGAGATCGTTCAGCTGGTTCAGCCGCGCGAGCACGATGTTTTGCTTGTCGTCGAGCGACAACGCGTTCTCTTTCTCGCGATACTCGGCGAGTGAACGCTCGCTCTCTTCCACCTTCTGCTGCTGAGTCGCAAGCTCCTTGCCCAGCCAGTCCAGCATGTTCTGAGCCGTCTGCAGCTTGACCTGCAGGTTCTGCTCGACGTACTCCTCAGCCAAGGCATTCGCCGCCTCGGCGGCGAACTTCGGCTCGACCGACAGGAAGGTCACATCGACCAGACGGCTGCCGCGCACCGGCTCGACGCCCACGCGGCCGATAAACGCGCCGACCAGCGCCGATTCGTCCGTCGTTTCGTCGAGCTTTGGGGGTTCCTCTTGCGGCTGCGCCGGCGCGCGTCGCACCAGGGACACCAGTCGCCGCTCGAAGTCCCGCAACATCGAGATCGGCGTCGGTGCCCGCTCGGCCGTGCCGTTGAACTCTGGCACCGTGTCCAGACGGAGCCTCTGCACGACGCGCCGCGTGAGATCCCGGCCCCTGAGAATCCGGTACTGCGTCTGGTAGTACGGCTCCGGATCCTCGTAGAACGTGTTCTGGTCGCTCTGCAGTCCGGGAATCGCCGTGGAGCGCTCGTCATCAATCTGCAGCCGCGCCTGCGCTCGATACATCCGAACGGTGGTATAGCCCTGGATGATCATCGCGCCCGACACCAGAACGAACACCGTCAGGCACAGCCAGCGGTATCGATAGAGCACCACCAGCCGGTCGAGGAGATGGACTTCGCTCTGAGGCGCGTACGACGAAGCCGGCGAATGGCCGGCCGTGCCCGTCGGATGGGATGCGGACGCCGAGGTCGTCGAAGGCCGATGGGCGCCGCCGGAGGCTGACTCGGACATTGGCAGCTACTGGGTCGGGCTGACCGGCTGGGTGGTCGTGGTCGTCAAAACGCCCGCCGCTGCGGCCTCGGCCGCCACGATCGCCGCCGCCGGCGTCGAATCGCCGAACACGCCTCCGAGCGGCAGCGCGCGGAACGGAAGCCTGACGGCCGTCGAAGCGGTGTCGCCCGCCGTGACGTTGAGCATCTGACTCGCGGCGAGCACGCTTCCATCCTCGCCGACGATCTCCACGACGTAGACTCCGGGATCGACGGCGCTGAAGGCGAACAGGCCCGACTGGTCGCTTGTCTGCGTGCCGGCAATCCGGCCGAAGCGCGCGTCGCGCAGCCGAACTGTCGCTCTTGCGAGCGCGGCGCCGGTGGCACGCAGCGCGTTACCTTGAATCGTGCTGAAGGCGCTCGGCCGGGCGCCGCCGAGCTGGGCCGCCGCCGATCCCTGGACTGGCGTTGCGCCTGACGATGTCGCGGAGGTGCCTTCCGCGAGCGATTGCGCGGTCGGCGAAGGCGGCGTCGCGGCGGTTTGCGCGGCGGACAGCGGCGCCACTGCGGATCCACCAGCAGTCGGTGGATTCAGCGACGGCGAGTCGGGCGCCGGGGCTCCACTCGACGCCGTAGTCCCGAGCGCGGCGGGCTGCTGGGCAAGTCGCGCGCCCGGAATGCCGGGCGATGGCTGCGAGCTCGGAGAGAGTAGCGCCACGGTGCCGACCGTGACGGGAGCATCAGCAGCGCCGCGCCGGGCCCTCACCACGTTGCACGTGACGAGGGAGCACAGCCAGACAGTCGCGGCCAGCCAGACGAGGCGACGGCGCATATAATTCGATGTATTTATCGGCCTGGCCCGGTCGAGGCGACAGCGGTTCGTAGGACTCTATATGACACAAACGACCCGAAAATGGTAACACGGCAGAACTTGCCCAACAAGCACGAATCCGGCGACATGCGCGGTTGGAGCCGTCACGCGCTGTCGTCGCTTCAGACCACTCAAGTTATTGATAAATAGCAGCTTATATCATGAGGTCAGACGTATGGCAGACCGCATCATGTTCAGGACCAACGGCACGGCGACGCCGGGCTATCTTGCGCGGCCCGCACGGCCCGGCCCGGGCGTCATCGTGATCCAGGAATGGTGGGGGCTCGTGCCCCAGATCGAGCACGTCGCCGACCGGTTGGCGGAGGAAGGCTTCGTGGCGCTTGCTCCCGACCTTTACCACGGGCAGAGCACGACGTCGCCCGACCAGGCAGGCAAGCTGATGATGAGCCTGCGGATCGACGAAGCCGCCCGCGACCTTGCGGCCGCCATCGACTACCTCGCGGCGCTGCCCGAAGTGATCGCGCCCAAGGTCGGCACGATGGGGTTCTGCATGGGCGGCGCGCTGTCGCTCTTTGCCGCGTGCCGCAATCCTGAAGTCGGCGCTGCGGTCGTCTTCTACGGCGGGCACCCCAACGTGCAGCCCGATCTGAAGTCGCTCGAAGCGCCCGTCCTCGGCATCTTTGCAGGCAAGGACACGTTCGTGACGCCGCAGATGGTCGCCGGGCTCGACAGCCAGCTGACCCAGCTCGGCAAGCGGCACACGTTCCACACCTATGCGGGCGCGACGCACGCGTTCTTCAATGAGGAACGGCCCGAGGTGTACGACCC
Source organism: Acidobacteria bacterium RIFCSPLOWO2_12_FULL_65_11 (assembly GCA_001767495.1). GTDB lineage: Bacteria > Acidobacteriota > Vicinamibacteria > Vicinamibacterales > CAVVIG01 > 2-12-FULL-65-11. The sequence continues at coordinate 25,485 of MELA01000120.1, read as the reverse complement.
GGCGGCCGCCGCCGACGCGTGGGCGAAATCCATCGCCTTCCTCCGCCGCGAGCTGAAGGCTTGACGTGAGGGGGCGCGTGGCGCTCGTCGCCGTCGCCCTGTGCGCGGCGCTCTTACCAGTGCCGTCGAGCGCCATCGAACGGTTTTACTCGGCGGGCATCTATCGCGTGCTGCAGCCGGCGCTCACCACGATCTCGAACCTCGTGCCGTTCGCCCTGTTCGACCTTCTCGTGGCGGGCGTCGTCGTCACTTGGGTGGCGTTGGCCGTTCGTGACGCCCGGCGTAGTAAGCGACGCTGGCTGCAGGCGATGGGGCGCATCGGCCTGCGGACCGTGGTGTGGTCGGCCGGGCTGTATGTGATATTCCTGCTGACCTGGGGCCTCAACTATCGGCGCGTCGGCCTGGAGAATCGACTCGAGTACGACCGGCGAGCCGTCACGGCCGACGCGGCGCGAACGCTTGGGATCGAGGCCACGTCGCGGCTCAATGCGCTTCACGACGCGGCGCACGCGGAAGCGTCTCTCGCCGCGCGCGTCATCGATCCGGCGCTCGCTGCCGCGTTTGTCAGGGTGAATCGGCAAATCGGCGGCGGCACGGTCCTGGTCGGCCGGCCCAAGACGACGTGGCTCAACTGGTATTTCCGTCGTACGGCCGTCGACGGCATGACCGATCCGTATCTGCTCGAGACGCTGGTCATCGACGATCTGCTGCCATTCGAGCGGCCGTTCGTGGTCGCGCACGAATGGAGCCACCTGGCGGGAATTGCAGACGAAGGGGAGGCGAACTTTCTGGGGTGGCTGACGTGCGTGCACGGATCGGCGGCCCATCAATACAGCGGCTGGCTGTTCCTCTACGAGCAGGTCGCGCGAGCCGTGTCCCGACGCGATCGCGACGAGCTCGCCCGGCGGCTTGGCAGCGGGCCGACCGACGATCTGCAGGCGATCGCGAATCGAATCGCGCGCGCCGCCAGCCCGCGTCTGGCGGCGGTCAGCCGGCGCGCGTACGACGCGTATCTCAAGGCGAACCGGATCGAAGCCGGCGCGGAGAGCTACGGGGAAGTTGTTCGGCTCGTCCTGGGTGTCCGGTTCGGCGCGGACTGGACGCCGCGACGATCGGAATAACGTAGTGTCCGCCTTCAGGCCGACGCCTACAGGTCCGGCTCAAGCCGGACACTACGTCCTGATGTAGTGTCCGCCTTCAGGCGGACCTTGGGCCGGCCGGATGGGCGTCGCGGGGCGCACCGTGGTCTCACGCGCGTCGTTCGGGTAGTACACGCGCTCGAGAAACAGTCCAGACGCCGGCGCGGTCAGCCGGGCCGGTACCTCAGAAGCCTCAATGAGAAACCGGCCGGCAGTGGTCGCATCGAGTCCGCCGCGCCCGATCTCCACGAGCACGCCCACGATCCGCCGGACCATCTTCCACAGGAAGTGCGATCCCTCGATCGCGATGAGCACGAGGTCGCCGTCTTCGACGATCTCAAGTCGGTCGACCAGGACGCGCGTGGATCGCTCTTCCCGAGCCGCATCTGAGGCGGCGAAGGACTGAAAGTCCCGCATGCCGAGAAACGCCGTCGCGGCCTGACGCATCCGTTCGACGTCGATCGGATCCTTCACCCACCAGACGTACGTCTTGGCGAGCGCCGTCCGGCGCCTCGACACCTGGTAGAGATAGCGCCGCGCCACGGCATCGTGGCGCGCATGGAAGCGGTGGGGGACGGTGACGGCCGAGAGGATGTTGATGTCGCTCGGCAACTCGTCGTTGAGCCGCTGCCGCAGCGTGTCGGGGGGAAGTGAGGTGGCGGCGTCGAGATGCGCCACCTGGGCGAGGGCGTGCACGCCCGCGTCGGTGCGGCCCGATCCGTAGAGCTCGAAGTCTTTTCGGGCCGTTACCGAGCGCACCGCACGGTCGATCTCACCTTGAATCGTCCGCGCGTTCTTCTGAATCTGCCAGCCGCTGTACCGCGTGCCGGCGTACTCGATGGTCAGCTTGAAGCGCGGCACGCACCCCGCTCACGAGCCGGCGTTGATGCGAATCGAAACCGCCATGACCGGCTGGCGATCCTTTTCGGCATTCGCAGTCGACGTGAGGAATGCGACGTCGATGCCGACACGCGGGAAGATATTGAGTCCCAGACCCGTCGTCGGGTTCCAGGTTTCGTTGGTGTAGCGCATCCCCCCGCGCGCGGCCAGCGGCCCAAACGTCTTTTCGACGCCGCCGTGGAATGAGGTGCCCAGGTAGCCGTTGGCGATTTCTCCCATGAACGTCGCGATGCTGGCGCGGTACGTGGCGTTGGCGCGGACGTCCTTTGGTTGCTTGATGGTGAGGTCACCTGTGTTGCCCAGGTTCGTCTCCACCAGTTCGATGCTCGCTCCCGACGTTCCTGAGGTCAGCCCGACAGTCGCCCCGAGTGCGTACGACTTGTGCTTCACATCGCTCCACTCCATCTCGTTGATGACACCGTTGATGCCGAAGCCCAGATCCCAGGGACCGAAGACTGTGGCGACGCCGAAATCAACCGAACGCCCCGTGCCGCTCGACGAGGTCTGGCGATCGGTGCAGAACGGCGTTCCAAAGGTTGGAGGAAGCAGCGGGTTGAGTGAGGTGAGCGGGCATGGGGCCAGCGTCTTGAGGGGATCCAGCGTGATGCCGCCGGCCCCATCCGTATCGGCGCGCACCTTCAGACCAACGTCTTCCAGGTGAAACCCTCTCAGATAGCGGTAGTTGACCGCCAGGTAGATGCCTTCGCGGTCCGTTCCCTCGGCGGGGAGCCCCGCTGGCAGTCCAACGTGCGCCCGGTAACCGAACGTGAGAGCCCCGGCCATTTGGGTCGTGGATCGATCGACGGCGATGTTGAACTCGGAGTTTGGAAACGTCACTGGTGCGCCAGTGGCGCTCAGAATGTCGATGAGCTTCTGATCGATGGTGAGCGCCGTGCGGTGCGTGAAGTACGGACCGATCCCCAGGTAAAAGCCCTGGAACGTGCTGCCGCCGGTGGAGAACTTGAACGTCTTGTGGATCAGATCGAACGAGGCGATGCCCTCGGCCTTGGGGTTGCTCGACGGGATGAATCCCCGGTACGCGTTGAGGTCGGTACTCAACCCCTGGTTGAAGATGTCCGTGATGATCTTTCGGCCAGGACTCTCCTCGTTCCGTCCGAACGTGATGTGGTACGGGTTGGCCACGTACTCCATCGCGCGAATGGGATCGAATTCGCTCGAGGTCGGGTCGAACTTGTCGATATTTCGCAGAATCTGCAGCAAGCCGAGCGGCACCACGATCGAGCGGTACTTGGGGTCCTCCTCGATCATCTGGGTCGCGATGTTCGTGGTGCTCCCCACGCCGCCCAGGGCGATCTTCCGAGCATCAGTATTCCAGCCCTGAGCATAGCCTCGCCCGGCGCAGGCCACGAGCGCCAACAGTGTCACGAGACAAACTCGGATCCGCACAGTCACCTCCTGAGGTATGGCAGTCACAACCCCGCAGATTGCCGCCAATTCCCCCTATCGGCATGTGCCACGAAAAACTTTGGTCTGGTCCGCCTTCGCCTGAAGGTGACGCGCTCGGCTTGTCTAGCCGAAGCGCGCCGGAGGCGCGCGAAAGCTGGTGAGCCGCATTTTCACGAGTTGGAACCAGCTGGACGGGTGGCTGCGGCAGGTTGAGGGACTGCGGCGGGCGGCCTAGCTACACCAGCCGGTCAAAGCGCGGGCGCCATCAGCCGAGCCAATGCGATGCTCTGAGCAATCAGAGCACCAAAGACTTTCAAGGAATAGTGCTGCTTGATACGCCAAGTAGATACCCGCCGCGGGCACCGCTAGAGACAACCCACCGTATAGCTGCGACCGCCGCTCGCTGCGGTCTGGGTCGATTCGTTGCTTGGCGTAGCGAAGCATGGCGCTTCCCGAATACCAGATGATTCCCACTGCGCAGCACCACACGCTGTAGAACAGGACAAACCGAGTCAGCCGTCCGACACTGCCAAAGATCTTCAAGAACATGACGATGTTGAAAATGAACAAGGCAATGAGGGGCAGCGGAAAGTAGGCATTCTCCTTTCTGGGATTGAACCAGTCTGGATTCATCGTTCCTCCGCGAGGGGATCAACGCCGATCGCGACCATTCAGCAGTAGCGCACGCTGCGCACCAGGATCACGTTAGCGGCGGTGGCGGGCCGTACAAGAGCGACCGTTTGATCGAGCCGCGATACTCGGTCTTGCTCCTAATCTCGGTCTTCGTCTTCGCGGCTTCTTCTGGTGACAGGCGGGGATCGAGCATAAGTTGGTCGACCAAGGTGTGTGGATCAACCTCGTAATTGAGCAGCTTGCCGCCGAATCCGCTCTGCCTGTTCAAGAGGAGCCGGACCTCAGATTCGTGGCGGAACGCTGGACGCTTAACCAGCAAGGTGTGCGCCGCGTTCGCCGCAACGGTCAGATATCCGCGCTTCAAAGCCTTCCTTGCGAAGTGCATCAGCGGGCCATTGGGGAGGTAGCGGACCTTGCCTATGAACGCATCCCCTTTGGTGGTGGCTCTGAGGCCTTCGAGCAGGCGCGTCGGTGTCGATCGCATTCGCACACCCGTCGAATCTGGCGAGTAGATGCGCCACATCGCATCTGACGCACGTTGTCGCGTCCAACACTGGCCATACCAACCATGCCGGGAAACACGCTGACTCTTCAGAATGAAGTTCTCGAACGGATCGTCCCACAGCTCAGGGCTGACCAGTACGTTCCGCGCCGTCGAGAACAACTCCAGGAGCCGTTCAAGCGAAACGACTCGATAGACGTACGCATGCCGCTCACTGGCGGGCAGGTTCAGAAACATCTTGGTCTGCAAGCCTGGGTAGTCCGATCGCTCAGGCGCTGAGAGCTCGCACGGCCGGCCGATCGGCTGGTGTGGGCAGGCGCAGGGCACTCGCCGACAGCGTGACTACGGCCACCGTGTTGCCGGTCATGTCGAAGAACTCGACCGAGTAGCCTTCATCGCGGACACCGGGCACGACGTGGCGCTCCACGATCGTTCCGACGTCGCCGGCACGGAGCCCGCGCTCGGTGACGTCGCGGGTCAGGATCACGTCGCCGTACATGTCGAAGGGCATGTCCTACCTCGGGTACATGGTAATGAATCGCGGCACGTCAGTGCCAGTGTCGACTTGCCAGATCGAGCAGAACCGCACGGTCTTGCCGCTGGGCGTCTTGATCGGCCCCTCAATCTCGTAAACCACGCCGTAAAGATTCTCCGAGGTCCGCGTGATGTCGAGCGACAGATGCTGCGTGCGAAGATCGGACTCGACCACCTGCGGCGTGGCGGTCTGGTATCCGAGGCCCAGGAGGAGCCTCGCTTTGGCGGCACCCCGCTTGTGTGACACGTTCAGCAGGTACGCGGTCAGTTTCTCCGCAGCGATGATCGCACGATCAGCGTTTGGGATCGTCATGGCGCGTCTGACAGGCTCGCTTGCGAGCGGCAACCGACACATTGTGCGTCGATTCGACGCTGCTCATCCGTCGCCGCCCAAAGGGAATGCCCGTCGCTCCTGCAACTGACCTGATCAGCGGAAAGTTGGACACGCCTCGACAAGCTTCAAGAGTTCATCGACGGCGCCGAGCGCCTGTCCAAACTTTGCGTCTAGGCCCTTTCCCAGACCGCCGCTGTCGTGCTTCAGCTTGTTCACTTCAACATGCACCTTCGCGATGTTCACACGGGACCATGTGTAACTCAACTTCGGCAGGAGGTCGGCAACCATGTGACCCTTTTGATGATCGGCGGTGATCACTCTGAGGACACGATGGTATACGGCAGAGAGCCGCAGTATCCCGCTGTTGAAGTGGAAGCCGGCCATCCATTTTCCGTCCAAGCGAAGCCGGCCATTCGACACCTGTTCGGCTCGGATCTGAACCTTATCGCGCTCAGTGCGCGTGCCTGCTGGTCTTTCGCTAAATCCAAGCGATTTCGCAAGCGCCAGGGCATAGATGGCGCCGAGAAAATCGTCGAGGGCGTCTGGAAGGTTGGCGTCGGCTTGAATCTTTGGCTTGTCCAGCAGGTTCTTCAGGCGAGCAGCGAAGCCGACGAGTCGCCCGTAGTCCGGATCCGTTCGGTCGATCTCAAGAACGAAGCTTGCTGTCGTCATTTGCCTATCCCAGAAAAGCCTGACCGATTGAGACAGCCTGAAACGCGAACTGTCTCCTGGGGCAGTCTGGAGCTACCGCTTCTTCACGCTCGTCAGTTGGTCAAAGGATGAATCGATTGTAGGAATCCAGCCCTCAAACCAGCATGCAAGAGGCCACAGACGCCGCTGGTCTGGTTCGGTCAAGGAGGATTCCGATTCGGTCCTCTTCAGCATCGCACAGACCACAGGCGTGCCCGCTCTCGCGTTGCCGGAATCGGCCCGTGTGAGATCAATCCACTCGGACCACCCGTTCATAAATTGTCGCGCGACCTCGTTGCCACTCTTGTACGCCTGTCCGATTGTCACGGGTGAATTGAAGAATGTGAAGCCATCCGTGGCGTTCTGCTTGGCGCCTATCTCCGCGAGGTGCTTGAGGCACTCGGTGAGTGTGTCGTTTGCGTTGCGCATTTTGTGCGCGCATACGACATGGACCATGGTTAGACAAAGCACGCCGTAACGGAAGCCAGAGTCCGCAAGACCGAAGGCGGGCACCATCGGGGCGCCGGTGCCGAGTTGTCCTGCCTTCGACAGCGAGAAGGCAATTCCCGTTAGTAGGACGAGGATCCCCGTCCATATGACAGGCGCGGTGAGGAAGCGTGCGGCTGGGATTTCTCGGACAAGTTTTCCCTCTTGACTGAGGCGACGAGCCTTCGGCCACGCCCAGAACAGGGGAAGCAGAATATTGCTCGCCGCAGTGACAGCGACCAAGTATCCGATCACAACCCCGAGGAGAAGCAGCATTGGGCTCGCCTGTGCGCGCCAATTCTAGCTCAGCCTCAGTCGCTCGACTTGGGGGAAAACACCTACTCACAGGAATGCCCCGTTTCTTCCGAGTCACACCCTTGCCAGCGACGTTGGTCTGGGGTATATGAAGTCACAGCAGAGTGTTTTCCTGCTGGCAGGCGCCCGGAAGTGGGCGCGCCGAACCTACCGCTCGGTCGCCCCAGCGGCCCCGAGCCGAGGTTCCCGCACAATCACGCACTGAACGCTGCGGCACAAGCCCCAGCGCTCCAGCGCGCCCCTGAATTGCCCCACGCAGAAACTGCCTGGGCCGCCTTCACGGACAACCAAGCGACAACGCCATGCAAGGAGGACGGCTATGTCCGATCCGCGATGGGGTGACGTGCGCGACCGTGATGGACGGGAGCTCGATGACGGCCGGGCGCGTGTGTACGACGAACGCGACCGGGACGACCACGATCCGCGCGATGGGCTCATGCACGACCTCGACCTGCCTCGCGGCCACGCAAGCGGTCGAGGACGAGCTCCTGCCGGCGAATCCAGCGCTGCGCTTGGGCCGCTACCTCCGCGCGGGTGATGAGGCTGAGCCGACCATCGACGCCCTGACGGCAGGGGAGGCCGCGCATCTGCTCGAGACGGCGCGCATCCGGTGGCCCGAGTGGTATCCCTGGCTGCTGTGCGGCCTCCGGACGGGGCTGCGATTAGGCGAGCTGCTCGCCCTGCAATGGGGCGACGTTGATTGGCAAGGTCGGTTCGTTCAGATACAGCGGAACCTGGTGGACGGCGCCCTGACGACGCCCAAGAACCACCAGACGCGGCGTGTCGACCTCTCCGGCCAACTGCGCAGCGTGCTGCGGCTGTGGCGGCGTCAGCAACGGGCCCGATGGCTCGCGCTCGGTCAGCCCTTGCCGCCGTGGGTGTTCTCCTCGATCGTCGGTTCGGCCCTTGACGGGTCGAATGCTAGGAAGGTGTTCAATCAGCTCCTCGACAAGGCGGAGTTGCATCGGCGAGGGCCGCATCAGATGCGGCACACGTTCGCCTCGTTGTTGCTGCAGGCCGGCGTCCCCATCACGTATGTGAGCCGGCAGCTCGGCCACAAGGATCCGTCGATCACCTTGCGCGTCTACGCGCACTGGCTGCCGGAGCCGATGCGAGAACGGGGCGTTGATCGTCTGGACACGCTGCAACCATCTGCAACCCCCGCGCAACCAGACGCACTTGCGGTCGGCGAGGAACGACGCGTAAGTCGTTGGGGAGGAATGGTGAGCCAGGACGGAATCGAACCGTCAACCCGCAGATTAAGAGTCTGCTGCTCTACCAATTGAGCTACTGGCCCACGTGTGGACGCATGTGCCGCGCGTCTCGCAACGGAAATGGTGCGCCCGACAGGATTCGAACCTGTGGCCTACGGCTCCGGAGGCCGTCGCTCTATCCAGCTGAGCTACGGGCGCCAAACGGCGATCGTGAATTGCGCCCGGAGGGAATCGAACCCCCGGCCTACAGGTTCGAAGCCTGTCGCTCTATCCAACTGAGCTACGGGCGCACACGGCACAAGAAACCTGAGTGTAGCTGGTCGTGGTCGCGCGGCGCAACAACGGGAGGAGCAATCTAGCGCGCCTTCTTACCCGTCACGCGAGACCAATCGACGCCCTTGGCTGTGCGTAGCGCGGCCCACAGATCGCCTACCTTCTCGATCCGCGCCGGCACCGTCCGGATGGTGAAGTCTTCGCGCCTGACCCCCCGCTCGACTTCCCGCCACGAGAGCGGCGCTGAGGCCCCCGCGTAGTCGCTGGCACGTGCGCTGTACGCGGCCGCCAGCGTCTTGCCAAGAATGTTCTGCAGGTAGTCGATGTACACACGGGCTCCGCGCACCTGCACGCTCCGTTCGATCGTCGCGACCTTCGGATGTTTCTGGGTCACGATGGTGGCGATGATTTGACAGAACAGCAGTCCCACCTTGTACGGCATGCGGGGCGGCAGCGGGACGTAGATGTGCAGGCCGTCGGCGCCCGATGTCTTGGGCAGCCCGATCGCGCCTCGCGCGTCAAGCTCGTCGCGAATCCACCGTGCGACGTCGAGCACGCGGTCGAATGTCACGCCCGGCGCCGGATCGAGGTCGAGCGCCACGTGATCGGCGTCTTCGATCGACTGGACGCGAGAGAACCACGGATCCTGCGAAATGGCGGCAAGCTGCGTCATGTGCAGCAGCGTCTTCAGAGTGCCGCCGACAAACTGGGGGACACCGGAGGCGACCCTTGGGGTTTCGACTCGCACCCCATCGGGCGCGTGCCGCACCTGGTGTTGGTAGAAGGCCTGGCCGGCGATGCCGTTCGGATAGCGCTTCATCACGAGGGGACGGTCCGCGTTGGGGAGCAGCAGAACGCCGTCGCGGCGGGACTCTTCGATGGCGTTGAGTTGATCGATCAGGGTCCGGCTGAAGCCGGACACCACGTACTGTCCGTCGGTCTTATCTCCGTCGGTGTCGGTTGCATCGTGCGTTTGCTGATCTGGCGTGGCGTCCCGCTTCAGCCGGACCGTCGTCCGATTTGGCGTAGTGTCCGGCTTCAGCCGGACCGTCGTCGCGCGCAGATGTCGTTGTGGCTCCCGCACCACGTCGCGGGGCTTCTTGTCGTGGCGGAGGCCAAGATAAACAGGATGCCGCAGCATGCCGTCGGCCGTCCACTCCGTGAACTTGATCTCGGCGACGAGTGTCGGCCGCACCCAATGCGGCCGTTCGTTGGTTGCAGGACGCGTCATGAACGGGCAGACGTCTGTTTCGAACGGATCGAGGCGCTTCATCACGCGCGCGAGCTCGCGCGCGTCGAAGCCCGTGCCCACATGACCGGCATACAGCAAGGCATGACGAGTGGCTGGTGGCTGGCGGCATAGACGCCCAACAACAGAGCGCCGAAGTGCGAGCGGGTGCCTTGCGGTTTGGTCCACCCGCCGACGACGAATTTCTGTTGGTGAACGATCTTGATCTTGCGCCAGTCGGGCGTGCGCCTGCCTGACGCGTACCGCGACTGGACACGCTTGGCGACGAGCCCTTCCCATCCGCTCGTCAGTGCGTGCTGGTAGAGCGCGCGTCCGTCGGCGCGCGCGATCTCGCTGAGACGAAGCACCCGAGGCCCGGCGCCTCGATCCCGCGTCCTCGGAGGGAAGATGCGTTCGAGCGCGACGATCTCGCCGTCGAGCACCACCGGCGCCCTCAGACGCCGCGACCAGTCTGTGAGGGCCGCCGCGACGTCGGGGAACTGACGGGTCTTCTCGTTTCCGAGACGCGACCACAGGCGCACGGGCCGATCCGCGGGAGGTGTCACCTCCGCGATGGCGCGGATACCGTCATACTTCGGCTCGTACAGGAGTTGCGGATCGTCGAGTGGGGCATCGGCCCCTGGGGAAAGCGACGCGAGCATGGGCTGCCACCGGACCAAGTCTCGCTTCTCGGTCACGGCATCATCTTATCTTGCGCGGGGCCCCACCGCCGCGCCTGACGCGCTCGCGCCGTGGCGCTCGCGCGTATCCAGAACAGCACGTCACCGATGGAGTTAGGAGACGCGCGCGGTCGGACGGCCGGCAGGAATCGACTCGAGGAGCGCGGGCGCGAGGAAATCGTCGGGATGGGCCGCCTGCGGGGCGGTGCGCTGGCCGCGGCGCGCGGCCTTGTCGCGATACATCTGATGGTCGGCGTCGGCGAGCAGCGCCTCGTAGGTGGTGCCGTCCTCGGGGAACACCGCCGCACCGGCGCTGACGGCCAGCCGGATCAGCCGGCCCGGCCGCACTTCGATCTCGATCTCCCCGACGCGGTCCTGTAGCTCGCGTCGCTTGGCATCGGCGGCCTCGCGGGAGCAATCGGTAATCACGATGATGAATTCATCACCCGCATACCGCACGCAGAGATCGTAGGACCGCAGCCCGCCCTGAAGCGCGGCGGCGACTTCGCGGAGCGCGTGGTCGCCAACCTGATGCCCGTAGGCGTCGTTGATCGCCTTGAAGCCGTCTACGTCCATAACGATGAGGGCGATCTCGCTCTTGAGGCGCTCGGCGCGGGCCAGCTCGCGCGAGAGATGGACGAACAGCGACCGGCGGTTGGGCAGGCCCGTCAGCGGGTCGGTCAGCGAATCTTCCTGCGTCTGTTCGAAGACGATGGCGTTGTGGACCACAGCGCCCGCCTGCTCGGCAACACGCTCGAGGAGTCGGACGTGATCTTCGGTGTAGTAGTTTGGCTCCGTGTGGTACAGGCCGAGGCAGCCGATGAGCGCGTCGTTGAAGTACAGCGGGCAGACGAGCGCCGACGCAACGGAAATCGGATCGTTCAGTCCCGCCGCCTCGAAGGTGACCCGCGGGTTCGCGTTGACGATCGTCCGCCGAGTGCGCGCCACCCAACCCGAGAGCCCTTCACCGACGTTGAGCGTCGTGTGGAGAAGCGCCGGCGCGTCCACGCCCGCGGCAAAGTTGCACTTGAGCGATTCGGATTCCGGTTGATACAGGAACAGCGCGCAGCCCGACCAGGGCACGATCTTCGTCAGCTTCGACGAGATGAGTGCCATGGTGTCCGCGACCGCGAGGCTCGTGCCCATTGCCTGGGCGACCTCGTACAACGCGTAGATCTCGCGATGGGCGAGTGCGATGTTCTCGAAGGCGTTGCCGCCGCTCTTCGGCACCAGCCCGACCGCCGTTGTGCCGGCAGAGATCGGCGCGGGTTTGGCCGGCGCTTCTTCGGTGCGACGCTCCTCGAGGTTGGAGGCTGCGATGAGGGACGGCAGGATGCCGAGAAACGCCGTGACCAGCCGCGGATCGAGCGCGCGGCCGGCCTCGTGCTTCAGCATCGCGGCCGCGCTCTCCTGGCTGAGCGCCTCGTGGTACGGCCGTTCGGCGGTCACCGCATCGTAATAGTCGACGACGGTCAAGATGCGCGCGCCAATCGGAATGTGGTCGCCCGCCAGCCCGTGCGGATATCCCTTGCCGTCCCATCGCTCGTGATGGCTCAAGATGATCGGCGCGACCGGATAAGGAAACGGCACCGCGGCGATAATCTCGGCACCGACCTCAGGATGGATGCGAATCTTCTGAAATTCCTCCTGCGTGAGCGGCCCTGGCTTCGAGAGGATGTGCTCGGGGACCGCCAGCTTGCCGATATCGTGCAGCAGCGCGGCGGTCTTCACGCCTTGAATGTCTCCCGCCGGCAGTCCCGCCGCCTTGGCCAGACCGGCCGCGTACATCTGCACGCGCCGGATGTGCGTGTGCGTCGACTGATCCTTGGCATCGATCGCGCGCGCCAGCGCTTCAATCGTGGCGAGGTGCAGATCGGAGGTCTGCCGCACATGGCGCTGTTCGTCCTCGATGCGGCCCATGTACACCTTATAGGTGCGGTACGTCAGATACAGGGGCGCAAAGGTGAGCGGAGCGATCCAATAGCCGGCGCTCGTGACGAGCGCCGCGCCGGCCGCCGCCGCTCCGGCGCCGACGAAATAGCTCGGGGCACTCCAGAGAAAATTCATGTGCCACGTGGTGGAGACGCGATCCCCGGTGGACAACGCGATGGCCGTCGCCACCAGGCCCGTGTTGAGCAGAAAGTACACCGTCGCGGCGCCCACGAGCGGACGTGCCAGCGCCACAAGTCCCATCGCAGGCGATCCGCCTCCGAGCGCGTGAAAGGCCAGGCCGGCGCCCTGCACCGTAATCATCAGCGAGGCCATGCTGAACAGCGTCCGATAGAGGGGATTGCGATCCTTGCTGTTCACGTGGCACTGGCTGAGCGCGCTTCCGGCGGCCACCAGCATCGTCTCATTGGGACCGAGCAGCAGCAGGGACGCGAAATCCCCCGCATACGAGACCGACATGGTCGAGCCGCTCTTTGTCAGCGGCAAGGTCACTTTGAGCGCAGCGCTGACCGACGAGAGCACCAGTAGCGCCGCGAAGAGCACCGGTTGCTCGAAGCGGAAATGCGACAGGTATCCGGCGAAGAGGCCCGCGCCCGCGAGGATGACCGCGCCGACGTAGAGACGAGCGTGAAGGGGAAGCTGGCTCATCAGACCTCAGTGGACGCGGGGAGCGGTCGACATCCAGTGGTCGCCCCAGTCTTCCTTGAGGATCGACCAGAGCACCTGATCGAGATACGCTCCGCTGCGGCGTACCGACCGCCGCAGGATGCCTTCCTGGACCGCCCCTAGTTTCTTGAGCGCTCCGTTACCGCGGCCGTTCTGCAGGAGCACGCGCGCTTCGAGTCGTCTGGCGCCGACCGTGCTGAACGTGAACGATCCGACGAGCCGCGCCGCTTCGATGAAGATGCCGCTGCCGCGCACCGACGGCACGAGCGTGCATTCCCACTCGGCCACTTCGAAGCCGGGATCGAGTTGACGCACTTGAAGGAGGCCGACAACGGTCCGAGCCGCCCCGCTCGTCACCGCGTAGGTGAACGCCAGCCCGGCCGCGCGCTCGTGCGCCGCGCGCTCGATGAACTGCTGCACGGCCACGTCGGTGACCGGCTCGTCGAGCCCGAAGCGGGCCGCGTCGCCAATCGACAGCAAATCGACAAGCGAGCCGAGATCCTGCGCCATCGGCTCGCGAAGCGTGACCGTGCGCGCGGTCAACGTGGGCAGTTCCGTTCGCCAATCAGACGAGCCGGTGATAGAGGGGTCAAGTGCCATAGAGATTCATTTTGGGCCACCACGCAGTTACAGGGCAGCTGTTCCGCTGCGGTACAGCAACACTGTCGCCAACCTCTGCTTAATCAGCGTAAGATACTGATAATAAAGAGTCTATTTGATATACATGAAACCAATTGAGAAGCCTAATATATGTTCGTATACATGACAATACAGTCAATAAGAGACTATTTATCTCCTCAGGACTGCTTTGATTATCGGTAGTTACAGAAATCGTGACGCTATTTGGAACACATGTGCTGCTTCGGGGCAATTGCAACGCAGATCGGGTTGTACTTCGTTGCGATTGCGAGTATAAATGGGCCTGAAAGTGGACAGCGACCAGCAGAAGCCGTCGCTCGCCGACGACGAGAAGTTCCGCGATCGTTTGCTGGAACTCGATCGGGGGTTGGGCGTTCGGGATCCAGCCGACGAGCATCCGACGCGTCCTCTCGCCAAGGCGCCGGCGCGGCCCGAACCTGCGGAAGCACCCAGTCCCTCCGAGCTGCCGATCGCGTCCTTCGGCTCGCTGGCACCAAGGCGCCGGCCGTGGCGCACACCGATTGCCGCCGGTTCGCTGGCGCGCGATCTCGTGCCCCAGGCACCGGAGGTGGGCGAACGCGCGCGAGGGCCCTCGATTGGCGATGCGCCCGCTCCCTCGCTTGCACCGAGCCGCCAGAAGCGATCTCTCGCCGACGCGAGCCTGACCTACGATCTGTTCTACGGCTTTGAGGAGCAACCGTTCGGCCCTTCATCGGACCTGAAGTTCATCTACCGTAGCGTCTCGTTCGACCGCGCCACGCAGGATCTCATGGACGCGATCGACCGTCGCGAAGGCGTCATGGTGGTGACCGGCGAGAACGGGACGGGCAAGACCACGCTCTGCCTCTCTCTCGTCGGCCAGATCGGCGGCGCGACGCGACCATCCTTGCTGACCGATCCACCGGCGTCGGTGCGGGAATTGTTCGAGGCGGTTCAGGGATCGGCCGTGGTCGTTATCGACGAGGCGCAGCGACTGTCGATCGAAGTGCTTGAGCAGCTGTATCGCTTGTCGGAGGGCGGCCGCGGAGGAGAACGGCTGCAGATCGTGTTGGCGGGGGAGCCGGAGCTCCTCAGGCTGCTCCGGCACCGTGGGCTTCGAGGGCTGAATCGGCGCGTGAGGACTCGCTGCCGGCTTGATGCGCTCATGGCAGATGAAGTGGCCGACTACCTGGCGCATCGCATTGCGGTCGCCGGGCCCAACGCCCGGATCGCGTTCGACCAGGGCGCCGCCACTGCGATGTACGCGTGTTCCCGGGGCATTCCGCGAGTCATCAATCTGGTGGCCGACAGAGCGCTGGCGGAGGGCCACCAGATCCCGGTCGGCCGGATCGACAAGACACTTGTCGAGACGGCCGCCGACCATCTGGGTCTGCCCATGCCCCGATCTGGCGTCCGATCGGCGGTTCGGGCGGTGTCGATGCTGCTCGCGCTCGTGGTGTTCTTGCTTGTCGGGGCGGCCGCGGCCGTGTGGGTCTTCCGCGACGACATCGAGCGGGCGCTCATCGAATGGGAGGCGCAGCCGGCGGCCCCACCAGGCCCGCGATAGCTCTAAGAAGCTTGCGGCACTGCTTCAGCGTAGCTGTGAAGCGTGTGCGTGAGGCGTTCGGTCTCGGCCGTCAGCGTGCTCCAGACCTCTTCGTGATCGACAAACTCACCGCGCCGGCCGATGTCCTCCAGCGTCCGTGCCGCCTCGACCGCGGCGCGGGCACCGAAGTTGGCGATGGCGCCTTTGAACGCATGTGCGGCACGTGTCAGCTTTTCGCCATCGCGCAGGTCGAGCGCGGCCCGAATCTGTCGCAGATGCGCGGGCGCGTCTTCGATGAACAGCCGGCTGATGTCCGCCACCAGCTGCGCATCGTCACCGAGGCGTGCCAGGACGGCGGCATCGAGGTGAGCCGGCGGCGCCGCGTCGGTGGTCGTTGAGGCAGCCGAGGAGCCCTCGCTCACGCGTTCTACCGTGGCGCAGAGCCGCCTGGGGTCGAGCGGTTTGGTCAGGTAGTCGTCCATTCCCGCCTGAAGGCACCGCTCGCGATCGCCTTTGAGTGCGTGCGCCGTCATCGCCACGATTGGCAGATGCCCCGACGTCCGGCGCTCTCGCTCGCGGATGGCTGAGGTGGCTTCAAGCCCGCTCATCTCCGGCATTTGCACGTCCATCAGGACGACATCGAAGACGCGACGCTCGACGGCGGCAACGGCCTGGCGGCCGTTCCCGACAGTGGTGACGCGGTGCCCTCGGCGTTGCAGGACACCAACAGCCAGCCGCTGATTGACCGCGTTGTCTTCAGCCAGCAGGATCTCCAACCGCCGCGCCGGCGGGTCGGTTGGCAGCATGGCCTTGGGTAAGGCAGGACGTGTGAAGGGACCGCGCGCCAGCGTGCCATCGACGGCGGGGCGGGCGTTGGTGAACCCCAGACGCGCCGTGAAATGGAAGGTACTGCCTTCCTGAGAGGTGCTCTCGACCCAGATTCGCCCGCCCATCAGCCCGACCAAGGTCGACGAGATCGCCAGCCCAAGTCCCGTGCCGCCGAAGCGTCGCGTGGTCGATCCGTCTGCCTGCCGAAACGGCTGGAAGATCTCCCGCTGTTTGTCGCGAGGGATCCCGATCCCGCTGTCGCTCACGGAAAAATGTAATTCGACGTGGCCCTGAGCGGAGTGAGGATCGGCAGGACCGGCCGGCGGCGCGGCGCGCTCGACCTGCACCAGAATCTGACCACGCGCGGTGAACTTGATGGCATTGCCGAGCAGATTCAACAGCACCTGGCGCAGGCGTCCCGGATCGCCGAGCACCACGCGCGGCACGTCCGGCGCCACGTGGCAGATCAGGTCGAGGCGCTTCTGCTCGGCGCGCAGGGCGAGCGGCTTCAGAGTCTCCGCCAGGTGATCGCGAAGCGAGAATGGAATGGCTTCGAGCTCGAGCTGCCGGCTCTCGATCTTTGAGAAGTCGAGGACGTCGTTCAGGATGGTGAGCAGCGAGTCGGCCGAGCTCTTGACCATCGACAGGTACTCGCGCTGCTCCGGCGTCGGATCGGTGTCGAGCGCGAGCTCGGTCATGCCGATGATGCCGTTCATCGGCGTCCGGATCTCGTGGCTCATGTTGGCGAGGAATTCGCCCTTGGCCTGACTCGCGTCCTCGGCCACGCGCTTGGCTTCCGCCAGCTCGGCCGTTCGCTCGCGGACCTTCTGATCCAACTCGTGTGAAAACGCCTTGAGCTGGCCGTACGACTCGGCCAGGCGCGCTTGCATGCCGTTGACGTGTTCGAGGAGCGTCGCGATCTCCGCTGGGGGATTGGAGGCGATCGCGGCCGGCTGCGAGGTCTCGTGGGCCGAGACGTTGCGCACAATCGCCACCAGTTCCTCGAGCGGCCGTGTGACCCTCTCGGCGAACGTGTGAGCGCCAAGAATCGCGGTGCCGAGCGCCAGCAGAATGAGTCCAAGCGTCAATGCGTAATACTCGGGTGTCTGCAGCTGCAGGCTGACGAGCGGCTGCCTGACGAATACCTGCCAGCCGGCGACGCCGGCGGGAGTCCAAGCCGCGAGTTGCCTGCTGCCGGGCCTGTCGGAGACGTCCGGCGAGTACTGGAAAATCCCGTCCAGCGTTTGACCGCTTGCACGGACCATGGCGTCTGCCGCCAGATCCTGCTGAACCGAGTAGCCTGAGCCGGGGCTGGCGTAAATGACGCTGTACTGTTGATCGAGGATGACTGCGCTCGCCTCGGGCACAGTCTGGTAGGCCTCGACGACGCCTTCGAAGCTCGACAGGTTGAGGACCGTGTGCAGCACGCCGGTGATGCTGGCGTCCTCGGCGTAGAACGGGACAGCGATAACCACCAGCGGCACCCGTGACATTCGCCCGGTGAGCACTGGGGAGACGATCGACTGGCGGGTTCGCACGGCATCGATGAAAAACTGGCGGTCGCCCACGTAGAACGGTGTGGCGTCGTTCTCGATCGGCGGCACTGACTCGTGCACCCTTCCTGACGGATCCACAATCCGGAGCGCCGTGAACCCGTCGTAGATCCGGGCGTAGTGCGCCAGCAACCCCACGCGTCGGGCTGGATCGCCTCCGGTCTGGCCGATCGTCAAGGCCAGAGCTTCGGTGGCCTGGAGGTGGGTCTTCAGGTAGTCGTCGATGTGATCGCGCAGCGCAGTGGCCACATCGTGCAGGCGCGCGCCTCCCTCGGCCTCTTGCTTCGCCGCGAACGTCTGCCCGGCAGCCGTGCTGAGCAGCAGGACCGGGAGAACGGCGGCGAGCACGAACGCATGAAACGCATACGCGCGAAGGTGCTGTTGGCTGCCGGGCGCTCCCTCGCGGAACAGCCGGCGGGCCGAAATGATGAGGGCGATGAAATCCGAGACGACGAGCGCGACCATCGCGTTGAGCACCTGCTGCAACGCGAGCGCCCCGACAAGTGATTGCCCCGGGATGCCGGACGCGCCCGGAACGAGCGCGAACGTCAGTCCGTAGGAGACAGACATCACGACGCCGGTCAGAAGCAGCGACGTGCCCCGGCGTGCGAGGGCTCCGAGGAGCAGGCCTTCGAAGCCGAAGATGGCGAGCCACACCGGAGTCTGAGGAGCGAACGCCGCCGCGCCAAGAGCGGCCGACAGTACGCCGTACCACGTGCCGAAGAGCGCCGCAATCGGAAGCGTGAGGATGCGTCCCGGCCACAGCCGGGCGAGCCCGTCAAAGGGCAGAAGGTTGACGGCCAGCCCGGCCGCCCCTGCGAGCAGGGCGACGCCGAGACGGAACAGGTGTCTTCTCATGTCTGGAACTGTACCGGTGCACCTTCCGTTCCAGAGGCCGTCCGGAATCTCCCAGCAAAATTGCGTGCTTTGGCCGGCAAACAAGGTCTGCCGGTGGGCGCTCACTGTGCGGCGATCGCTCACAGCGCACACTCGACGCCGTGGGTTCGCCGACCTGGCTACACGCCATTCAACAATCAGCCATCGACAATCAGCAATGCAAGCATCTGGATGGGGTGCGTGACGGGAATCGAACCCGCAGCGGTCCGATGTTTCTTCTGAGAAATGGGGTGGGCGACGGGTTTCGAACCCGCGACCTCCGGTGCCACAGACCGGCGTTCTACCCCTGAACTACGCCCACCATACCTACTCGGAGCGGATTGGCGTCAAAGACGACCCCAAGTTTAGCGCGAGAACGTCTCGCGCGGCCAGGGAGCTTTGCTAAGATGAGCGGCGAGGCCGCCCCATGCAAGTGCTGATAGCGGACGATGACCGCGTGACGGCGGAGATTCTGGCGCGTACGCTTGAGCGCTGGGGTCACGACACGACCGTCGTCGGCGACGGCGCCGACGCGTTCGAACGGCTCCGGGCCGCACAGGCCGCCACCCTGGCGATTCTCGACTGGATGATGCCGGGCATGGCCGGCCCGGAAATCTGCCGACGCGTGCGCGCGGAGCTGCCGCTCGCGAATATGTACCTGCTGCTCGTCACGGCGCGCGAAGGCCGTAGTGATGTCGTCGCGGGCCTCGACGCGGGCGCAGACGATTACGTGATCAAGCCGTTCGATGCAGAGGAGCTGCGCGCCAGGATCGCGGTTGGCATCAGAGTACTGTCGCTGCAGGAGAAGCTGGCCGATCGCGTCGCCGAGCTGCAGACGGCGCTCACAAGCGTCAAACAGCTCCAAGGGCTCCTGCCCATCTGCAGCTACTGCAAGCGCATTCGCGGCGACGATCAGTACTGGCAGCAGGTCGAAGGCTACCTTGCCGAACACTCGGCCGTGCAGTTCAGCCACGGGATCTGCCCGAGCTGCTATGAAGGGCTGAAGGCACAGCTCGACGGGCTGACCTGACACGAATCCTGCCATTCTGCCATCCTGCAATCTCACGTCACTGTTCGGGAGTGAGCGTGACCACCGTATAGCGATCGGCCGGAAAGTAGCGCCGAAACGTGTCCTGAAGAATCTGCGGCGTCACCGAGTCGATGCGTTCGGTGCGCGTCACAATCACTCCCGGATCGGTACCGTGCAGGTGCACGTTGCGGAGCCGACCCAGCCAGTAGGCGTTGTCCTTCAGCGACTCCTCGTAGGTGCGGCGCGCCGATTCCTTCGCGCGGTTCGTGAGGTCGAGCGACGGCCCTTCGTCCTGCAGGCGCTTGACCTCTCGCAGCACGCGGTCTGTCATCGATGCAAGGTTCGCCGGCGCCGCGCCGAAAGCGATCTGAATGCGGCCGGCGCCCCGCTGCGGCAGCTGCTGGTTCAACCCCACACCAACCGTGTACGTCTGGCCGAGCTCTTCGCGCAGGATGTCTCTGAGCGCGGTGTTCAGCACGGTGTTCGCCGCGATGACGTACTCCTGGTCGAGCGGCGCCGCCGAGGGGTCGGCGAAGAAGCTGATGGCGGTCTGCCCCCTGGGCTCACGCCCCTTGACGACCTGCTCGCGCTGGGTCGTGGACGGGAAGCGAAGCGCCACGTCGGTGAAGCGCGAAGTGGCCCGGCCGGTCGAAGGCAGCGATCCGACATATCGCGCGAGGAGCGGAATCGCTTCCTCCACCTTGAACGCGCCGACCATAAAGAAGGTGAAGTCGGTGGCGTTCGAGAAACGCTGCCGATAAAACGCCGCCATCTTTACGCGATCGAGCGCGGCCACGCGCTCGGGCGTCAGCGGCTGCGCGGTGTAGTGATTGGAGGTGTTCACCTGGTTCAGACGCTCGCCGAAGACCTGCTGCGGCGACTGGCCGCGGTTGGCGACTGCCGCCGCCAACTGCCGCTGCAGCAGCGCGAACGATTCCGCGTCGTCGTTGGGCGAGTTGAACTCCTGGTAGAGGAGCTGCAGCGCGGTCTCGAGATCGGCGGGCGCCGCGTTGCCGTTGAACCCATGCGTCGAGAGCCCGATGAACGGCGAAGCCCCGGCGAGCTTTCCGGCTAGCAGCTTCTGCAGGTCGAGCGGCTTGATGCCGCCAACGCCTGCGAGGTTGACGTAGGCCGTTGCGAGCGTCGCCTCGAAATAGTCGGCCGGTGGAGCGAGCGAGGCGCCGCCCTGCGCTTCCATCGCAAACACGATCTGGTCGTTCTTGAAGTCGGTCGGCTTGAGCCAGGCCTCGACGCCGTTGGCGAATCGCACGACGGTGACGCCGATGTTCTGCAGCTCGCGGCGCGAGCTGACCGCGGCCACTGGCGGCGGCGCTTCCATCAGCGCTCGTGTCGTCGTCGTGTCGGCCCACGCCGTGACCGCGACCGCCTCGGCAGCCGCAAGCGTCGCTTGCAGGCTCGCCTCAGACGGCGCGCTCACACCTGCCTTCTGGGGCGACACGGCCAGCACGACGCGGCCCTCGTCGGCGAGCAGCGCCCGGATGCGCGCTGACGCCTCGGCCGCCGTGATGCCGGGCAGCACCTGCTGGACGAGCTGGTGCTCGTACTGGATACCTGGCGAGGGCTCACCCTCCAGGAAGTGGCTGACGTACTCCCGCGCGAACGACCCGCTTTCGGTCCTGTCGCGCTCGGCCAGCGCACGGTCGTAGAACGCGGTCATCGAGCGCTTTGCCCGATCCAGCTCCGAGGCGGCAAATCCGAACTGGCGGAGCCGCTTGGCCTCGATGGCGAGCGCGGACAGCCCCTCCTGAATCCTTCCATCCGGCACGGCCGCACCCAAGCTGAAGGTGTCGACGGTTCGGCTGAGCGCGTCGCTCCCCGCGCCGGCCCCGAGGAATTTCGCATCGGGCCTCTGCGCAAGCTCCGCGAACCGCTCGTCGATCATTCGAGCGACGAACCGATCCAGCAGGTCCTGCCGGTAATCGACGACGCGCGGCCCGCCCTCGTGTGCCCGCTTCCAGACGATCTCCACTGTCGATCGCGTGAGCTCAGGATCGGCGGCTGCGCTGGTCAGCATCTGTCGCTGTAGCGGAACCGTCTTGTTGGGCTCGGGAGCGGCCGGCGCGCGGGCGGCGAGCGGCCCGAAGCTCGATCGGACGGACTGTTCGATCTGCTGGGCGTCGATGTCGCCGACGACGACGACCGCTAGATTGTCGGGGCGATACCAGGTGTCGTAAAACGCGCGCAGCCGCGCTGGCGGCGCGCTGCGGAGGATCTCGGGCTTGCCGATGGGAAGCCGCTCCGCGTAGTGCGAGTTGAAGAAAAGGACGGGCAACTGTTTGTCGCGAATGCGTGAGTTGGCGCCGAGCCCGCCGCGCCACTCCTCGATGACGACGCCGCGTTCCTTCTCGATCTCGGCTGGATCGAGCGTCAACCCGCCGCCGAAATCGGCGAGCGCCGTCAGACCCTGCGACACGACGTCGGGCCGGTCGCTCGGCAGCTCGAGCATGTAGACCGTTTCGTCGAAGCTCGTGTAGGCGTTGACGTGCGGACCCAACCGCGAGCCGACCCGCTCGAAGTACGAGACGAGCTCGCCGGGCCTGAAGTGCGCGCTGCCGTTGAACGCCATGTGCTCGACCAGGTGCGCGAGCCCCTGCTGATCGTCGGCCTCGTTGATCGATCCCGCTTTGACGGCCAGGCGCATCGAGACGCGCTTGGCCGGCCGCTCGTTCCCCCGGACGTAGACCTTGATGCCGTTGGGAAGCGTCGCCGTGCGCACGGCGGCATCAAACGGGATGGTGTCCTGCAGGTTGAGCGTTTGCTGCGCTGGCGCCTGCTGCGCCCGCGGCTGCTGGGCGAGCATGGCGGTGCCGGCGGCAAGGACGAGGGCGACCAGAGCGGCAAGGCGAGAGCGTTTGTGTTTCATAGCGCCAACTCTAGCAAACTTACCTGGGTTCATCTGTGAACGATCGGGACCGAACTCGGCGAGACGCTTCACGGGGCCAGCGAGGTTCCATTTGCGACTATTTGTTACATAACTAGACACTTACCAGTAAACCATTTGTTTGTTTGAGATTACGACCAATGAACGGTGCCGTTATGTGCAGTTCGTACTTCTCTCATGAACACAACGATAAAAGACTCGTTCGACGTGAAGAAGCAGATTCACCCATAAGTCACTGGTTCTAAGCGCCTTCGTTGAAATTACTCTCGATGGCCCGTGGCTTGCGGGGCCACTAGCGCCATGTCCAACTTCTTCATGCTTGGTCCAGAACGTGTTCGATGGGAGATCGCAGCCGTGGCTCCCAGCGGCCCGTACAGACTCTCCATCAACCTCGGCCCCGCTGGAACGGTTGTCGAGTACTTTGATGACCCCACAGCTGCCTTGCTCCGAGAGGCCGACATCGAGGCGGTTCTCACTCAGCCCCATCCGGTCGCCTCGTCTTCGCTCGGACTGCGGATCGGTCGCGCCTCGAGTGTGACGGCGGCTGCGAATCACAACTAACGGCATGGATCTGATGCCTGCGATTGCGTCGCGAACGGTCCTCATTGTCGATGACGACTTGGGAGTGACCGAGACGTTTGCCCGACTGCTCAAGCTCGAAGGCTATCAGGTGCGGACGGCCAACAACGCCGAAGCCGGCCTGAAGGAGGCGAGCCTGAGCCCTCCCGACGCCATCATCCTCGACCTGCGCATGCCGCTCGTCGATGGCGTCGAGTTCCTCCGGCGCCTGCGGGCCCGGGATACGGAGCGAAAGCCGCCGGTGGCCATTGTCACTGGTGACTATTTCATCGACGACGCGGTGTCGGACCAGCTTCGCTCGCTGGGGGCCGAACTGCGATTCAAGCCCCTCTGGCTCGAAGATCTGCTCGCGATCGTGCAAACCTTGGTCGTGACGCCGCCAGCCTTGTCGGCGCACTGAAGCCCTCGCACCTTTAATCACTGCTCGCGGGGCCCCACCCCCGCTCGCTCTCACTCGCGCCTTCGCGCTCGCTCGGGCCGCAGGCGCTGCACCCATATAATCAGTGCGTGCGTGTTCCGCATCCGATTGTGCTGCTTGGCGGGGCGGTCCTCGTCTCCGCCGCGATGACCTGGATCCTGCCGGCCGGCCAGTACGACAGGCGTGACGACCCGGCAACCGGGCGGCGCATCGTCGTGGCGGGCACCTACCATCGAACCGATGCCGCGCCGGTCGGACCGTTTGCGGCCATCGTGGCTATTCCGCGAGGGTTCGTCGCGGCGGCCGACGTGATCGCCGTCGTGATCCTCGTCGGGGGCGCGTGGGTCGTCGTCGATCGCCTCGGCACGCTGCCCGCGGTGGTCGCGGCGCTCGTTTCTGCGTTTGCCGGGCGAGGCCTGTGGATCGTGCCGATCATGTCGCTCTTTTTCGGGACGATGGGCGCGCTCGAGAACATGCAGGAGGAAATCATTCCACTCGTGCCGGCCCTCCTCGTGCTCGGGCGCGGCCTGGGCGTTGACGCCGTCGTGGTGGTGGCGATGAGCGCGGGAGCGGCGATGGTCGGAAGCGCCTTCGGTCCGACCAATCCATTTCAAGCCGGGATCGCCCTCAAGCTGGCGCAGTTGCCGCCGCTCTCCGCCGGCGGTCTTCGGCTGGGCATGTTCATCGTCGGTCTGGGTCTGTGGATTGGCTGGACGATGAGGTATGCGGCGCGCACGCGTGAGGCGTCGCGAGACGTACGAGACGTACGAGACGTACGTAGTGTCCGGCTTCAGCCGGACATCGACGTACGGCTTCAGTCGAACCTCGATGTCCGCCTGAAGGCGGACACGACAAGTGGCCGCCACGTTCTGATCCTCGCCCTCGTGCTCGCGCCGATGGCGGCGTACGTCTACGGCGCGCTTCGACTTGGCTGGGGATTCAATGAGCTGTCGGCCGCATTTGTGATTGGCGGCCTCGCCGCGGGTCTGATCGGTGGGCTCGGCCTGACGGGAACGGTGACGGCTTATCTCGAGGGGATGCAGAGCCTCCTCTCGGCGGCGCTCATGGTCGGCATCGCGCGCAGCATCACGGTGGTGCTCGAGGACGGCCGGATCGTGGACACCATCCTCAACGGCCTGGTGACGCCGCTCGCCGGCGTGCCGCCCATGGCCGCCTCCGTGCTGATGGTCCCGTTTCACGCGCTCATTCACGTCGTCGTGCCGAGCGTGAGCGGGCACGCCGTGCTGACGATGCCGCTCTTCGTGCCGCTGGCCGACGTGCTCGGGCTGTCGCGTCAGGTGCCGGTGCTGGCCTACCAGACGGGCGCGGGCCTGACGGAACTGGCCACGCCCACCAATGGCGCGCTGATGGCGATCCTGCTCGCAGCAGGCGTGCCGTTCACGCGCTGGATTCGCTTCGCGATCGGCGGCGTGCTCCTCCTCGCGGTCGTGGGCGTGGTCAGCCTTCTCTTGGTCTGACCGCGCACCCGGCACCCCGCACCTACAGCGTTTTTCACAACGCTGTAGTGTCCGCCTTCAGGCGGACCGCGTGCCGGTCTGGCTAAAGCCAGACACTACGTACCACGGCGCTGGGAAAAGCGCTGTAGCATTCGGCACCTGCATTCAGCACCTGGCACCTGGCACTGAGCACCTGTAATAGGATCATTCGGCCCACATGGCACTCATCGTTCAGAAGTACGGCGGCACCTCGGTCGGCGACGCGGAACGGATCAAGAACGTCGCTCGGCGAGTGAGCGAAAGCCGAAAGCAGGGCCACCAGATTGTGGTCGTCGTGTCGGCCATGAGCGGTGTGACCGACGAGCTGATCAGCCTCGCCAAGAAGATCACCTCTGACCCGCCCGAGCGCGAAATGGACGTGCTGCTGGCGACGGGCGAGCAGATGGCGATCGCGCTCACGGCCATGGCCCTGCACGCGATCGGCATGCCGGCCGTGTCGCTCACCGGCGCCCAGGCGGGCATCGTCACCGATGGCGTCCACACGAAGGCCAAGATCAAGAACATCACGCCGAAAGAAACCCACCGGCTCCTCGATGCGGGCAACGTCGTCATCGTCGCCGGCTTCCAGGGTCAGACGCCGGGAGGACACATTACGACGCTCGGCCGCGGCGGCTCGGACCTGACGGCCATCGCGCTCGCCGCCGCCCTCAAGGCCGACCTCTGTCAG